>BTUC01000059.1:10350-23023 GCA_045863575.1 Phycisphaerae bacterium
GGTGTCCTGCGCACGGGCGGGCGCTCCTGGCCGGCCGCTACACCGCCAATCCACCACCCGCCACCCAACACTTAGCACCCGCCAGCCAGCATCCGCCGTTACGCCATCTCCACCACCACCTCATGCTCCTGGCGATCATTCGTCATCAGAATATCCTTGCCCGGCTGCTCCACACCGTCCACGGTCACGCGCTGCACCGTCCGGCCCGCGTGGCGGATCTCGATGTGATAGAACGTCTCGCGGTAGCGGTAGTGAATCTTGAGCGACGTCCACTGGGCCGGCAGCAACGGCTCGAGCCGCAGGCGGTCCACCTCCAGGCGCACTCCCAGCAGCGACTCCGTGATCAGCCGATACATCCAACCGGCTGAACCGGTGTACCAGGTCCAGCCGCCGCGGCCCAGGTGTTGCGGATTCGTGTAGACGTCGGCGGCAACCACGTACGGCTCGACCTTGTACGTCCGGATGGCTTCCTGCGAGGCGCCATGTTGGACCGGGTTGATCAGTGACAACAGTTCCCAGGCCCGCTCGGCGTCTCCGATGGCCGCGAAGGCCATGACCGACCAGATGGCCGCGTGGGTGTACTGGGCTCCGTTCTCGCGCACGCCCGGAACATAGCCCTTGATATAGCCCGGGTTCAGATGCGAGTTATCGAACGGCGGATCAAAAAGCTGGATCAGCTTCGCCTGGCGGCGCACGAGTCGGGCATCCACCGCCTCCATGGCCGTCCGCGAGCGCTTGGGATCACCCGCCTTCGACAACACAGACCAACTTTGTGGCAATGAATCGATCTGACACTCCGGACTTGAGGCGGAGCCCAGGGGCTCGCCGCTGTCGAAATACGCCCGCCGATACCACTGGCCGTCCCATGCCTGCTGCTCGATGTTCGCGCGCAGTTTGGCGGCCTGTTCGTCACACTCCTGGGCGAATCCCGCATCCCCGAACTGCCGGGCCACCACGCTGAACTCGGTCAAAACCGTGTACAGGAAGAAGGCCAGCCAGACGCTTTCTCCCTTTCCGTGCTCGCCGACCAGATTCATCCCGTCGTTCCAGTCGCCGGCGCCCATGAGCGGCAACCCGTGCTCGCCAAACTTGAGCCCGTTGCGGATCGCCCGTACACAGTGGACATACAGGCTGGCGATCTCCTCGGATTTGGACGGCAGATCGTAGTAACCTTCCTCGCCTTCTTTAAGTGGTCGACCTTCCAGGAAGCCGATCTGCTCCTCCAGAACGCCGGTATCGCCGACAGCGCGGACATAGCGGCAGGTGGCCAGCGGCAGCCACAGGTAATCATCTGAAATCCGCGTGCGAACCCCGCGACCCACGGGCGGATGCCACCAGTGCTGGACATCCCCCTCGCGGAACTGGCGTCCGGCGCTGCGGATCAGTTGACTTCGAAGCAGGGATGGCTCCGTATGCAGCAGCGCCATCGCATCCTGGAGCTGATCGCGGAAGCCGAAAGCCCCGCCCGATTGATAGAAGCCGCTCCGACCCCACATCCGGCAGGAGAGTACCTGGTAGAGTAGCCAACCGTTGACCAGGAAGTTGACCGACGTATCGGGTGTCTCGACATACACCGCCCCGAGCGTCTGATTCCAGGACTGCCAGACAACCTCCAGCGCCTCACGGGCATCCTGCACCCGGCGGAAGCGTTTGAGCAGAACTTCGGCTTCCCGGCGATCCTGCCCGGCACCCAGTATGAATGCAACTTCCCGCTCCTGTCCGTCCGCCAGATCGAAGATCACCTGCATGGCCGCGCACGGATCCAGCCCCGCCCCGAGCCGTCCCGAGAGTTTCGAGAGCCTCATGGCCGCCGGACTGGCGTAGCTGCCGTTGCGCCCGAGGAACTCCGACCGGTTGCCGGTCAGCGTCCGCTGCGGTTCGGAAACATTGAAAAAAGCGACCCGTGAGCCGAATTCGCTGCTGTAGGCGTTACGCGCCAGGATGCCTCCCGTGGCCGCATCCGTCTCGGTCACGACGTGGGCCATGTTCCGCCAGCGGTGTTCGCCGAGCACCCACTCAACGAAGCCGGTCACCGACAGACGCCGTTGTGCACCGGAGCTGTTCCGGATCCGCATGACGACGAACTTGACCGGGGCGTCGATCGCCACGTAGGTCCACATCTCCGAGGAGATGCCCCCCTCGGTGTACTCGAACACGCTGTAACCGAAACCGTGGCGCGAGAGGTACGGCATTCGTCCGCGCGCCGGCAACGGCGTGGGCGACCAGAACCGCCCGGTCTCCTCATCGCGGATGTAATAAGCCTCGCCGCTGGTGTCGCACACCGGATCGTTGTACCAGGGCGTCAGCCGATACTCGTGGGCATTCTCGGCCCAGGTGTAACCGCCCCCACTCTCGGTCACCACCGTGCCGAACTTCGGATTGGCGATAACGTTAGACCACGGAGCAGGTGTGACGCGGTCCGGCCGGGTCGTGATGATGTACTCGCGGCCGTCCTGGGTGAAGCCGCCCAGGCCGTTGTAGTACGCCAGATCGCGGCGAGCGGTGTCGACCGGCGTCGGCGGAAGCTCCGGCCGTTTGGACCGGACGGCGGCAAAGGCCGGCGGGGCAATCTCCGACCGCATCCGTCGATCGACCTGCTCGGCCAGCGTACCGGCTGCGTCGCTCAGGATCACCCGCGCCACCGCCTGCATGAGCACGCGATCCTCCTCCGGGATCTGCTCGACGCGGCGAACGAAAATGCCGCCCGGCTGGTCCACCATGTGGAGCTCAGGGCTGGCGGCGATGATGCCCATGATCTGGTCCTGAAGCTCCTGGCGGTAGCCGGAGACATCCTCGTTCCAGATGACCAGGTCCACCGGGAAACCCTTGACCCGCCAGTACGCGTGAGCCCGGACCAGTTGCCGCACGATACCCAGACGCGTGATGTCGGCAATCCTCAGCAGCACGATCGGGAAGTCGCCGGAGATGCCGTAGCCCCAAAGCCCCCACTGGCCGCGCCGATTCCGTGCGATCATACCGGCCGGTGCCCGCCGTTGCGGGTTGAGGTAGAGAATCGAGCTGGCCAGGCGGCCGTAGAGCTGCGCTTCGGCCTCGGTCGAATCGAGTTGACGCAGCACGACCTGGCTGTGCGTCCAGGCGAGTTCAAAGACCCGCTCAGCCAGCCTGACGTCGTGATACTTCTCAATCAGGGCGGTAGCCGCATCGCGTGTTTCGGCCACGCCGGTGACGATGACCACCGCGACCGCCTCCTCGGGCCCGACCGACACGGTCTGGCGCACGGCCACGGCCGGGTCCAGGACGGCGCCCTCCGAGTCCGAGAGATCCTCGACGTGCACTGCGGCAGGGTCGGTGATCCGGCGGCCGCGGCCGATGAACTCCGACCGGTCGGTCTCGAAGGAGGCCTCGCGCGTGACCTGGCCCTGGACAGCCATCAGATGCAGCATCCACGGCGGGCGCTCGGAGGCAGACCGTGGCCGTCGCGTGCACAGGATGGCGTGACGACCACGGACGATCTGCGTCTGCACGAACAGGTTACCGAATGCCGGGTGCGCGGCGTCGGCGGCCGGGTGTGCCAACACGACCTCGGCGAAACTCGTGAACTGGAGGGACTTGCGCGACCGGCCCCGGTTGGTCACCGTGATTCGCCGCACCTCTACGTCATCTTCCGGCGAAACACCGATCTCCGTGTGTGTATCGAAGTCGCCGTCGCGACGCCGAAACTCCGCGCGGGCCTGCGAGAAAATGGCCTCGTAGGTCTTCGCCGGATGACCGGTGGGCTGATGTGCCGCCGACCAGATCCGATCGCTGCCCGGCTCGCGGATGTAGCAGAACGTGCCCCATCGATCGAGCGCCCCGTCTTCGTGCCAGCGCGTCAACGCCAGGTCGCGCCACCGGCTGGCGCCTCCGCCTGCTGCCGAAATCATGACGTGATAGCGCCCATTGGACAGCAGATGCACCTCCGGCAGCGGCGTATCGGGTGTCTTGAACACCCGCAGCGTGAGTTCCGCCTCGGCGGTTCCTCTCGGCGTTTCGGCCGTTTCCGCCGCATGCGGGAAGACCGGCATGACCTTGGGCACCCGCTCATGCAGCAGCAGGTCGGTGGCCTTGAACAGCGGATCCGACTCAAACCGCCGCTGCATCGGCCGATCCAGCAGATGATGGGCCAGCGCCAGGAAACTCATCCCCTGGTGGTGGGCCATGTACGAGCGCACGGTCACACTGCTCTGGCCGCGGGGCACGTGGGCCGGGGTATAGTCCACCGCTTCATAAAAGCCGTACCGGCCTACCTGGTTTTCACCCGCCAGCCGCCTCAGGTTCTGGCAAGCCTCCTCCGGAACGAGCATCAAAGCCATTGCGCTCGCATAAGGTGCGATCACCAGGTCGTCGCTCAGGCCGCGTTTCAACCCCAGCCCCGGCACGCCGAAAGCGCGATATTGATAGTTCAGGTGGATGTCGGTCGTATTGTAGCCCGATTCCGAAATCCCCCACGGCACACCCCGTTGACGGCCGTACTCAATCTGCCGCTGCACCGCCGCCCGGCAGCTCTGGTCAAGCAGCGTATTCTCATAGCTGGGCATGACCAGCATGGGCATCAGGTACTCGAACATCGAGCCGCTCCACGACAGCAGCACGGGTTCTCCGCCGGTGGTGGTCAGGAGCCGCCCCAGGCTGAACCAGTGCTCCTGCGGCAGCTTGCCCTGGGCAATGGCGACAAAGCTGCACAGGCGGGCCTCGGAAGCCAGCAAGTCGTAGTAGCTCGCGTCCAGCCGGTGATCGCTGACGTTGTACCCGATGGACAACAGGTGCCGGGACCGGTCATAGAGAAAGCTGTAGTTGAGATCGGCCAGGTTCCGGCAGCGGTGGGCCAGTTCCGCGATGCCGTCCATCCGGTCCTTCGCACGCTGAGCCGCGTCGGCGATCGCCTGGTGCAGTCTCGTGAACCAGTCGTCCTCATCCGCGGGGGCATCCGGCTGGCGGGTGCGCAGATCCGCGAGGATCGCATCGATGGACGGCAGCAGGTTCGCCTTCAATTCAGCCGCTTCGGCCAGCGTCGGCACGCTGTCCAGCTTGCGCAGCAGCTCGCGCAAGTCACCCAGCCGATGAACCTGCTCCTTGGAGCCACGTCGCCACATCGGCTCCGTCGGGGGCGGCAGGAGAATCCACGGAGCCAGAAAAACCATGTCGTCCAGGAAGTCCCGGCTCTGCCGCTCGAGAGCGGCCGCCCACCAGCGCAGCTCTTCGTCTGTCCCGCTGGACAGATGGACCACCAGTTCCGTAGCCGCCATGGCGACCCTTTGCAGAAGCATGTGTGCGGCTGCCAGCGTCCGAGGAGGCTGCTCGAGTTCCTCCCGCATGCGCTCCAGCCGCAGCAACGGCTCCGGCAGCATGGTCGCCCGCGTCCGGCCGGCTCCGCTCGACCCGCGCGCCGTCTCCGCCAGCACCTCCAGCGTGTCCGACACCCCGGCAAAGACGCGCGGTGGCAGCACGGGCTGGTCCTTCATCTGCTCGAGCCCCGGAGCCAGGGTCAGCAGGTGGCCGGCCAGATTGCCACTGTCCACGGTTGAAATGTACAGCGGGGTCAGAGGCTGGAGCGTACGCGTGTCATACCAGTTGTACAGATGGCCGCGGAACCGCTCCATCTTAGAGACCGAGTCGAGCGTCCTGAACGTCCGTTCGATCAGTTTGCCCGCGGAGACATAGCCGAAGTCATACGCGCCCAGGTTCGACAGCAGCGACAGGCCGATGTTGGTCGGGGACGTGCGGTGGGCCACCACCTCGACGGGATGTTCCTGAAAGTTGTCGGGGGGCAGGTAACTGTCCGCCGGCCCCACGAACGTCTCGAAGAACCGCCACGTGCGCCGGGCGTTATACCGCAGGAATGCGCGGTCCGAGTCGCTCAAACGCGCGCGAGCGGGCTCGATCGGCCGACTCAGCCACCAGGCCACCGCCGGTGCCAGCGCCCACAATATCCCGATCGGCAGCACCACCGGCGCCGCCTCCGGCCGCCAGAGCAAAACAGCGCCCGCGCCCAGTGCCGCCATCACTGGCGCGACCCACATCGAGCGGTAAAACCCGGCAAGATCCGTTTGCGCCGCCTGCTCCGCTTCGCTGGCCGTGACCCATTCCAGCAGCTTGCGCCGGGTGAACCAGACCCGGACAACCGTGCGGATGATCGCGTCCAGGCTGACATATGCGTCGTAAGGCAGCGAGACCACCGCGAACCCGGCTTGGGCCAGTTGTCGACCGGCCGATGCCGCCGATTCACGGAAATGCACGATAAACGGAAGCTCCTCAGGACGCTGCACCAGCTCCGCGAGTATCCGCAGCAACACGGGCAAGGCGATCACCCCGACCGCCGCGCAGGTCAATAGCAGTGCCGTGCCGGGCAGAAACCAGCCCGAAACCAAGAGCAGTGCCAGCGAAACCGGGACCAGGCTCCGCCGCAGGTTATCGAAGATCTTCCACTTGGACAGCGTTGATATGCAGTTGCTCACCCGGCGCTCATCCGCCCCGGGAACTCGTGGCAGGATCCACGGCATGATCTGCCAGTCCCCTCGGATCCAGCGGTGCTGGCGGCTCACGTCGGCCATATAGCGGGACGGGAACTCTTCGAACAACAGCACATCGCTGATCAGCCCCGCCCGCGCGTGGGCCCCCTCCAGGAGATCATGACTGAGGATACGATTCTCGGGGAACCGCTGGCCGCATGTCTTCTCAAAGGCATCCACGTCGTAAATGCCCTTGCCGATGAACGAACCCTCGGCGAACACGTCCTGGTACACGTCCGAAACCGCCCGCGTGTACGGATCGATGCCCGCGTCACCTGCGAACAGGCGCGCAAACCAGGAGCGGCCGGCGCTCAGCAGGCTCACTCCCACACGCGGCTGGAGGATGCAGTAGCCGTCCACCACACGGCCACGCCGCTCATCGAAGCGGGGTCGATTCAACGGATGGGCCATGGTGCCCACCAGCATTTTGGCGGCATCTCGCGGAAGCTGAGTGTCGGTATCCAGCGTGATGACGAATTTCACGCCCCGCAACGCGGAAGCACGCCCCACCACTGGGTTGAACCGGTCTACGGCCCCGCCGCGCAGGAAGGCATTGAACTCAGAGAGCTTCCCGCGCTTGCGCTCCCAGCCCATCCAGACGCCTTCCTGCTCATTCCAGCGCCGGGGCCGATGAAACAGGAAGAATAAGTCCGTACGTCCGGAAGCGTACCGAATGTTGAGCGCCTCGATGCCTTCTTGGGCCACGCGCAGCAGTTCGTCGTCGCCGGGCATGTGCTCCTGCGGCGCATCGCGGAAATCCGTCAGCAACGCGAAGGACAGGTTGGGATCACGGTTGGCAAGGAAGCGCACCTCCAGCCCCTCGAGCAAATCCACGACCCCTTCCGACCCCGTCAGCATCGTGGGGACCACCACGACCGTCTTGCAGTCGGGCGGAATCCTCTCCGCGAAGTCCAACCGGGGCAGCGTGACCGGCCGCACGGTCAGCGTGGCCAGCCAGTTGGCCAGCGAGACGCCGAGCTGACTGGCCGCGATCGCGAGTGGAATCGCCAGCCATGCCAGCGCGCCAGCCCCCAGGCCTTGCGCGGCCGCCCCCCACAGCACCACCGCCGTCACGATCACCGTGACCGCCAGGATACTGCCACCGTAAAGCAGCATCGGCTGGCGCCGCGTGAAGCGCCTCAGCAGCAGGCCCGGCGTGGTGCGCATGCGCACCGTCCGCTCGAGCCGACGCCGCCCCTTGTCCAGGAGGTAATAGCCGACATGCGCCGTCCGTTCGTCTTCCCCGTTGCGCCCGAGCTGCGCCCGGGCCAGTTCGATGGCGGCGCGAGCGACCTCCTCCTCGGAGAGGGGGCTGCGCCTGGCGATCTTCTCAACAACGTGGCGGTACTCGTCGCGGGTGGCGAAATCCATATCCGAGTACACGTCCGCCGGGTCGCCGCGCAGCGCGTACTCCACCGCGCTCATGGTCTCCACGAACTCGCGCCAGTCCATGGCCGACAGGAAGCGCAGGCTCCCGATGCTGTTGCCGATGGACACCTGGTCGGCCGCCTGGGCCTGGCCCTCCTGGGCCACCAGGTTCTCGATGGTCTGACCCTGCTCGGCCAGCCGCTGCTCCAGCCAGCTCACCGGCAGAGCCAGTGCCGGGTGCTGCCCCTGGAGTCGCCGGGCGAACTCGGCCACGAACGCGCTGGACAACAGCGGCCGGTCGCGGACCATGTCGGCCAGGACCAGCACGAGGTTGCCGGGCTCCTTCTCCGCCACTTCCAGCATGCGTTCTGCCCAAACGTTGGCGAGATCCCGCGCCTGACGCCCGGCCGCCACCCGGGCCGCCACCCGCCTCAGGTTCTCAACCAAGGCCAGTCGCAGCATGATCGGCACGGCCCACAACTCGCCGATCTTGAGCGTGGCGATGGTCTGGTAGGAGGCCACGAAGCTGCTCAGGCTCTCCGCGTCGATGCGGCCGTCCAGATGCGAAATGAGCTCCAGCGCCAGGTCGTAGACGCGCGGAAACCCCGCCCGCGTGCCATTCACCAGCCGCGGCAACTCCCGGCTGTAGCCTTTGGGCAGGTGACGGCGAGCCGTCCGCACCTGCTCCTCGATGAGATAAAAATTGTCCAGCAGCCACTCGGCCGCCGGGGCGATGTGCAGCCCCTTCTTCGCGGCCGCGCTGACCAGCCCGTAGGCATTCAGAAGAACGGCCTCATTCTCGGCCAGACGCGGCAACAGCCGGTCGCGGCCTTTCCGCTCGTCGACTTCGTGCCAGCCGGCCAAAGCCTTGGCGTGCTGCTTAAGCTGTTCAACGCTCAGCAATTCCAGCCGCAACGGCTGTTCATCATCATGCGCTGCCGTGCGATGCGGCTCCAACAACGGTAAATGACGCCTCAAACCAAGAGGTGCCTTCAATAACGGCATGCTCAACTCCGGTAAGTGCCTGTAAGCACCCGGCTAATGGTGTTGATCGCTCAGGCCGAATCCCGACGTATGATACTCGCAATCGGGCATGGCCGCCACGTTGGACAGCCGTGGATGGCGCGCGGGCGACCCGGCAACGTTCAAGATGCGACATCACCGCCAAGAAGGAGCATGAGCTGCACGACAGTAAAGCAAACCGATTAGAAAGAGCCTCATGGCACCGGACATGCTGAAGAACGCTTAATCCGAATGGTGGTGCGCTGTGGTGAGCTTGCGTGCAAACAGTCAGTCATTCAACTCGTCGGCGACTCCGCCGCCCGACCGAGAGGGTCATACCCGCTGCCAGCAGCAATCCGGTACACGGCTCCGGCCACGCGTAGTCGCTAAGAAAATCAAACGGATACTGCGTGCTCTCCCGAGCGATCGTTCCACGACGCGTTAGCAATAAAGATCTGGAACGCGCCGACGTTCCGCTGCGCGGTGAATGTAATCGTCTGAATGGCGGGCTCACCACAAACCGGAAAAGGCGGCTCGACCCCATGGAAGTACGCGGTCGCGCCGAGGTCCTTTCCGTTGAGCGGATTCAGCAGGTTGAAGTCAGGGTGTGTGACAATGGCATCGGAAGTGGTGAGATCAAGAATGAGCGCACTGTTATTCGTACGGCCCGTAATGCGGAAGGCACCCGGCTGATCCGTGCCCAGGAAAAACGTGTAGCCGAACACCTCTTGGCAACTGCTATTGCCCAGGTTCAGATGGAGGCGAAGGATGTCGCCAGCGCGCAGATTGGACGTCGGCGGCGCGTCTGCATCCGTCAACGTCAGGCTGACCGCCCCGAATGCCCCCGGGCCACACGCGAACGCAACCGCTATCGCGACGAACCGCTGCCAAGCCTTGAACATGTGAGTTCTCCTTGATCTGGCGAGCGAACTCGACCGGTCAAGCCGCACCACGCTCTTGGCTTTTCCGCTCCGCTTTTTCTCTGCCAATTCACCGCTCTGTGATCGCCTCTCACTCCGGAAATGCCGTGCGGGAGCTAGCGTCCACCCCAGCCGGTATCTGCACCGCCAGCATGAAGGTCCGCCCCAAAAGCGGGCGTCCTTACCCCCGCCCCGCAGGGGCGAGAGTCAATAGCCGGGGGGCGTCAGCCCCCGGTCCGCGTGCACCACCCGGCGGCTCCGAGCCCCGAAGGGGCGGCAGATGGGACGATTCACACGACACAACTGTCGCCCCTTCAGGGCTCCTCCTCACTTTGTCCAACCACATATCCGAGCGTTCACGCCCTCGGCTATTCACTTGCGCCCCTGCGGGGCGGGACGCCGGTGCCAACCGTAGCGCGGCTTGTCTACCCAGCGCGTCGTTTTCCAAGCAGGATAGCCACCCCTGCCGCCAGCAACAGCCCCACCCCAGGCTCTGGTACTCCGAAAGGCTCAAGCCAGTCAAAGCTACGCACAGCCATGCCGTCGGGCCCGATCCACGAAGCGTTGCCCAGGAGTATTTGGGTATCGGCGGGAAGATCCTGAAGCGCCAAGAACGTGATCCGCTGAGTCGGCATCTCGCCGGGCGCAAACAGCGCGTCGAGTCCGGGAAGCCCTAGACTCCTGGCCCCCAGATCATAATCCAGCCACGGATCCAGCACGCGGTCAATGGGAGGATCAAAAGGAGGGTCCCAGTTGTTTTCAGTAAGCACCTGGCTGAGATTGGCGCGACTGACGAAATGGAGAGACCCTGACATGCTCGTGCCTGGAAAGAACGAGTACCCGGCCACCGCTTCATCACCGGTAATGACCAGGTTCAGGTCAAGCGTGATCTGCTCCCCCTGCGCAAGCGGCCAGTCCGCTCCGCCCGACTGGGTCAGACTCAAGCCCACCGCGGCGAAGGCCCCAGTGGCACCAGCCAGTACGACCGCCGCCATGACCGCCAACTGTGACGTCTTGGACATGATGCTTCTCCTCGACTTTTGAAGCTCGGAGGTGGGACGTCCGCGTCCGCGTGATATCCAGGTTAACATATTCAGAGATACTGTCAAGCACCCGCCCATGATTGTCCTGAGAACGCAATAGCGGCGAGGGCTGCATTCGGCCGCCCTCGCCGCCATCAAATCAGATCAGAGACCGGTCTTCCGCCGCGCGGGGAAGCTGCCTCACACCACCTTGGCCGGCACCACGAACGGATCGCGGTACTCACGCGTCAGCAACGCGTTGGCCTTGTCATCATTGGTGAAGGTTTCCGTCTTCGGGTCAATAAGCAGCTTCTTGCCCAGACGGTACTTCGTACTCTCCAGCGGCACATCGTTGGCCTTCAGGTGGTCCTGCATGCGGGCGAACGTCTCGTAGGCCTCCTTATTGTCACCGAAAGCCTTTGACTGGCGGCTGAAGGGCACTTCCTCGCCTACCAGGTAAGAAATGTTGCCCAGATGGCACAGCGCACTGGACAGGTGCCCCTCAAGCACGTCGGCGTGCAAATCCGTGTGCTTGCCGCTGCGGATCGCGTTCAGGAAGTTGCCGAAATGATCGCCGCCGCCGTCGAACTTCTCGATCATCTTGCCATCGAGGTCGAAAGCCGCGCCGCGCGTGTAGGCCGTCATGACCACGTATCCTTCGGTCCCGTGGAAGACGTTGCCCACGCCGGCATCGCGGTAGCGGTTATCCTTGGGCAGACCGCGCGTCTCGAAGATGAGCTGGCTGCCGCCGTAATCGCAGAACATGATGTGCGTGTTGGGCGTCTCGCCGTCGTCCTTGTAACCGAAGCGTCCACCCAGCCCCAGCACGCTGTCCGGCAGGCGGTCCTTACCCAAAGCCCAGCGGGCGACGTCCATCTGGTGGATGCCCTGGTTGCCGAGGTCGCCGTTGCCGTAATCCCAGATCCAGTGCCAGTGATAGTGGACCGTGCCACGGTCGGTATTGCGGTGCGGCGGCTTGAGCGGTGCCGGCCCCGTCCACAGGTTGTAATCCATGCCCTCCGGCGGCTTCTGCGGACCGCCGCACAGGCCGATGCTCGGCCGGTTCTTGTAGCACATCCCGCGGGCCACCGTTACCTTGCCGATCTTGCCCTCATGCACGTACTTGATGGCGTCGATGCTGCCCTTCATGGAGCGGCACTGCGTGCCGGTCTGGCAGATCTTGCCCAGCTTGCGGGCGTACTCGACCATCCGCCGGCCTTCGCTGACGTTATGGCTCACCGGTTTCTCGACGTAGACGTGCTTGCCGGACTGCATGGCCCAGATCGCAGCCAGTGCGTGCCAGTGATTAGGGGTGGCAATCGAAACGGCGTCAATGGACTTGTCATCCATCACGCGCCGCAGATCCTGGACGCACGGAGGGGCCGATTTGCCATTCTTCTTGATGGTATCGAGACCCTTGGGCCACACCGCCTTGTCCACATCGCAGAGCATGGCGATGGTGGCGTCTTTTCTGCTCGCGTACTCGCTGATATGGCCGTGGCCCTGGCCGTTGAAGCCGATGACGGCCACGCGGATCATGTCGTTGGGGCCCACCTTGCGGCCGCCGCCGGCCGCTTCGGCCGCCATGGCCACACCCTTGGGAAATGCCGCCGCGGTCGCGGCCAGCAGCGTGTCCTCCAGGAACCGACGTCGGGAAATACTCACGTGTGCATCCTCCTACGGACAGCTAATTGAAAACACCTCCGCACATCCCGCCCATTCTAACCGCGGAGATCCTCACTGTCAGGGGGGGTTGTCAGTGCTCAGTTTTCAGTTTTCAGTGCTATGATCTGCGAAGCATGGTGCCGGAGGCCTTCATGGGAATCAGGAAAGGATGGATGGGGCTTGCGAT
>BTUC01000060.1:0-22991 GCA_045863575.1 Phycisphaerae bacterium
CCCAGCGGACGGCGGCCGGGTCGGGTGTGCCTTTGGTGGGTTCAATACCCCGCCAGGGGCGTGTCGAAAGTGGGTCGCGATCGGGCGACCACTGCGTGCTTCGTCCGCGCGCTTGCTCGTTTTGCCATCGATATGAGCTGATTTTCACGGCTGGGCGTAGGCCCGAACGGCTCGGTTCCGGTGACCGGGTGGGGCGGACAAAACGGCTGCCTGAACAGAATTTTTTAGAATTGTGAGGCTCGGTGCCCGGCCGTCGCGGGGGTGCAGGAAAAGCGGCGACGATCGTCCCTGGGCTACAAGGACAAGGGCTCCGACGCCGGATATCAATGCTGATAATCCGGTCCCGCCAGTGAAAGGACGCACTGCGGCCCGCCGCATCGCTGTGGGTTGTCGCGCCGGTCGGCCGGCATCAGCAGCACACGAATCTCGCCGTCTGGTGCATGGTCGCGCTTGACTCAGCAGCAGCGGGCATAGAATCCCCTGGAAGCCCCGCAACGGGGCGTTGGGATTGCGGGTGGGTGTCGAGGCTTCGGCGGCACGGGCGCAGCGCGGCGCGCGGTGCCAGGCGAAGCGAGGGCCGACCTTTCCCGCGGAATCGATGCTCACCCTGGTAGCGCAATGGTGAGGGAGAACCATGCGATTTGCGATCGTTGCTGCGCTGATGCTCTGCGCTGCGCCTGCGTGGGGCCAGTCCATTCGTGACCTGTTCAGAGCCATCCAGCAGGTGGAATCTGGAGGCGACTCAAGCGCCGTCGGCGATGGCGGCCGCAGCATCGGGCCGTACCAGATCCAGTGGGCCTATTGGAAGGATTCCGGTGTGCCCGGCAAGTACCGGCAGGTGCGCGACCCGAAATACGCCGAGCGGGTCATGCTGGCCTACTGGAAGCGCTACTGCCCGAAGTCTTTGGCCCGCGGTGACCTCAAGACGCTCGCCCGCGTGCACAACGGAGGCCTCCGCGGCCACCGCAAACCCCAGACGCTCAGCTACTGGCGCAAAGTACAGAAGGCCATGCGCGCGGAAGAACGGGACGGCACGTCGTGACGGAAGCTTGAAGCGTCGAGCGCTGACGCGCGCCCAGCGGCCGTCTGGTTCCTAACTTAACGGGACAGGGCTCTTAATGGGTTACCCCCTCCTCCGCTGCGGAGGCGGCGCCGTCGAGATAGCCGTACATCCCGCCACGGGCATCCCAGCTTCGTCCGCTGACCCATTTGCGACCACTGACGCGGATGCACATATCCACGGCCGCGAAGTACTTGTTCGTCGGCATGGAGTCATACTTCTTCGGGGGAAGCTGAATTCGACTCACATGTGTGTCCGCGTAGACGATATCGCCCCAACCTCTGTCGGCGCCCATTTTCAGGTGGCGGTCGCTTACGCAATCATCATTGCACCAGCCGCTGTCATCAGAACTGGTCAGCCAGTAGTTTACGTCCTCTTCGAGGAAAAGCGGAACGCCATCCAGCGCTTTCATACCGCCCACTAAAGTCTTGTGGTTGGTTCCGCCGAAGGTCTTCACCGGCACGTGCGCGCCCGACAACATCTCCACTTTCGCACCTGCCAGCAGGAGATTGCCGGTGAAGCTGTAATACCACGTTCCCGGAGCCAAGCCTTCTCGTTTATCGTCGGGGCAGACATATACCCACTTGTCCTTACCCATATACTTCCAAAGAGTGCCATCTTCGGGTTTCCTGCCACCGGCATTGCTGCCGCCCAACCAGTCTGCGCCTGTGTCACCCCGCATGCCGGGAAGCCTGCCTTTGCTTTCTACGGAGTAGGTGACTGCCCCCGTGGCTATCTGCCGCATGCTGGTCTGGCAATGAATCATTCTCGCCTGCGCTCGTGCCCGCGAGAGGGAGGGCAGCAGAATGGCAACGAGTAACGCTATGATTGCTACCACCACGAGCACTTCAATCAACGTGAATGCCGGTCGTTTCTGTTGTCGCATTATGCACCTGAGTCTGTGAGTTCCACCGGACGCCTAAACAGCGTCAGTCGCAGGCCGAGTTCGCCTTCGTACTAGCGGCGAGGATCGGAGGCAAACCGGCCAATGATTTCCTTTGCGTTAGGATCCTTGACCTCCGTATGCATCTTCTGTAGCGCGGTAGCCCGTGCTTCCGAAGGCTTCATGCGGTACACCGCCCCCGCGAGTGAGACTTGGGTATCCGGTTTGTCCGCGGTCTGCTCGAACGCCTCAAGGATGCGCGGGATTGCGCTGTCACCCTTGGCTGCCAGGGCGATGCTGATTTCGGGCTGTTTCTCGGGTTCAGCCGCCACCAGTCGGCTGACGAGGTCAGTTTCCGATCGCTGCTGAAGATCTTCTTTCCCGCACCCAGACACCGGTATGGCCAACAGCAGTGCGAAAGAGCCCCGCAAAGCCAGAAAACACACACTGCTGAGGAAACAGGTTGGGGAGACCGCAAGGGGGGGCTTCAGCATAGGAAATCTCTCAAGGCCGCCGCAGGGGCGGCCACCACGGGTGAGATCAAGGGCGTACCGCTTCGGGTGTGCCCGCCGCTGCCACGCCGACGAGTTAAACTAGCTGCAAAGCAACGCTCCGCTCACTCTCCCCTCATTATTACAGATATCGGAGTCGAAGGCAACTGCTAAAGCGTTAAACCGGGGCGGGAGAATTCATATCACGCTGTATCAGGTAAATCCCCCCAACCGTCAGCCCAACCGTTTGGGGTCAGAGGGGGTATATGGCCTCAGGCTTGAGCCGCTGGCTCAGGGTCTTGTGGCCGCTGGTGTACCGGCGACGTATCGGTGCCGCAGAAATGCGCGGTTGCTCTCCAGCAGGGGCTGCAATCCCGAGAATTCGACAGGAGTCAGCCAGCGGGCCTCGGCCACTTCCGCTGCCGCCAGGCAGAGCTCGTGCGGGCCATCGCCGAGGCGTGCCAACCACCAGTACAAGTGCAGGGCACCATCCGGGCGAGTCCATTGCCAAAGCTCCTGCTGCGGCACAACGGCCAAGCCCACTTCCTCCCGAACCTCGCGGATCAAGGCGTCCTGGATGGATTCCCCCGGCTCAATGGCCCCGCCTGGGAAGCACCAGCAACCAGCGGCCAGGATGCCTTCGGCGCGACGGATGGCCAGCAGCCGGCCGGCCTCTTCAATCACTGCCACCACGCCTTCAGTGCGCCGCATCATCACCTGCAAGTCTGCATACCTTTTCGGGCTGCTGAATCAACGTATTTGTAGGGACTCTATCGCCATCCGACGAGATTGGACACGTCGATCGGACTGGCCAGCGGTAAAAAATAAACCAAGCCGGGCGCCGCGCCCGGCCTGGTGCCGCGTAGACTCCACCGCCTACGTAAGTCTGTCTCCCGCGATCCAGCCTTCAGCGTCGGAAGTATGAGAATCCGAATCCAAAGGACCGCCGCGGATGATAGTACCTGGGATAGTACGACCGGTACGAGTACGCCCGGTAGTGTGGGTAGTACACCGGCGGAGGCGCATACACCACCGGCGGGGGCACGTACACCGGAGCGGGAGCCGCGTATACCGGTGGGGCATAGTAGTAGCCGTAAGCCGGATAGCATTGTGCCTCAGCCGGGCTGGCCGTCGCGCCGACGACGAGTCCTGCGACCAGCATACCACCCAGCACGATCGACGCTCGCTTGGCATTCATGGCTTGACTCCTTGCTTCACCAGCGGACCCGCAGGGGGCTGACTCGCCGGCCTGGATCCCTCGTTTGCCGGTCCCTTGCCGGTCCTGCTTCCGTTCTACCGGATAGACAATCCACCTTCGACAAAAGTTTGCGAACGACAAGTAAAATTCGCTGGCCAAACCCGAGCTGCTCGTAAATGCAGCTATTTCTGGGGTTTAGACATCGCGGTGCGAATCAAACGGAGGATCCGCATGAATTCCTGCCGGTCATCTTCACTCAAAGTCAGCAGTAGTCGTTCGATGCTGCCCAACTTCATTTGGCGATAGGAGCGGTGTGCCTGTCGCCCGGCCGTCGTGATTTCTACATCCACCTTTCGTTTGTCCTCAGGGTTGATCCGGCAGGAGATCAACGGCTGGTCACCTTTCGTCTCCAGAGACCGGATGATCCGAGACATCTGCGCCGGCAGCACGCCGACCTGGCGTTGGATGTCCCCGACGTTCAAGGTGTGTTCGGCTTTGTTAAGAATATCCAAAGCCAGGAACTCTGTTTCCGTCAATTCTGCTTGCGCACGGCCCCTCAGCCGGCTCTGAGCCGCCCAGAGCTCCTTGGAGAGCTCGAACATCTCTTCCATAAACTCTTGTAGTTGCTCAGCTTGCTGCAAAGTAGGCACGAGTCTGCCCTCGCCGTTTTCTTCAGAACATAACCTCCCCGATCGCGAGCCCAGACGCGACCTGCACCCGCTTTCAAAATGTTAAAGGAGCCGATCGAGAGCGTCAACAAATATTTCGCGCCGAGGGGATAGTTGGCGCGCTGCAAATTTCCGGCCGGCATTAATGTTCGCTCTGATCCACGTTCTGTCGGGGCGGTCGGTCCGCCCGCACGGTCCAATGACCCTCCCTGGTTGGCAGCGACCGAGCTCGGGGCGGTGGTCTGCCCGTACAAGGGCCGGCCTGAAGGCCAGCCGCCACGAAACCGCGGACCATCGCGCACGGGCCTAAGATGATCTGTCTGCACCGCGACACACCGCGCTGGGCAGTGATCATTCGACTTCGTAGATTCGAGAAGCTTTCATGGAAACACCTCCGGCTCGGCATTCCACCCGCGCTAACACCGGCACGACGATCTTTGTGGCCATCCTGCTCGGCCTGATCGGCGTGTGGCTGGGTTCGCAGTACATCGACGGCTGCTTCACCCGGACTCCGGAACCACGCGTGGTAACCGCCCGCGGCGAGTTGGCCGACGAGGAGAAAGGCACTATCGAACTGTTCGAGAATGCCGCGCCTTCCGTCGTGTACATCACCAGCGTGGCGCTGCAACCGAGCCTGTTCGGACTCAGCGTGACCGAAATTCCTCGCGGGACAGGCTCTGGATTCATATGGGACAATGCCGGACACGTGGTGACCAACTTCCATGTTGTCCAAGGTGCGGGCGGCATTCGCGTCATGCTCTCGGATCAGACTACCTGGCGGGCCCAGAAGGTAGGGGAGGATCCTGACCGGGACCTGGCGGTGCTGCGGATCGGCGCACCGTCGCGGGGGCTGCGCCCGATCCCCATCGGCACATCAAACGACTTGCGCGTCGGACAGCGAACCTTCGCTATCGGTAATCCCTTCGGACTGGATCAGACCCTGACCACCGGCGTGGTCAGCGCGCTGGGCCGCACGATTCGTTCGCTGACCGGCCGGCGAATCGAGGAAGTCATCCAGACCGATGCCGCCATTAATCCTGGCAATTCTGGTGGGCCGTTGCTGGATAGTGCCGGCCGGCTCATCGGGGTCAACACGGCCATCTACAGCGAGACCGGGGCTTATGCGGGTATTGGATTTGCGATACCGGTGGACACGGTGGCGCGGTCCGTGCCCGAGTTGATCGAGCACGGCCGGGTCATTCGGCCGCGGTTGGGCGTGATCCCGGCACACGATTCGATCGCACGTCGCCTGGGAATCGAGGGGGTGTTGATTCGCGGTGTCGAGGAAGGCTCGGGCGCCGACCGCGCGGGGTTACGCGGCACCCGCAGCACCGAGCAGGGCGAGATCGCCCTGGGTGATATCATCCTGAAGATCGGGGAACAGCGCGTCGGCTCCACGAACGAATTGCTCGACGCCCTGGATCGTCACCAGTTGGGCGATCAGGTGGCGGTCACCGTGCTACGGAATGGCGAGCAGATGACCGTAGAAGTAACCTTGCAGTGAATCTGAATCACGGGCAGGGGTTCACGGCATTTCCCGATCGGGCTTTCACGATAGTGATATCCCCGCTGGCCACGATGCCGTCGGCATTGGCATCACGACGGAAGTTGCTCGCCGAGGTGAGCTGGCCGCTCACCGCCTTGACCTGCGTGATGTCGCCGCTGGCCACCTGTCCATCGCCGTTGGCGTCACCTGCGAGGCAGCGGACGTGCACATCGCTGTCACCCGAGAGCGGCACGCCGCTGAGGCTGGTGATGCCGCTCAGCACGACCGCCAGGCACGAGCCATTGGGTGCATTGTTGAGATTAATGGTCATCTCATTGCCCGAGATCCCCACGGACACGAGCGTCGCGGGAGCAACGCTCACCTCGGTACCGTCGGGTGCGTTGTCGGCGGCCTTGATGTTGTCGCTGAACGTCAGGACGATCTGCAGGGGTCCGTTCAGGCGGCACTCGATACCCGCCGAGGCCGGCTCCAGCGGCAGCGGGATGTCAAAATCACCCACCGCGCCGTGTGTCCGCCGCGAGACCGCCGAAACCAGTGAAGGTCCCGCTGGCGGCACTACAAGGGCACCCGCCCAGAACCCTCCGATCAACTCGTAGCCGCCGCCGGTCATCGGTCCGCCCGCGTCGGGCTGACCGATGGTACCACCGAGCTCGTAGCCACCGCCCGTACTGAACATGAATCCACCGCCATCGATGGTGTTCCAGGAGAGATCGAACGGCTGTGCCGATGCCCCGGCGCCTATGGCCAGCAGGATGGCCGCGGTCATGCCAAGGTTCTGGATTCTGTATGGCATCTGTATGACCTCCTGACGCCCAGGCGGACCTGTCTGCGCGTCGTTCCCCCGCATGCTGATTTTTACCCTTACGCCGCAATATGACCCGAACGACATTATGCTACCAAGTGGGCCGGCCAGGTACAACCAGGCTGCAACGTTTTCTCACCGATCAGCCTTCCATTGCCGGCTGGATTTCGGATTCTCGCTGTCGAACGGTCAGCGGCCGGGTCAGCACGGATACCCCCCACAGCACGACAAAGCCCAGCGGGATCGTCACCAGCCCCGGCTGGCTGAACGGGGCGGGGGCGTCCTCGGGGTTGAGCCCGTATACATCCCGGTAAGCCTGCCCGCTGAGCAGGATCCAGGCCAGCGACGAAAGCATGCCGACCAGGATGGCCGCGGTAATGCCTTGTTTGGTCGTACCCTTCCAGAACAGCAGCATCACCAGCGCCGGCAGATTCGCCGATGCCGCAATGTTGAAAGCCCAGCCCACCAAAAAGCTGACGTTCATCCTCTGGAAAAGGACACCCAACGCCATGGCCAGCACGCCGACCACGACCGCAGCGAGCTTGCCGGTCCGGACCTTGCCGCGGTCATCGAGCCGCACGCCCAGGAAGTTGCTGATCAGGTCGTGGGCGACGGCCCCGCTGGCGGCCATGATCAGGCCGCTGACCGTCCCCAGCACAGTGGTGAACGCGATGGCGGAGATCACTGCAAACAGCCACTTATTGAAGCTGCGGGCCAGCAGGGGCGCGGCCATGTTGCTGTCGGTGACGTCCATGGCGCCGCTGGTCATGGCTCCCAGGCCGAGGTAGAGCGTGAGAATGTAAAAGAAGCCAATACTGGCTATTCCAACGACCGTGCTCTTTCGCGCCGCAGCCTGGTCCTTCACCGTGTAATAGCGGATGAGAATGTGCGGCAGCGACGCCGTGCCGCAGAACAGAGCCAGCATCAGGGAGATGAAATCGAGCCGGTCGCGCCATCGGCCGCCGCCGATCCCGCGCAGCGTGGGGCTGCCGCCGGGAACCAGCACCTCGCGTCCCGGCGTCGGCCGCGGATAGTAGACGGTGGTGACCGCCCCGTCCGCGACGGCCACTTTCTCCGAGGCCCAGAGCACGATCGTACTGTCCTGCAGCGTTCGGAAGAACTCGATCGGTCCCAGCGGGCCGGTATGGGTCTGGCCGCCAGGCAGCTCCGCGATGTGGCCGACCGGGTGCACGTCGCCCTCACCTTCGCCGCGGCCCTGCGGTCGTCCGTTGACCCGCCGCCGCCCGTCGGGAAAGACCGTGATGGTCTGCGTTTCCGAAAACGTCTGGGCGCCTGCGGCTGTGCGCCGCCAGATGGAGATTTGCCCGTCCGGCTTGCGAACGCGCACGTACTGCTCGCCGCGCCAGCCCCCCTCGGCCGGCAGTTCGGTGACTCCCGGCTGCGCCAGCAGTTCCGCCCGCGTGATCGTCCGCGCTTCGAAGTGAGGGCCGCCCGTGGGGCTCGGGTCCGTGGTCAATCCGCGGTTGAGGATCATGACGGTCAGCACGGTGCAGAAGACCACCAGCATCGAGCCCTTGATGAACTGCACGTAGGTGGTCGAGACCATGCCGGCCGTCACCACGATGAGGACGACCACCACGCCTACCGTGAACACACCCGCATAGTGCGGCAGGCCCAGCAGTGGCCGGACCAGCGCCCCGGCCCCCACCATCTGCGGGATGAGGTAGAAGACGCTGACCACCAGCGTGCTCACCGCCGCCGCCAGCTTGATGCCGCGCGAGTTGAAACGGCTGTCCAGCGCATCCGCGAAGGTGAATCGGCCCATGCGTTTGAGCGGTTCGGCCACGACGAATAAGGCCACCACCCACCCGGCCAGATAGCCGATCGAGTACAGAAATCCGTCATAGCCGTAGAAGGCGATCAGGCCGCAGATGCCCAGGAATGAAGCCGCCGAGAGGTAATCCCCCGCAAAGGCGATTCCGTTGACCAGCCAGTGAATCTCCCCATGTGCCGCGTAATAGCCCTGGGCGGATCGGGCCCTGGCGCCCAGGTAGAAGCTCAGGCCCAGAACGACACCCACGAACAGCAGGAACACGGCCACCGCAGCGACTGAAGTTTCGTAAATCACGGCCCCTCCCTTCGCTGCTCTGCCTCATCGTCCCTTCGCAGCGCGACGTGCATCAGCGACAGCATGAGCGCCGCCACGATCAATCCCGCGCCGTAGAGAATGGCCACGTTGACACCGCCGAGGGCTTCGCGCGCCATCAGGTCGTGCCGAAAGGTGCTCAGTGCGATAAAACCCGCGTACAGCGCGACGTAGACCGCGAACAACCAGAGCCCCTTGCGGGCGCTGCGAAGCCCGTTCCGGCGTCTGGCTGGCGCGTGGCGCGAGGGCTGGGGGGGCTGCGATGCAGGCGAACGATCCGCTTTGCCCTCGGCGTGCATACCGGCGGCTCCCAAAAGGACCTGTCGACGTGAGGTCACTCCGGCCCGGAGTGAGCAACTGGCCGGCATTGTACCACGCCTTCGCCTCGAGTCCCACGCGGCGCGGCCGCTTGCAGGAAGCTTCATCACCGCTTAATACTTCGTGCTTTGATCGCGGAACAGGTCTCTTGAGCGAGCAAGGAGTCGTCGCCCATGGCTGTGCTGGACTGGATCGTCATCGTGCTCTACTTCGGTGTCCTGCTGGCGGTTGCCTGGTGGAGCATCCGGCAGCGGCAGAATTCCGCCAGTGATTACTTCCTCGCCGGGCGGCACGTGGGCTGGTTCGTGGTCGGGGCGTCGCTGTTCGCGTCCAATATCGGCTCGGAGCACCTGGTGGGGCTGGCCGGCGCGGGAGCCAGCAGCGGCGTCACCATGGGCCACTACGAGTTGCATGCGTGGTGTCTGCTGGTGCTGGGTTGGGTCATGGTGCCGTTTTATCTCCGCAGTGCCGTTTTCACCATGCCCGAGTTTCTCGAGCGCCGGTATACGCCGGCGGCGCGCTGGTTCCTCTCGGTGGTCAGCCTCATCGCCTACGTGTTCACCAAGATCGCCGTCGGCCTGGCCGCAGGCGGCATCGTCTTCAAGGCGCTCTTTCCGGAAAACCTGATCGAGGGGCTGGACAACTTCTGGCTGGGCGCGGTGGGGGTCGTGATTGCCACGGGTGTTTACGTGGTCCTGGGCGGACTGCGGGCGGTGGTCTACACCGAGACCGTGCAAACGCTCGTCTTCCTGTTCGGCTCTGCGGTCATCCTCATCGTGGGCCTCGACCGGGTAGGGGGGTGGGGCCGGCTGTACGAGATCTGCGGCTCCGAGTACTTCAACCTCTGGAAGCCTCTCACGCACCCGGAGCACCCGTGGTGGTCCAACCCGCATTATCCCTGGCTCGGCATGCTGGTGGGGGCGCCGATCGTCGGGTTGTGGTACTGGTGCACGGATCAGTACATCGTGCAACGAACGCTGGCGGCGTACGACGAACGCAATGCACGACGCGGGACCATCTGTGCGGCGTACATGAAGCTGCTGCCGCTGTTCATCTTCATTGTGCCCGGCATGATCGCCTTTGCCCTGGCCAAGACCGGTCAGCTCGGAGACAGCAGCGGCACGGTGCTGACGGATTCGAACCAGTCCTACCCGATTCTGGTCAAGAGCATTCTGCCGGTGGGGATCCGCGGGCTGGTGGTTGCCGGACTGCTCGCGGCGTTGATGAGTTCGCTGGCGGCCGTGTTCAACTCGTCCTCCACGCTCTTCACCATGGACATCTACCAGAAGATTCGACCGCACTCGTCCGATGCTCACCTGGTCTGGGTCGGACGCCTGGCCACCGGCATCATGGTCCTCTTTGGCCTGGCGTGGATACCGGTCATGGCCCACATGTCTTCCCGGCTGTACGACTACCTCCAAATTGTTCAGGCTTACATCGCTCCGCCCATTTTTGCCGTCTTCTTCCTGGGTGTGTTCTTCCCGCGCATCAACGGAGCGGGCTGCATGGTGGGGCTCGTGGGCGGTTTCCTGATCGGCATGACCCGCCTCACGCTCCAGGTGCTGGTGGACCGTGGGAGCTTTGTTCCCGAGCCCGGCACTTTTCCGCACTATTTCGTCAACCTGTACTGGCAGTACTTCTGCATCGCGTTGGCGCTGTTCATCTCTCTGGTCATTGTCGCCGTGAGCCTGGTGACTGCGCCGCCGGCCAAAGAGAAGCTGGAGGGCCTCACTTACGCGACGGTCACCGGCACCGAGCGGGAGAAGACCCGCGCCAGTTGGAACCGCTGGGACGTCATCCACACCTGCGCCGTGCTGGCCCTCATCGGCGCGGCGTACCTCTACTTCAACGGGTAGTGCTTCTCCCTCCCCCGGTACTCCGGGGGAGGGCCGGGGTGGGGGCGTGGCAGGCAAACAGATCCGCATTACAGGCCGCCGCGACTGCTGTGATGGTGGCCGAGCGTCGCTGCGATGTGTGGGGACTGCTGCACGCATCACTAGCGGAGGCGAAACGCAAGAGCGGACGCGCCTGCATCGCAATCGAAGGACCCTGGTATAAGTGGGGAAGAACAAACGGGGGGCGGATCACGGCGTGGGTGGCGGGTGCCCGAATTCCTGCACCCAGTAAACACCGTACTCGCCGCCGGACTGGACGGCGATGCCGATTTCTTTCCACTGGGCCTGCAGGATGTTTTCGCGGTGGCCTTCGTTCGAGTTCATCCACTCCTGCATGACCTGCTCGGGGGAGGTTTGACCTGCCGCAAGGTTCTCACCGATGGCCAGGAAGACATAGCCTTCCTCTATGGCGCGCTCGCCGGGCCCCTTGGCCGCGGGGCTGACATGGGCGAAGTAGCCGCGCTGGATCATGTCGCAGGCGTGTTTCTCGGCCACCCGGGTGAGCGTCGGATTCAGCGTCAGCGGGGGCAGAAAACGTCGGGTGCGCTCCTGGTTCACCAGCTCCAGGACCCGGGCCACAACGGCCTCGCGGTTCTCCGGAACCGTGCAGACAGTGGAGCCGCCCTGTCCCGCCTCCACCACCAGCCCGGCAACGGCGGTGCCGCCGCTGTCACCGAAGTCGCCAGCGCTCGGGCAACCGGCCAACAGCAGCAGTGAGCCGCAGAGGGCGAGTTGGGCCAGGAAAGTAGAGGACGACCACCGCTTCACAGCGTTGCAGCTCCGGATCTACACACGTTTGTTCAAGAGCCTGGCTGGGTGTTTGCCTGCGCGTTGCCTCGGCCCCTGTGGCCGCAGTAATGCCACGCCCCGGCTCTTCCTGCCCCGCTCATTCAGGACATCCTACCTTATCATCGGCCACACATCAATCTTAATCCAAGCCGGACTGGAGAGTTCGGGGATATCCCGTAACGCGGAGGGCGGGTCCGGGACTTATAAACCCAGCTCAATGCTGAGGTTGGCGAAGACCGATAATGAAACGGAAACTTGGCTTGCGCAGCTTCCGCTCACGGCCGCAGTGCCACGGCGGCCCGTGCGGCCGACCAGAGCCTGCCGTTCTCAGAGGGGGCGGGTACAATCCTGTACTGAAGGTGTCCTCCGGGAGTGCGACGTGGATCTGACCGGAAAAGTGGCCCTCGTGACCGGTGCCGCCCGGCGGGTGGGGCGGTCGATTGCCCTGGAACTTGCTGAGGCCGGTTGTGACGTGGCCGTTCATTACGGACGATCCGACCGCGAGGCCCGGGAGACCGCCGCTCTCGTTGAAGCTAAGTCGCGCCGAGCCGTGCTCGTCCAGGGGGACCTGGCCGACTCGGAAGTGCCTGCCCGGGTGATCTCGGAGACGGCCGCGGCCCTGGGGGCTCTGCACATCCTGGTGAATAACGCCTCCTCGTTCGACCGTCGGCCCTTGGAACAGACGGACGCCGCCGCCTGGCATCAGACGTTTGCCCTGAACACCATCGCTCCCGCATTGCTGTCCCGCGCAGCCGCGCCGCTGATGCGGGCAGGCGGGGGAGGCCGCATCGTCAACCTCATCGATGTCATGGCCGAGCGGGCCGTCCAGGGTTATGCTGCCTACCTGGCTTCCAAGGCCGCTTTGGCGAGCCTGACGCGGACGCTGGCGCTTGAGCTGGCCCCGGAGATCACCGTGAACGGCGTGGCGCCCGGCATTGCGGTGTTCCCCGAGTCCTACGACCAGAGCACCCGCGACCGGCTGGTCTCCCGCGTTCCTCTGGGCCGGCCCGGTTCGCCGGAGGAGGTGGCTCAATTGGTTCGTTTTCTGGTTGGCACGGCGGATTACGTGAGTGGAGCGATCATCCCGATCGATGGTGGCCGTGCGGTGCGATTCTGAGGCTGCCCGTCTTGGCTGTCCGCCAGGGAGTTGATCACCGCCCATCAGGGGTAAAAGGGAAAGCCGGAAGCCTTGCCAGCGCCTACAATCCAGAGCTGAATTGATAATCAAAAGCGAACCGCGGTAGAATGACAACTGTCCTCAGGCACACTCGAAAAGAGGAAGAAGCTAAGTCTATTGGCCAGACAACCACATCGAGAAGAGAGTAGCGATCTGTCGGTCGAGCTGGAGCGTGCCATCCTCGTGGGGGTGGATCTTCGGGAGACCGGGCATGACGCTTACGAATCCCTCCAGGAGCTGACTGCACTGGCCGAATCGGCCGGGGCCATCGTCGTTCACCAGATGCTACAGAAGCGCGACCGGGTGGATTCGACCACCTTCATCGGCAAGGGCAAGGTGGAGGAACTCGCCGAGCAGGTGCGAGCCCGCGACGCGGACGTGATCATCTTCGACGACGATCTCTCTCCAGGCCAGCTTCGCGAGATCGAGGCTGTCTGCGAGTGCAAGGTGATCGACCGCAGTGAGCTCATCCTGGACATCTTTGCCAACCGGGCGCGCACGCATGAGGCCCGTCTCCAGGTGGAACTCGCCCAGCTTGAGTACACTGCCCCGCGGCTGCGTGGCATGTGGACCCACCTGGAACGCATCGCCGGAGCCGGCGGCGGCAAGGGCGCCGGCTCGGTGGGGGGAATCGGCACGCGCGGTCCGGGCGAGCGGCAGATCGAGATTGACCGGCGGCTCGTGGATCGCCGGGTGACCCAGCTCAAGCGCCAGATCGAGGAGATCGACCGCCGCAAGGTGCGCCTGGTACAGGCCCGCCACGAACACTTCAAGGTTTCGCTGGTCGGCTACACCAATGCCGGCAAGAGCACGCTCATGAACGCGCTGACGGACGCAGGCGTCCGAGCGGAGAACCGCTTGTTCGCCACCCTGGATACTAAAACCCGCCGTTGGAATCTCGAGGGCGGCGCCTACGCGCTGCTCAGCGACACGGTCGGTTTCATTCGCCGGCTGCCGCACCATCTGGTGGCGTCGTTCCGGGCCACGCTGGAGGAGGCCATTCACGCCGACTTGCTGCTGCATGTGGTCGATGCCTCTTCACCGGCCGCATGGGAGCAGTACCAGTCCGTCAAGCACGTGCTCGAGGACATCGGGTGCGGCGAGAACAAGGTGCTCGTCCTGCTCAACAAGATCGACGCGGTGACCGACCGGGCGGCGCTCACGGTGCTGCGCAACCAGTTGCCCGATGCCATCCCCATCTCGGCCAAGTCGGGCGTGGGGCTCGATCGACTGCTGGCGTCCGTCCGTGAGCACGTCACCGGCGAACCGTGCGCGGTGACGCTCCGCCTGCCGGTGGCCGACGGCCGGGCCATCCACGCCGTCGAGCACCAGGCCCAGGTGCGCGAGCGCCGCTACGTCGACTCGGTCGTGGAGATGGACGTCGTCCTCGGCGCCCGCCAACTCGACCGCCTCCGCGAACAGCACGCGGCGCTGGAGGTGGTCGCATAGAAGAGGACCTAGTGCTGAGTGCTGAGTGCTGAGTGCTGAGGGCTGAGTGCTGAGGGCTCAGCGGACCTTCGCCCCCCTTGAGAAGGGAGCGCACCTTCGCCCCCGTTGAGGAGGGAGCGGGCCTTCGTGCCCCTTGAGAAGGGGGGGGTGGGGGGGTATCAGCCACAAAAGTGACAACCCACCACCCACAACTGACTACTGACCCAAGAGTGTATCGATCCGGATCGCCGCCTCCAGCCTCCGCAGATACTCCCTCCGCGGGATTTCGACCGCGCCGAACCGTGCCAGGTGCTCGGTCATGAACTGAATGTCCAGCAGCACGAATCCCCGTTCGCGCATCCGCTCGACGAGCGCCACCAGGGCGATCTTCGATGCGTCCGTCTGCCGGTGAAACATAGACTCGCCGAAAAATGCTCCGCCAACGGCCACGCCATAGAGTCCGCCGGCCAGTTCCCCCTCACGCCAGCTCTCCACGGAATGCGCCCAACCCAGCTCGTGTAGCCGGGTGTAGCCTGCGATGATCTCCTCCGAGATCCAGGTCTCCTCCTCCCGCTGGGCGCAGGCGCGGATCACGGCCTCAAACGCGCTGTTCACCCGGATTTCGAACTGTCCGCGCCGCCAGGCCTGCCGCAGGCTGCGGCTAACCACGAATCCTTCCAGGGGAATGATCGCCCGCGGGTCGGGCGAAAACCACTGGATAGTGCCCGATACGTCCATGGGAAAAATCCCCTGGATATAAGCGGACAGCAGCAGCTCCGGCGTGAGCGTCATGGCGGCCATCCCGGAAGTATACCGGGTGGCGAGTCGTCGAGCTTCACCACCGTATCGGTTGTGGGGGTCCAGTCCTGAGACATCGACACCAGGGCAGACCCGTCCGGGCTGATTGCCGGCCGTCATCAGGCCGGTTACCCTTTTATTCCGGCTCAGACTGAACATGGAGATGCCAACATGCCTCGAGATCACCGGTTTTCTCGCCGTCGTGCATTGAAGGGCCTCGCGGCCATGACTGCCGCTCCGTATTTCGTCCGGTCCAGCGCACTGGGGCTGACCGGCACCGTGGCGCCGAGCAACCGGATCACGCTGGGGCTCATCGGCTGCGGGCCGCACGGCGTCCAGTGGAACCTCCCGCAGATCTTCCGCAACCCTGATTCGCAGGTCATCGCCGTCTGTGACGTGGACCAGCCACGAATGCAGGAGGGAAAGACGGCGGTTGAAGGCCATTATCAGAAGGCGCTGGGTCGGACCGGGTATAAGGCTTGCGACAGCTACGGAGACTTCCGCGAGCTGATCCTCCGCAAGGACATCGACGCGGTGGCCATCGCCACGCCCGACCACTGGCACGTCATTCCGGCGGTCATGGCCGTCCGGGCCGGCAAGGATGTGATCTGCGAAAAGCCCTTGACTCTGACGGTTGCCGAGGGACGGGTGCTCTGTGATGCCGTCGAGAAGCACAAGCGGATCTTTCAGACCGCATCCGAGAATCGTTCCATTGACAGCTACATCCGGCTCATCGAACTCGTCCGCGCCGGGCGCATCGGCCGGCTCAAGCACATTGTGGTCTCGTTGCCCGCAGGCAATGAAACGCGCGGCGAGAATTTCAGCGACCGCCAGGAGCAGCCCGTGCCCGCGGGTTTCAATTACCAGATGTGGCTCGGGCAGGCGCCGCTGGTCCCCTACGTGCCCGCGCGCGTGCACGGCAGCTTCCGCTGGAACCTGGACTACTCCGGCGGGCGAATTACCGACTGGGGGGCCCATCTCATCGACCTGGCCCAGTGGGGCAACGACACAGAGGGCACGGGGCCGATGGAGGTCCACGGCCAAGGCAAATTCCCGCCGCGGGATGCCATCTTCAACACGGCCGAGGAGTTCGACGTGCATTACCGCTATGACAACGGCGTGACCCTCAACGTCGTGAGCCAAGGACCGGGCATCCGCTTCGAGGGCAGCGAAGGGTGGGTCGGCTTCGATGGCTGGCGGTCACCGCTGAAGGCCAGCAATCCGGCCATCCTGGAATCGAAGGTCGATCCGGAGAAGGTGAAGATCTACCGGCCCAGTGCCATCATTCCGCGCGAAGACGGCATGAAAGGCGGAGAACACCGCAATTTCATCGATTGCGTGAAGTCACGCCGGCCCTGCTACGCCCCGGCCGAGACCGGCCACCGCACCATCAGCATCGCCCACATCGGCAACATCGCCATGCTCCTGGGCCGGAAACTCAAGTGGGACCCCAAGTCCGAGCAATTCGAAAACGACGCCGAAGCCAACGCGATGCTCTCGCGCCAGCAGCGCGAGCCGTGGTCACTGGCCAACGTGGATGCGTGGTTGAAGCGAAATGGGTGAGGTTGCATCATGAGCGTTCCCTGTTTGAACTTCTTCGCGGTCCTGATGCTGATGACTGGCATTTTCCTCGGAGATGAGACCCGTCCCTCCGGCTCCGATGTCGAAAACTTCTTCTTCGCCTTGGACACGGCCACGAAAGACGCCGCTTACCAGAGCTATGAAGCCCAGGCGGCCATGCTGAAGGAATTGGGCTATGCCGGCTGGGGGCCATCCGGCGAGCAGAACGTACCGGAGATGCTCAAGGCACTCGATGCCCACGGGCTCAAGATGTTCGCTCTGTACACGGGCCTGAACATCGACCCGGAGGGACCGGCCTACGATCCCAAGCTCAAGGACACCCTGGCGGCACTCAAAGAGCGCAAGACCATTCTGTGGGTCTTCGTCACCAGCAAGAAGCACAAGCCCTCATCGACGGACGGGGACGAGCGGGCGGTGGCCCTCCTCCGCGAGGTGGCGGACCTGGCCCACGAGGCCGGCCTGCGCGTGGCCATTTATCCGCACTTCGCGTTCTACGTGGAGAAGACCGATGATGCCGTCCGTCTGGCCCGCAAAGCCAACCGCCGCAACCTGGGGGTGACGTTCAATCTGTGTCACTGGCTGCGCAGCGAACCCGGCCAGGATCTGTTGCCGCTGCTGCGCCGGGCGATGCCCTATTTGTTCGTGGTCACGATCAACGGGGCCGACCGGGAGGGGACCGACTGGGGCCGGCTCATTCAGCCGCTCGGCGAGGGGGACTACGACGTCTATGGCCTGTTGACGGCATTACGCAATCTGGGCTTCGAAGGGCCTATCGGTTTCCAGGGTTACGGGATCAAGGGCGACGTGCACGCCGTACTGAAAAAGACGATGGATGCGTGGCGGGAGTACCAGCGCCGACTGGCGGAGGAGCAACGACCGCGGCGATGAGCAGAGGCGGCTGCGCAGTGGCTTTCATGGCAAACCGGTCATCCACTCGCGGACGGCCGTCGTCGCGGTCTTGACGATTCCATCCGGACCCTGCCCCTGGTCTTCGGCCTCCATCATGCGGCGAACCAGGGCGCTGCCGATGATCGCGCCGTCGGCCACTGAGCAGACCCTCCGCACATGCTCCGGCGTGCTGATTCCAAATCCAACCACCACGGGCTTGCCGGTTGACTCGCGCAGTTCGCGTACGTTGGTGACCAGTTCCGGGGGCAGCTCCTTCCGTTCGCCCGTGATCCCGGTGACCGACATGTAGTAGACGAATCCGGTGGAGAGCTCTCCAATGCGGGCGCGGCGATCCGCCGGTGACGCGGGGGAGACCAGCATGGGCATGCACAGCCCGGCGTCGGCGATTTTCGCGGCCACCCGGGGGGCCTCCTCCAAAGACAGATCTGGCAGGATGAGTCCATCTATCCCCGCGTCGCGGCAGCGTTCGAGAAATGCGTCTACGCCCACCCGGTGCACAATCGAGAAGGACAGCATGCCCAGCAGCGGCAATTCGCAGCGGGTGCGCAGGCGCTTCACCATGGCCAGGATTTCGTGGACGTGAATGCCGCGCTCGAGCACCCGCGTAAACGAGTTCTGAATGGTCGGGCCATCGGCGATCGAATCTGAATAGGGAAACCCCAGCTCGACGGCCGTCGCCCCGGCCTGGGCCAGTGACTCCAGCACGCGCTGGGTGGTGTCCAGGTCCGGCAAGCCGGCCGTCACGTAGGGCAGCAGGCCCTTTCGACCGGCCGTGGCCAGATCGCTCATCGCCTTGACCATCCGATTCTGCGTGCTCATCGGGGGGCGACTATAGCGACCCAGCTCAGTGGATTCCAGCCGCCGCTCCGTGCTTGCCAGTCACCTGCACTTCGGCGCACCATGACTGTTCGTATACCGTTGGCGCTCTCGTGCTTCTTTCAACTGGATGACTGGCGAATCGGTTCGAGTTGCTGTACAACTACCCAGCCGCGGAGACTCCGGCCGTTTCCCTGGTGGATATGGGGATGGACGGGATGCGTTACAGTGTGAAACTGATCTCCGGCCGTGGCGTGGGACGCAGGATGTGTCTGGCCGCGGGCTGGCTCCTGGCCGCCAGTGGATGCTCGTCTTTGCAGATGACCACCACGGCGCCTTCCGATGCGCCAGCCGGCGCTAACTGGCGGCGCCAATTGCGCGAGCGCACGACGGCAGACCTGGCGGCCGCTTCGCAGCCGGCGGGGGCCCCGACTTCCCAGCCTGCCACCCGCCCGGTTTCAGCCACGAGTCAGCCTTGCGAACTTACCCCGCTGAATATTATCCAGCTCGTCTACGATACCAGTCCGCAGGTGCGGGCCAGCCGCGAGGAAATGGACGCGGCCCAGCACGGACTGGACGAGTTCAAGGCCAATCTCAGCCGTTTCGAGCCGTTCACGGAGGCTCGCGGGGATGCCACCCGATTTCCCGAGCGCCGCGACTCGCGGGGCACGTCGGGCGAAATTGTCGGCGGCATTGAAAAGGAAACATTTGAAGGAGCGCGCTTCCGGATCGAAGGCGGCGCGAGCACGTCCCGCGTGCGTTTCGGAGAGGTGGAGCAGGATCAGGACGCGGTCGAAGAGGGCAGCGGCGGCCTGGTCCGGGGACGCATCGAAGTGCCCTTCGTGGGCTCCCGACGCCGCCAGGAGCGAATCATCAACCAGGCCTTCCAGGAGTCTCGTGCCCGCCAGGCCAAGCTCACTTATCTGGACGCCTACCGCGAATATGCCGTCAGCGCATTGCAGTATTACCAGGCCGCCTTGCTCTACCAGGCGGACGCCGCCGCCTATGAGCACAAGCGGCGCGAACTGGCCACCCTGCGGCAGAATCCGCGCGTTCGACCCGAAGACCGCGACCGGCTGGACAGCAGCGCCGCGGACGCGGTGGTTTATCGGGACCAGTATCTGAACTACCGCCGCGATGCCATTCTGTCACTGCTGGCGGCGTTGGGGCTGGGCCCGGACGCGCCGTATGTGCTGGTGGAAAGCGAGTATGCCCCCAGCGAATACCTCGACAAGTCAGCCACCCAGGAGGGGTTGGCGCGCATGATCGAGGACGCCTATTTCAATAACCCGCGGTTCCGCGTCCTGGACAACGCCATACGCGACGCCGAGTTGCAGCGCCAGCAGGCCATTGTTGGCCGATACGACATTACTGCCTTTGTGGAAGGCACCCAGTTCCCCTTCGGGGCCGAGACCTACGACGATCGAGTCGGGGGCTGGCAGGTGGGGGCGGGCGTCACCGTCCGGCTCAACGATCAGCGCGTCCTCACCGCTTCACGATTGAAGGCGGAAGCCCAGATCCGTGCGTACCAGGCTCAGATCGAGACCGAGCGCCTCAACATCCAGCGGAAGATCAGCACGCATACCAGCACGCTTCGCTCGAATCACCAGGTTCGTCTGCAATTGCTGGAGAACGTCAAGCAGAAGCAGGCCGCCTTCGAGTACCGCACCCGGGTCTACCTCAGCGGCGGGCCGCCACCCATGACCATCGACGATGTGCTCATCCCGCTCAGCGAGATGATCTCGGCCGAGATCCAGCTCGCCTCTAACGCCTACTACAGTGGTCTCGCGGACATTGCCATCATGGCCGCCACGGGAGAAGTTTACCGTGTCGTGGGCATGGCCATCGACGAGGCCGCCGAGGCAGCAAGTGGGCCCTGAGCCACTGCCATCTATCTAAGGTTTACAGATTATTAAAGAAGCGAACGCGGTTCGGCCGACACGAAGACCGCCGCCGGCAGGTGAGCGGCCCGCCTATTCGATCGCCCAGCGGGACAGGCGCGTCGGCTGTTCCTGAAGCAGCAGGTAATCGATGTCGTCCACCAGTTGGCGGCGATCGATCTCGCGGATGCGTTCATGAATGACCTGCCGCTCGCGCCGGGTGTAAGCCATGCCATCACCGCAGCCGAGGGGGAGAACCGTTCCGATCAGCAGGGATGCCGCGAGCATCAGGCGTTTCATGGATAAGCAGCCTCTCGCCAGGGAATTCATTAGCCGCGGGTTCGCGTTCGCAGGTTCTTCGACGACCGGCCCGCGACCAGACATCGAAGCCAGAGGGCATGCCGCAACCGTCCAGCAGGGGGTCACGACGGGGGTGATTGTATGGCAGAGCCGTTGGGGCTGTCAACGCCGTTTATGGCCACACCTGCTGCGGTGGCGCCGGTCTCCAATCTTGCCGTTACGGACTGCCATTAAGGCTGCTCCTGCGGGAATTTCAAGTAAGGCCGCAGCCGCTCCAGCCGATGAGGGCCGATCCCGGGGACAGCATCGAGATCAGCGAGGAATCGAAAGACCGGCTGTCCCGCGGGGCGCGGTAAATCGCCGGGATGTGCGGGCTGGTCGCGGAACTGGACGATCCGTCTGGCCGTAGATTCTCCGATCTCCGGCAGGCGGGCCAATTCTGACCAGGTCGCCGTATTCGGATCCAGCCGCTGCTGAACCAGAGCGATGCGGGTCGGTTCGATGCCAGGAACGTCTTCGAAAACGAGAGGCTGGCTGTACCCAAGAATCAGGACGACCAGAAAGACGGCCCCCACGACACCCAAGCAGGCCAGATGGACCCCTCGCGTCGAATCAACGGGTCCGTTTTGCGCTTCCATGGCAGTGTCAGGCCGTGCGATGGGCCGGCGGTTTGCGTGTCGCTCCGAGAAGTTCAGTCCGCAGTTGCCGGAGCACCTTGAAACCGGCCTTCGGCCGCATTTCCGTGGTTAATAGTCCACCCGACGGAATCAAGCCGGCATCCGGCCGGTCCACGAGGTCCGCCCAGGTGATGCTCTCGACAAACGGCTTGCTCAAGGCGATGTTGTAGAACTCCTTGATCCACTGCGCCTGAACGGCTTCGCTCCAGGGCTCGCGCCAGTACCCGCCGCTGTCGGCCGCCTCCTCACCCAGCGGAGACGAGGGGACCTGTACCGCGGTGATGTGCACCGGCTTCCCGAGATTGCCCAGTTTGTCGAGTTTCTCCGAAATCTGGAACATGTCGCGCACGAGCATGCCGTCTTGAGGCTTGCCGAACAGGAAGTGCACGCCCAGCCCATCGAAGCCTACACCGCTTTGAACGACCATGTCCGCGTACAGCATCGGAGGGATGGTTCGCTGGTTGCGGGCGTAGTATTCACCCCAGGGGGCCACCAGGTTGATCACGGTTTGGGACCGGGGCGAGAGCTGCTTGACCAAGGAGGCGGTCACGCGGGTGACTTCCATCAACTGTTCGAAAGTAAAGTGGAAGATGTTGTCCGCGTGGATCCCGCTGAGCACGTCCCACTGGTACACGTAGTTTCCGTACCGTTCGACGATGCGACGAACGTGCTCGAAGATGAAGTTGCGGACGCTCTCAAAGTCGGTCTCATAGATGCTCAGCCAGTCGGGCACGTGAGCCTCGTTGAAGCTCACCAACGGGCCGACTTTCATGGGGATACGGCTCTTGGCCAGCCACTCGACCCAGGCGTCGAACGGCCGCCAGTTGAACTCTCCCTGCTTGGGTTCAATGACCCGCCAGTGCATGGGCAGGTAAGCGAAGTCGAAGCATTCCCGGAACCGCTGGCGGTAAGCCTCGACCGAGTTGGCCAGGTCCACCGTGCACCCGAGCGTTCGCCGCGAGAAGGCGTGGGCCTGCTTCCGGCGGGCCATGAAAATGTCTGCATGGAAAAGGCTCAGCCGCTCGCCGCCGACCACGGCCATTTGCAGAGCCGCGTTAGCCGTGACCGCCTGTTGCGCTCCGTCGTCGGCCTTCAGCGCATCAACCAGCAGGTCGCGAGCTTTCTCCAGCTCTGATGAAACTTTTTCAATCCCTTCGAAGTCGAAGAGTCCCCAGTCCTCCCGCTTCTGATTGATGCGCATGAGCCGGCCCCGGACCAGCTCGAGGACCAGGTTGTAGGGCTTCTCCCGATCCAATAGACGGCTGGTCTCCAGCAGGAGGGAGCCGCTACCGGGCACCGGCCAGAGCAGAGCCAGGGCCGCCGGCCCGTCCGCGCGCTTGGCGCAGAGTACCACTGAATCACGTAGCTCGAGCTCCGCGCGCAACGGAACTCCGTCACTGCCAACGACATACGCGCCTTCGAGCCTGACCGGCCCAGAGCGCTGACCATTCGGATAAACAGCAAATGAGAGCATGAGCGGTTCCGGATATTTACGTATAAACTATATGAGTCCGGTGCCGAGTTGATGATACCATCAAACTCGCGAGAATCGCTCTTTCTCTTCTATTCGCTGCCGTACCTCCCGGTCTTGCATCGACTGCATCGTTTCCGCCCCAAGTGTACGGACGGCCGAATGTCGACTCAAGGTTTTCTCGTTGCGGCGAAACTGCTGGGGTAGATCGAATCATTCCTCCCAAATCATCGGCA
>BTUC01000061.1:0-1526 GCA_045863575.1 Phycisphaerae bacterium
GTGACACCTGCGGGAGGCAGCGCGGTGACGGCTTTCAACGCCGTGACCATCCCAGGGTTTACGCCCCGATCCGCGCGCTTCGGGTTCGGTGGGAGGAACGGAAGCGTTTACGATGAGTTCTGGGTGGACAATGTGTCGATCTCCGCGAGCCTGGCCCATTCCCAGGACGACAACGCGAACGACATTCCCGACGAATGCGAAACTGACTGCGACAGCAACGGCGTCTCCGATTTGTATCAGAATCAGGCTTCCGCCGGGCATTTCGTCGAGTTCAACGCGACGGGTGACACGCCCTGGACGGCGAACGGCTCCGCGAGCGTCGAGAGTGGCCAGATGCGCCTGACACCGGCAGCGGATGGCCAGACGGGTACACTGGTCATGCCGGAGACGCCGGGTTACGTCGATGCCTTCGAGGCCTTATTCCGCTTCAAGATCGGCGCAGGCGGCGGGATCGACGGTGCCGACGGTCTCTCGTTCACCATGATGGACGCAGAGGCCTTCGACGAGTCGGCTTTGTTCGGCGAGCAAGGACCTGGCCCGCAGGCCATGACGCTCAAATTCGATACCTTCCAGAACGCAGGCGAACCCAACGGCAATCACATCGCCCTGCTCTACAACGGCGCAACACTGGCCACCTACACGCCGGCCTTCACGCTGAATGATAACGCTGAACGCAGCGTGGCCGTGAGGTTCTCGAACGGACAAATCACCGTAGTCTTGAACGACACCGTGACGGTGTTCAACAATGTCAGCGTGCCCGGATACGCGCCCGTGCTGGCCCGGTTTGCATTCGGGGCCCGAACGGGTGGATTCAACAACGAGCACTGGGTCGACGGCATCTTTATCAATGCACACATGCCCGCTCTCAGCAACTGCGACTCCAACGGGCTCCCTGATGCGTGCGAAATTGACTGCAACTCAAATGGCGTGCCCGATCACTGCGGCTCGATCAGCGCCGGGGTATACACGGCCACGTTCCAGAGTCCAGCCGATACGCCCTATCGCCTGAATGCATCTGCAGGAATCGCCCTTGGCCAGCATCTCGAGCTGACGCCGTCACAGGCGTCTCGTGTCGGCACCATGGTTTTCGAACCGGTCACCCCCGGCCCGGTCGAAAGCTTTACGGCCAGCTTCGACTTCAATATGGGTCCGGGCGACGGGTTCAGCCTGGTCCTGCTTGACGCCGCCCACTGGGGTCCGGATTGCCTCTTCGGTGAAACCGGGCCGCCGCATCACGCGCTGTCGATCGAATTCGATACCTTCAACAACGGCGGCGTCGATCCGGACGGCAACCATGTGACCATCTGGTACAACGGGGCCGCCGTGGCCACGGCCAACGCCGGCTTCCTGCTCGCCAGCGGCGCGTGGAATCATGCGGTGGTCACCCTGGCCGGGGGAGCGGTGACGGTCACATGGACCGCCAGCCTTCCGAACCACACCGCCACCATCCTGAACGCCGTGCCCATACCCGGCTTTACGCCCGTGTCCGGCCGTTTCGGCCTTGGCGCCCGGAACGGAGGTTTATT
>BTUC01000061.1:1536-22927 GCA_045863575.1 Phycisphaerae bacterium
CGACAACGTGGCTATTGCGACCGATCTGGTCCAGATCGAGATGGACCCCGATGACGACGGCGTCCCGGACGGCTGCGATGCATGTCCCGGCACCATTCAGGGTTCTTCTGTGGATGATGCCGGCTGCCCGCCGCTGATCCCCGGCGATTTTGACCGCGACGGCGACGTCGACACCACCGACGTCAATGCCTTCGCGGCCTGCGCCTCCGGGCCGAGCCTCCCATTCACCCCCGGCTGCGAGGCCAAGGATCTCGACGCCGACGACGACACCGACCAGTCCGACTTTAGCCTCCTGCAGCGGTGCTACAGCGGGGCGAATCGGCCGGCCAGTCCTGGATGTGCGAATTGACACAAAGCGATGAAAGCGCTGGTCGTCGACCGCTTTTCGGCAACCGATGACGGTGATGTCGATATGGAAGACTTCGGACTGCTCCAGCGCTGCATCAGTGGAGCAGGTGCGCCGACTGATCCGAAATTGCGCCAATTAGTGCCTCTTCCGATGGGCGACTTCCGCGTCGGTACCGACTGCTCTGGAGTGCCGGCCGTTTGCGAAGGGTTGAACGGTCGTCGCGGCGGCCATGTACTTGGCCTGTACGAAACGGTATCTTCGACAAGGCGTTGGCCGGCGGTCGCAACGGTGGGCTCCGGTCAAGAATCCTGGCGGCCCTGAGCTCGCGCAGCACGACTCCTGCGAGACGCCACATCGAGGCACTCAAGAGTACGGTCATGACTGACATTGACAATTCGCATCGTAGATCGCAGGTGGTAGCGTCGCGGCGGTGGGCGCCCATCTTCCTGGCCCTTCTGGGCGCGTATTTGCCTGCTGCTGTCGCTCAAGACAGCGACACACAGCCGGCCAATGATTGCCCTCGCACTTTCTACCTTGATGCTCATCACGGCAGCGACACCCGGGACGGCTTCACGCCCGAAACCTCCTGGCAGACCCTCGATCGGGCCGGCCGAGCCACCTACCGTCCCGGGGATCGACTCATGCTTCGCAGGGGCTGCACCTTCAGCGGCACGCTCCTGGTCCGGGCCGACGGCAATGAACAGGCGCCGGTCATCATCGATGCCTGGCCGGCCGACGCACCCGAGGCCGACCCACCCCGCATCGATGCTCGCGACCACCTCGCAGCCATCCACGTCGACGACAGCCGGCATGTGGAGATCCGCAACCTCGCGCTTACCGCCGATGGTGGGCAACAGCCGCAGCCCGAAGCACGAACCAGGCGTTATGGCGTTCTGGTCACCGCCACGGCCAAGGGTTCGTACGCGCACATCTCTCTGAAAAACCTGTACATCCACGACATCTACGCCTCTGAATCCGTACCCTCCGAAGGGCCACGACTCACCTCCAATATGGGGATGGGCATCGGCGTCATCCAAAGTGATTCCCAGGCAACCTTGAGCAACGTGGCCATCGAGAACTGCCGGATCGAACGCACCGGCCATACCGGGATCAAGATCGCCGGGAACCGCAGTGATGCACACGCCGGCATCGATGGAGTCCGGATTCTGAACAACCGGCTCACAACGATTGGCGGCCCCGGCATCCAGCCCTCCCGCTGCCGAAGAGTCCTCGTCCGCGGCAACACAGTGGACGGCTCAGGATCTTCCCGCGATCCGCGCATGCACGGGCGTGGCAGCGGTATCTGGCCATGGGGCTGCCAGGACGTACTGATCGAGAAGAACCGCTTCATGCACGCCCGCGGCTTGGCCGATTCTTGCGGCGCACACATCGATTTCAACTGCCGCGATGTGGTTGTCCAGTACAACCTCAGCTTGGATAACGAAGGCGGCTTTGTCGAAATCCTCGGCAACAACCATAACTGCGCCTACCGCTACAACATCAGCATCAATGACGGCTTTCGGGTCAAGGGCCACGGCGGCGCCAAGCAGGAAGGCAAGACCCTCTGGACCAGCGGGTACGTCGGCAGGAAGCAGACCAAAACCGGGCCGATCAACAGCTACATCTACAACAACACCATCTTCACCGGCCGGCACGGCCGCGCGTGCTTCTCGTTCGGCGGCACAACCGACGGTATTCTCATCGCCAACAACATCTTCTATATTCTGGGGGACCGCGTCGCGGCCGTCGCGGGCGACCAGGACCAGCACCCGGAGGGGTCAGGGTCGCTTGAGCGCGTTCGCTTCACCAACAATCTGTATCTCCGTGAGAACCTTCTGCCGCGCGACCTGCCCATTGACGACAGCCAGCCGTTCACAGGTGACCCTGGCTTCAAGAACCCTGGCGGTCGCACCCCGGCCGACTACATCCCCACCGATGCTCGCGTCGTGAAGGATCGAGGTATCCCGATCACCCCTCTCGCCGGGGATGCCATCGGCCTGAGGATCGGCCTGGTGGTTAAGGAAGACTTCCTCGGGCGCCCCATCGTCGGCCGGCCGGACCTGGGTGCCATCGAGTTCCAGGCACCTTGAGCTCCCCTTGAGGTTCATTCGGAGACAACGCATCTGCTTCCGCGTGCCAGGCAGACCTGCTGAGCGCGGCCGGACTACTTCACATCGCACTCATTGTTCGGCGCATATAAGTCGTGCTGCCCGTCGCCGGGTTCCAGTGTGAGGCGCAGGGAGCCCTGCAACTGATTCGGCTGAAGGGGAATCTCGACCGTGACCACGCTGGATACCAGGTTCTTCGGCCAAGGCAGCGCGGGACACTGCTGCCCCACGGTACTCCAGCGATCGCCGGACTTCGCCTGAACCCTGATCCGGAAGGGCTGGGCGTCTTCATTACCGATATTGTGAACGGTCACGCGCAGTCCTCCCGCGGTCCTGGTCACGTCACGGGTGGCGATGGCCAGGTCCGGCGCCCGGTCGGGAACGGCCACGGGCTCATCCAGCCGCAGGTCCACGCACCAGACCTTGCCCGACGGCACCGTGACGGTCGGGCCCTCCGCACGCCGAAGGATCTTCACCGTCGTTGAAGGCTCCCAGCGGTAGCGCCGGATCGTGGGCCGTTCGCCTTCCACCTGCTCGCCCTGGTTCAGGAGGTAGTGACCGGGCCTGAGCCGCCATAAGCGCAGACCCACCGGCATGGGATCGTCTTCAAAGTTATAGAGCCAGACGCGCACGCGCTCCTGCGTTGCTTGTGTCACCAGGGCCGCGAAGTTCATGGATGGCGTATCGTAGGTGACCGAAAACGACGGGGTGGCCGCGTCGCGCATGCCGCTCTGCGCACCGGTATAGGCGCCGAAGACCGACAGCGCCGCGGGCAGGCCGCAGCGATCCGTCGAGAGCACTTCAGTGGTCTGGACATCGAGGTTGTAGCGCAGGCCCTCGGCCGCGGCCTTGAACGATCCCATGAAGGCGTCCAGATCGCCGTTCACGCGGTATTTCTGGGCGGCATCGCCGTAGGCCATGATGAAGTCGTCGTAGGCCGGGTCGCCGGTCAACCACTTGTACACGGCTGTCTTGCACTGCTCCGTGGACATGTTGCCCGAGTAGCCGATCATGCTGCTGATCTGCCACTCGCGGCTGCCTTCGGGCGCAGGAGGACGGCTGATCGGTCCCAGCGAACCCATCTCCATGCCGAGTTGATACGGCCGCAGGAACTTTGGATCATCGGTGAGGCTGTAGGCCGCCAGGAAAGCGTCCACGATCATGTCGGGGCGCGGGATGTAGTTCAGCTTCGGATCCCACCAGGTCGCACCCTTGACCGGCGCACAGATGCTTCCGGAAGGGTACCAGACGTTGAGAGGAATGACCCCCGGCAGCTTTCCGTCGATCTCCCGCATGGTCAGAGCCCGCCAGCCGTCCACCCAGGCGGCGAAGAAATCACGCGCCTCCGGGTTGCCGCGCCAGGCCTCCCAGATGAAGTGCTTCATGGCCCGGGCGCAGTAGCCGCTGTCGCCGCCGCCCAGCGTGGTGCGCTCGATGTCACCGCCGCCGAACACGGAGGACTGAAAGCGAGGGTGGCCGTTGGCGTCCGTACCCATGTAGGTTTCTTTGATCGTCTTGCAGGTGCGCAGGTTGCGCTGCACCCACAGAGGATCGCCGTAGCGGATGAAGAGCATGCCCGGCAGCATGTCGGCCGAGGGTTCAGCCGAGTGCTCCACGTCGGACATGCCCGCATACCCGTCGTCCCCGAGGTCATGCTTCCAGATGGCCTGCGCGAGCTTCTCAATGCCCGCCCGGGCCCGCTCGGCCGCCGTGGAGATGGCCGCGATCTGCATCCAGGTGCGCATCATCTCGCAATCGTCGCCCAGCCCGCCGCCGAAGCCGCCCTCAGCATCCTGGCGCTCGTCGATGAAGTGGTGCATGAAGGCGACCTCCCGCGCGTAGGCTTCGCGCAAGTATGCCGCCCAGGCCGGGTGCTTGGTCGTGTCGGCCGTGTACTCCTCACCCCAGGGGACCTGCTCACCAGTGTACTGGCGCAGGATGCTGTTCTGCGGCCAGGTCTGCTTCAGCTCCGCCATCCATTCGCGAGCCCGGCCGATGGCCTTGGGGTCACCGCCTTCCGCGCCGTTCCAGTACAGGTAGCGAGCTTCGTAGAATCGGGCCTTATAGAAGAACGGATTGTTGTTCGGCCCCAGGTGCCGCAGCCGAATGGCGGCCGTCGACGCTTCCGCGCTGCGGGCCATCTTGAATGCGGAGAACCATCGGGCAATGAGCGCGTTGTCGGCCAGAACGTGGTCATTGGGGAGGGCTTTGGATGCCGCCTCCCAGTCGTCGGCCAGAGCTTCAAATTCCGGATGCCGGAAGCGCTCCTCATATCCCAGATCGCCCAGCACGTAAGCCTGCCCGAGCAGACCATCGAGTTTCAGCCCGATGGCCCGAAACTCTTCCAGCGCCTGCTCGAGTCGCCCCTGGTTGAACCGGGCGACGGCTGAAGCGAGCCGTGGCGTGGAGGCTCCGTTGCGGATTTTCAGTTCACGGCCTTCCCGGTACAGCGGCCCGTCAAGGATGGCCTTCAGCGTGCGGGGGGCATCGGGATGGGCAGTGGTGCGTTCGTATACCCTGACGCTGTCTACCGTCATGCCCGTCCAGGCCAGCAGGCCGGCGATATCAAAGCCAGGACCGCCGATCGGATCCTCTGTCTTCACGTCGAAAAGCGTTGTGCCGTTCACCGTGTACGAGATGTGCTTGCCTTCCTTCTGGGCAACGCAGTGGTACTGCTTGCCCTGCTCGATCACGAAGGGTGGGTCCAAATCCGCGAAGTTGACGCCGGGACCCAGCAGGTGATTGGCGCGGTTACCGCGAGCCCCGAAACCGAGCAGATATCCCATGCCCAGCTCGCCGCCGCAGAGGGTGACGGAGATGTCGCAGGGTGGAATGTCCTCGATGGCCCAGGCATCGAACTCCAGCCGGATGTCCGGCTTGAAGCTGCGGTTGATCTGTGCGTTCACCGTTCCGACGAGTTTCAGCCGGCCATCGGCCAGGGACATGCCGGGGACCATTTTCCAGTCCGGCCCGACTTCACTGCGCTGGAAATCGTCCTGGAAACTGAGTTTCCACGGTGCGTCCGCGGCTTTCAGGGTTCCGGCGACAAGAACGTGAACACACACAGCAAGCTTCAACAATCGCATAGTGAACTCCATCAACTGAACCTCCAGTGGCTCCGACGGTAAACCGGGGAACCCGAGCGCGTCAATGATGTCGGACAAAAATCAGCGCGGGCGAGCGACCTCACACACCGACGTGCATTCGGCGGTAGGCCGAGGGGCCCATGCCGCTGGCGCGCTTGAAGGCTTCACTGAGCCGCGTAGGCGAGCTGTAGCCACATTTCTCGGCGATCTCGGGGAGGCTCAAGGTGCTCGTAACCAGCAGTTCTTTGGCCCGGGCCAGACGCATGCGGGTGATCTCGCCGTGAATCGTGCGGCCCAGTTGGCGACGAAAGTTCCGCTCCAGCTTCCGCCGAGCGACCTGCACGTGCCGCACGACGTCCGCGGCGCCGATGTTGTTCAGGGCGTTGGCCCGGATGAACCGCAGCGCGTCGGCGATGTCGGGGTCTTCGGCGGCTAACGTGTCGGTGGAGCGCCGTTTGAACACCCCGACCGGTGGCACGATGATCGGAGCTTTCGGAGGCGGGTGGCCCTGCATCAGGCGATCCAACAAGGCCGCGGCCTCCCAGCCGACCCGCTTGAGCCCGTGGTCAATGGTGCTCAGGGGCGGCTGGCTCAGACTACAGATGATTTCGTCATCATCGCAGCCGATGACGGCCACCTCCTCGGGTACAAACACTCTGGCCGCCTGACAGGCGAGGCACAACTGCCGGCCCATATCGGTATTGGCGGCAAACACGCCAATGGGTTTGGGAAGGGACCGCACCCACTCCTGAAGCTCCGAGCTGTCTGCCTGGGACCAGTGTGCATGGCGGACATGCAGGAACAGAGGTCGGGCATAGGTCAGGCCGGCAGCCTCGACCGCTTCGCGAAAGCCCGCTTCGCGCCCGGCGACGAACCAGGGATTGGCCAGCGACCAGAACGCAAACCGGCGGAGTCCTTGATCGCGGAGGTGTTCGAAGGCCATCCGGCCGATGGCCTCGTTATCGGCGCAGACCCCCGGTGGATCAATGCCCGGCGATTCGACGGCCACGATCGGCACCCTCACGAAATCGAGGAACGGTATGGCCTTTCGACCGATCTTAGGGAGCTTGGGGGAATACACCAGGATGCCGTCAGCAGCCGGAAACAGTCGAAGTTGAGTAGTCACTTCCTCGTGCCAGGGATCGTAAAGGAACTGCCACGTACCCACCTGGTGGGCGTATTGCACAATGCCCCCGATCACGCACCGTTCCCATCCGGCGCGCGAATCCATGAGCAGGAGAACTCGGCGATAATGGCTTGCCGCATCGGGTACCGAGCCAAGCTTCCGGGGCATCTCGATTCTCCGGGCCGGCAGTGTCCTCGCTTCGGTGCGCAAAACCGGAAGAGGAATACACTAAAGTACCCTCGCCTCTGATGGTTTCAACCTGGACCTGTTTGGTGGGCGACCTTCAAAACGCCTGCGGAAGCTGTCAGCACGCTCGATCGTGCCCTCGCTCTCCAGAAACGCTGCACCCACCGGGCTTGCGCAATACCGGAAAATAAATACGCAAAAACGTATAGCAGGTGCGGCCCGTTTTGGGTAACCTGATTTTGATTCAGGGTTGTGCACACGTTCAAGTCACTCACGCGTTGAACCCGTTTCGCCCCGGGGGGTTACAGCGCTGATCCGGTCAGGAAAAGCGGCACATCAGCGGTCAGCTCTATGTGAGGAGGAGCCAAATGAGCAAGTCGAGCATCGTTGCGGCGGCCGTGGCATGCTGTGCGTTGATCACGCCGGGCTACGGGCAGGTGATCGGCAATTGGGAAGGCACGATGGACGGCTGGGCCCTGTGGGGAACTGCGCCGGCCGGCACAACTGCCACCTTGAGCACTACCGGGGTCACACTGGGCAGCTCAGCGCTCAAAGTGACACCCGCCGAGAGCGGGCACCATACCTCCGTCTACGTCACGCTGAACAGCCCGGCTTTGAGGGAGGCGTTTTTTAACAATTCCCTTTTCGTGGTTGATCTCACGCGGATTGCGGCCGAGTGGGCTGGACCAGCGACTACCACCAACGGGATTCACATCATCATCAACGCGGGTGCCAGCGCCTCTGGCCCCAAGGGGGTCGCGTGGGCCATCTACGAGGATCTGGGCTGGAGGAACTCGTGGGATCACACCCAAGGAAACCTGACCGCGGCGGCGGTATGGGATTACACTGCTGCGAAGGATCTCGTAGACGCGGATAATCTCGAGTGGCTGGAGTTGATCATCGTGACCAACTTCGCCGACACGTATACCACAACCGGCTCGTATTATCTCGATAACGCGCATTTCGAGCCCCCCCTTCCGGAACCGCCCATCCTGGGCGACTGGGAGAACCGGACGGACAGTTGGTACCCCGGCGGGGGCGGACCGGCCTTCAGCTACAGCGGCACGAGCGGGGTGACGCTGCACAGCTACAGCCTCAAGACCACCTACGGCGGCGCGGGCTGGCGACAAGGTCCGTACTTTGGTTTCGAGAACAAGAACGCGGCCATCGATGCCTTCCTGGCTAACGACGTCTTCTCGGTCGACGTGACGCGCCTGGCCAGCGAGTGGGTGCGAGGGACGGGAGATCACTACTGTCAGATCAGCGCGTTCGTGAATGCCGGCTTTTCCGACGGCACGGCGAACATCTGGGGGGACCTGGGGGCCGCGGGGCCCTGGTCCAGCCTGGATGGAGACCGAACCCAGACGCTGAGCTGGACTTACACGCCCTACAAGAGCACGATCGCGGCCCATCGGTCGGCCATCTCGTGGTTCCAGCTCGTGCTGGTCCTGAACACCGGCGGATACACGGGCGGCTTCATGGTCTACTGGGACAACGCCCGCCTGAGCCCGCCCCCGCCGCAGCCGCAGGGATTCTACACTTTTAACACGTTCGACACGGCCGATGAGGCTACTCAATGGACGGTTCAGAACGCCAACGAAGGCCCTCCCACAGTGCTCGAGTGGGACCCCACCGTTGACGCCGACGTGGATGACGGGAATGCCAATCCAACACCCGGTTCGCTCAAGGTGACCGTGACGTGGGATCCCGACAATCCGCCGCAAACGTGGCAGAGCCTGGTCGGTCGCGACGTTTTCCCCGACATCATCGGGGGAGTGAATTTGACCGACTACAACCGTTTCCGCGTCAGAATGAAAGTGGACCCCAACTCGGCTCCGTTCTTGTGGGGTTCCTTTGGGTGGGCCAACTGGATCTTCCGCAGCTCCGCCATGGGATGGGCTCAGTGGGCCGGATCCGGGGCCAACCTGGACAACGATGGCCCGATGGTCGTCAACGGCTGGCAGACCTTCGACGTCCACATGTCCGGCGAACCGGAGCCCGTGCCGCCGCGCTCAAATTTCCGGGCGCTGACGTATCAACTGGGCGGTGAGGCAACGGATGCGGAAGCGCAGGTTGTGCACCTGGACGGAACGACCACCTTCTGGATCGACAACGTCCGCATCGGTCGGATGCGCCCCTGCCAGGACCCGCTGCATTGCGAGTTGTGCGACAATTTTGCAGATGACAACGGCGACACGTTGATCGACTGCGAAGACGCGGATTGCCCCGGCACCCTTCCGTGTCCCCTGGAAACCAACTGCCCGGATCCCCCCAACTGCTGTCGGGATGGCTTCGACGGCCTGGACGAGGACGGGCTGATCGACTGCCATGATCCCGACTGCGACGACGATCCCTACTGCGCCCGCAATGATCCGTTCGCAGACATGGACGGCGATCAGGATGTGGACCAGGGCGACTTCGGTCTGGTCCAGCCATGCCTGAACACTTTCCTGCCCTTTCCGATGGGCTGCGGTTTCCTTGACCGGAACAATGACCACGTCATCAATGGAGCAGATCTGATGGCCTTTGAGGCCTGCGCCAGTGGGCCGAGGATCCAGGCGGACACGGCCTGCGACGACGCGCAGTGATTCCGGCGATCCCGCGTCGGACTCGATGGGCTTGCTGGCCGTCCGGATGACGGTTCGTGACCCCGGCCATTACCGGCGGATGACCCCGCCGGTGATGGCCAGTTTTGGTCTTACAAAGACGCTTCGGTGATGCGTACAATGCGGCTGGACCGACCGGTCTTGAATGATGGCCGATCAGGAGAAGCCCGTGAAAAACCGCCGCTTTCAGGTCATTTCTGCTCAAGCCGCGCTGCTCTGGCCAGCATCGATTCTGGCCCAGCAGGCGCATGTGATTTACACCGACCGCCTGTCTGCCGGCTGGCAGGACTGGTCGTGGAACACGACGCGCAACCTCGACAACGCCAACCCGGTACACGGCGCCGCGGGCCGATCCATCTTTGTCCAATACGACAGCGGCTGGGCCGGATTCTCCGTGCACAACGATGTATACCTGAACGCCGCTGACTACGAGACCATGCGCTTCTGGATTCACGGTGGGACCAGCGGAGGACAATCCATCCGCGTGTACGCGTACGATGGGGCAGGCGCTGAGGGTGCTTCAACGAACCTCTTCCCCCCCCCTGCCGGAATGTGGACGCAAGTGGAGATCCCGGTGGCGTCGTTTGGGGTCTCCACCATGAGCCGGTTCGCCTGGCAATCCCGGTCGGCCAGCGGTCAGCCCGTATGGTATCTCGACGACATCGAACTCACTCCGGCCGGCCCTCAGCCGCCGGGCCCGGGGCCCGACCTGATTGTGGACGCCGCCGCCGACCGGCACCCCATCAGTCCGCTGATCTATGGGATGTCCTTTGCCGACACCGCCCTGGCAACAGAACTGAGCCTGCCCATCAACCGCTGGGGCGGCAACGCCACGACGCGCTACAACTGGCAGCTCGATACCTCCAACCGCGCGAGTGACTGGTACTTCGAGAACATACCCGACAGCAATCCCAATCCGGGCCAGCTTCCTGACACGGCCAGTACGAATCGCTTCATCGAGCAGAATCTCGCGAGCAATACCGAGACACTGCTGACCGTCCCGCTGATCGGCTGGACTCCCAAGAGCAGAGAGTACGCCTGCGGCTTCAGTGTGGCCAAGTACGGTCCGCAGCAGGATACGGATCCGTGGCGGCCCGACTGCGGCAACGGCCAGCGCCCCGACGGTACCCGCATCACCGGCAACGACCCCGCTGATACCAGCGTGGCGATCGGGCCGGGCTTTGTCAACGACTGGATCACTTACCTGGTCGGTCGCTACGGTTCGGCCGGCGAGGGTGGGGTGCGGTTCTACAATCTCGACAACGAGCCGATGCTCTGGAACTCGACTCACCGGGATGTGCACCCCGCCGGCGCCACTTATGACGAAATGCGCGAGCGCACCTGGCAATACGCTTCCGCAATCAAGACGGTCGACCCGGGCGCGCGGACCCTCGGCCCGGTGGTGTGGGGCTGGTGCGCCTATTTCTATTCGGCCGCCGACAACTGCGCCCGTGGCGCCGATTACTCCTCGCACGGCAACACGCACTTCGTCCCCTGGTATCTTCAACAGATGCGGAACTATGAGCAGCAGCACAGCGTCCGCATCCTCGACTACCTGGATCTGCACTACTACCCCCAGGCCCCCGGTGTTTCGCTGGGCAGTGTCGGCAATGCCGCCACCCAGGCCCTGCGCCTGCGCAGCACGCGATCGCTCTGGGACCCCACCTACATCGATGAGAGCTGGATCAACCAGGTCCAGGACGGTCCCACCGTGCGCCTGATCCCCCGCATGCGCGAGTGGGTCAACGCCCACTATCCCGGCACGAAGCTGGCCATCACCGAGTACAACTGGGGCGGCCTGGAGCACATCAACGGCGCGCTGGCCCAGGCCGACGTGCTGGGCATCTTCGGGCGCGAAGCGCTCGATCTCGCCGCCCTCTGGGGGCCGCCCTCCTCGGGCCAGCCCGCCGCATTCGCATTCCGGGTGTACCGCAACTATGACGGCCAAGGTGGCCAGTTCGGTGAGACGGCCGTGCGGGCGGTCAGTGCCGATCAGGGCCGAGTTTCAGCCTACGCAGCCGTGCGTTCGGATAACCGGCTCACAGTCGTGCTGATCAACAAAACCAGCGGCGCCCTCACCAGCAGCCTCTCCATCGACAACTACGCGGCCGCGCTCAATGCCCAGGTTTATCGCTACAGTTCCGCCGATCTGTCACACATCGTTCGCGAAGCCGATTTGCGGGTAGCCGCGGGGACGGCTTCCGTCGAGCTGCCCGCCTCATCGATCACCCTGCTGGTCGTACCGCCCCGGGGCGTGCAGGCGGATCTCGACGGTGATGGTGACGTGGATCGCACCGACGTCACGCAATTCATCAATTGCCGCACGGGACCGGTCGGCGATCCCCCCGACACCGGGTGCGACAACGCCGACCTGGACGGCGATGACGACGTGGATCAGGCCGATTTTGGCGTGATGCAACGGTGCCTGTCCGGCCCATTCATCCCGGCGGACCCGACCTGCGCCCAGTGAGCTCACCCGGGAGTGGAAGACGGCTCAGCCCGCAGGGCAACTCGAGAGTCGGATCTCGATGCGCCGCTCAGGTCGGACGCCTCCGCCGCAGGAACGAAAGCGTACTCAGGCCAAGCAGCGCCAGTGAAACGGGCTCCGGAGTCACCACTGCGTTGTCCATATACATGATGGCCCCGTCAGCGTCGTTGTTGGACCACGCCCCCCCGTTGTTCCAGACCAGGTTGAACTGGATCCAGTCCGGGAGCGCCTTGCCGGCGGTAGCGGCGGCCGACGCCAGTGCAGCCCTCACGGCAGAGTAATCCCAGGACAGCGTAACCGGGCTGCTCGTCTGATTGAACGGGTCCCAGTTGTAGCTGGCGACGGCGGGCAAGCTGACGTTTGCCACGCCATCACCCTGCATATGCAGTTCGAGCATGTTCCAGGCGTCGCCCGAACCTGCATAGGTCCAATCGGAGGGCAGCATGGTCACATCCATCGATACAGTGTTGTTGGCCATGAGCGCCGCGCGATCATCCCACAGCACGTCGTAGGTCAACGACCAGGCCCATCCCATTCTCTCCTGCACCTTGAGGCTGCCCTGGTCTCGCGTCACTCCCATCGTCGAGCCAGGGGTCAGGGTGGCATTTCCGTTACCGCCCCAGGTCGTGTTGGCATACCAGTTGTCGAGATCGGCACCTTCCCAATTCCCCACTACTGTCTGGCTGAAACTGCTCGATGCCAGCAGCAGCGTCAGGAGGGTCGCAGTACAGACATGTTTCATGGTCTCTCCTCCTTAACAAAGAAATGTGGAACGCCTGACTTGTGTATAGCCTGCCGGTCCGCAGCGCGCCCTCAGGGGACGGCACAACCGACGTGCTTGCTCTCCTTCACCCGCCACTGCGCAGCGTCCCGAGCAACGCTCCAAGCCCCCTGCTCCTCGTGCAGAATACCCGAACAGGAGCACCCCTGTCATTACGATTTTGCGTATTTATTTTCCGGTTTTGCGCATGCCGGGGCGCCCCCTGCCGGCTGTTTACAGTCGCCAAACGCCGTGGCATGAGTCAGGCGTTGACGCCCGAGTCGAGTCGGCCCCGGAGTGGCGCGAGGACAATTTTGTGATAACGCCCACGGCCGGTGATGACCAGGCTCGGATCAGCCCGAGCGAAGAGAGATCGCGGCCAGCCCCACCGTGCCGGTTTGCGTGCTCAGGCCACCCTGATGGTACGAACTTCTGATCCGCTGAGCCGCTTGAAACCTCAAGACGGGACCGACACGGGGTGCACCACAATCCAAAACTGCAAAAACAAAGAAAACTCTGCCTGCACTGAACCCCCACGGGTTATAATGCCATCACGGCCGGAGACGCGGAATTCCTTCTGATCCCCAGTGCTCACTGGGGACGCAATGTTTCCCCGGCTGCATGGGCCAGCACCTGGATCAGCAGTGCTTTCTCTGACTCAAGGAGCGGTGCGCGCTCACCCCACCGGGTGAGTCGCACGCGCGGTCTTGTGTCGTGGAGGTGCGCAGGCGCCCGCCCGATTTGAGGAGCCTGTCAATGCTGCGGCGGTATGTTGCGATGGTCATTATGGCGGGTGCATGGCTGGCGATTCACCTGGCGGCAGCCGTTTCATCGGTGCATGCCAGCGCCTGCTCCACGCCCATCCCGGGCGACTTTGATTGCGACAGCGACGTGGATCTCGACGATCTCGACGTCATGGACACCTGCTGGTCGGGTCCGGCCATCCCCTTCAGTGCCCTGCCGGGTTGCCAGGCGCCGGATGCTGATTTCGATCTGGATCTGGACGTGGACATGGAGGACTTCGGCGTTTTCCAGCGGTGTTTCAGCGGTGCGGGCGATCCGGCCGATCCGGATTGCATGCCCCACTCGGCACGCATCGTGAATGGGTGTCTGCATGTGGTCGGCACACCGGTCAGCAGCGAGTTGGCCCTTCGGCTGCAGCCGGTCATACCGCAGATCCTCCAGGTAGACGTGGGCAACGACGGCTCGGCAGAGTTCAGCTTCAACCGGAACCAGTTCGACTGCATCGTGGTGAACGCCGGAGGTGGCGAAGATCTCGTCTGGATCGACGAAACCAACGGTATTTTTACCGATACGGAGAAAACCACCATTTTGGGTGGAAACGGCGATGATACGCTGTTCGGCGGAAGCGGAGGAGAAACCTTCATCGGCGGCGATGGTGGCGACCTGGTGTTCGGGGGAAGCGGCAACGATCGCTTCGTCTGGAACCCCGGTGACGATACCGACCTCAATGAGGGCGGCATCGGCGTCGATACCGTCGAGGTCAATGGAGCGGATGGGGACGAGGTCTTCACCGTCACCGCCAACGGTACCCGCGTGCGTTTCGACCGGCGCAGCCCGGCGCCGTTTTCCCTGGACATCGGCACAACTGAGAACCTCGTCCTCAAAGCCAACGGGGGGAACGACTCGGCAAGCTGCACGGGTAATCTGGCTTCCCTGATCCAGATCACCATCGACGGGGGGCCAGGCAATGATACCCTGCTGGGCAGCAATGGCATCGACTTGCTCATCGGCGGCGACGACCATGACTTCATCGACGGCCAGCAGGGCAATGACGTGGCTTTCCTCGGGTCCGGCAATGACATCTTTCAGTGGGACCCCGGCGACGGCAGCGATACCGTCGAAGGCCAGGATGGCCATGACCTCATGCTGTTCAACGGATCGAACGGGTCTGAAATCTTCACCTTCTCAACCAACGGGCCGCGCCTGCTCTTCGCACGCAATCTCGGCAATATCAGCATGGACGTGAACGCTATCGAGCAGTTCGACCTCAGGACGCTCGGCAGTACCGATACCGTGATCGTCAACGACCTGACCGGCACGGACTTGACGCAGGTGAACATCAATCTCGCCGGAACCATCGGCGGCACCACCGGCGATACGGCCGCAGATACCGTTATCGTCAATGGCACCAACGGCCAGGACATCATCGACGTGATCGGCACCGGAACCTCCGCCTCCGTGGCCGGCCTGTCGGCCGAGATCAATATCGCCAACACCGAGGGGGCCAACGATGCGCTGGTGATTAACGCGCTGGGCGGCGCCGATGCCGTGACGGCGACCACCGTCCCTGCCGGTGTGATCAAGCTGACCGTGGACGGCGGCGCCGACCCTGATGTCCTGCTCGGCTCTCAGGGCGCCGACGTGTTCCTGGGTGGCGCCGGAGACGACTTCATTTTCGGCGACAACGGCGACGATCTCGCTTTGATGGGCGCCGACCAGGACACCTTCCGGTGGGAGCCGGGAGACGGCAACGACACCATCGAGGGCCAGGACGGCGCCGACACCCTGCTGTTCTTCGGCTCCAACTCCGCTGAGAACATCGATGTCGTCGCCAACGGCGGGCGCGTCCTGTTCCTGCGCAACGTGGCCAACGTGACCATGGATCTCAACGATGTGGAGAACATCGATTTCCGGGCCCTGGGGGGCACTGACAACATCGTGGTCGGCGACCTGAGCGGCACGGACGTGGCCGGCATCTCCCTGGACTTGAGCGGATCCAATGGCGGCGGCGACACAGCGGCGGACACCATCACCGTCACGGGCACCAACGGCGCTGATGTGTTCGGTGCTGCGGGCGATGCCGCCGGTATCATCGTCTTCGGACTTCAGGCAGCGGTCAACATCTTCTCTCCTGAGCACGCCAACGACCGTCTGACGCTCAACGCCCTGGGCGGAGATGACGTGGTGGACGGCGCGCTGCTGGAAGCCGACGGCATCCGGTTGACGATCAACGGCGGACTGGGTGACGACATCGCCATCGGCGGTGACGGCGACGACCTGATCACCGGTGGCGACGGCGACGACCTGGCCCTGATGGGCGCCGGCAACGATACCTTTATTTGGAACCCTGGAGACGATAATGACACTTTGGAGGGCCAGTCGGGTTCGGACACCCTTCTCTTCAACGGCGCGAATGTCGCTGAGCAGATCAACATCTTCGCCAACGGCGCGCGGGTGCTCTTCACCCGCGACGTCGCCAGCGTGATCATGGACTGTAACGACGTTGAGAGCATCGACTTCGCTGCCCGAGGCGGCGCTGACACCATCACGATCCACGATCTGACTGGCACGGACGCGCGCGAGATCGATCTCAACCTCGAATCGTTCCCCGGCAGCGGCTTGGGCGATGCCCAGGCAGACTCCGTCATCGTCACCGGCACCACCGGCGACGACGTGGTTCTCGCCGAGGGTGGTACCGGCGGCGCGTCGGTGGTCGGCCTGGCCGCCCGGGTGAACATCGCCGGCGCCGAGTCCGCCAATGACCGTGTGACGGTCAACGCCCTGGCCGGCCACGACGTGGTGGACGCTTCCGGCCTGGCGGCCGGGGCGATCCAGCTCACGGCCAACGGCGGCGCGGGCAATGACATCCTGCTCGGCGGCGCCGGCAACGATACGCTGGCAGGAGGGGAAAATGATGACGTGCTCCTGGGCGGCCTGGGTATTGACGTGCTGAGCGACACCCTGGGAGAGAACATCCTGCTTCAGAGTGGCGGGACTTCGACCACCGCCATCGTGACCCTCTTCGGCGACGGGACGGACAACACCATCACGGTCAGCCGCGACGGCGGAGGGAGTCTCTTCTTCAACGGCGTGCCCATCCCCGGAGCCACCGTCGCCAACACGGAGCTGATCCGCGTGTTCGGCCAGGGCGGCGATGACGTGATCACGCTCGACGAATCGAACGGCGCGCTGCCCGCCGCATCACTGTATGGCGGCACGGGTTTCGACACGCTCACCGGCGGTGCTGGCAATGACCTGATCTTCGGCGGTATCGACGACGATGCACTCTTCGGCAAGGGAGGCTCTGACTTCATTTTCGGGGGCGCCGACAGCGACGCAATGACCGGCGGCGATGGCGGTGACCTGGTGTTCGGGGAAGGCGGCAACGACACCGATCTCAATGAGGGCGGCAGCGGCGTCGACACCATCGAGGTCAACGGCGGAAGCGGCGACGAAGAATTCACCGTCACGGCCAACGGCACCCGCGTTCGCTTCGACCGCCTCGCCCCCGCTCCCTTCTCCCTCGACATCGGCACCAGCGAGAATCTGGTGCTCATCGCCAACGGCGGCAACGACACCCTCGCGTGCACCGGGAACCTGGCGGCGCTGATCAAGATCACCGCCGACGGCGGACCGGGCGACGACACCCTGCTGGGCAGCAACGGCATCGATCTTCTGATCGGCGGCAATGACCACGATTTCATTGATGGTCAGCAGGGCAACGATGTCGTTCTGATGGGTTCGGGTAATGACACCTTCCAGTGGGATCCCGGCGATGGCAGCGATACCGTCGAAGGCCAGGACGGCCATGACGTGATGCTGTTCAACGGGTCCAATGGCTCTGAAATCTTCACCTTCTCGGCCAACGGGTCGCGTCTGCTCTTCAATCGCAACCTCGGCAACATTGCCATGGACGTGAACGGCCTCGAGCAGTTCGACCTCAGGACGCTGGGCAGCACCGATACCGTCAACGTCCACGACCTGGCCGGCACGGACCTGTCGCAGGTCAACATCAATCTCGCTGGAACCATCTCCGGCAACGCCGGTGATGCGGCCGTGGATTCGGTCATCGTCAATGGCACCAGCGGCGGGGACCTCGTCGATGTGGCCGGCGCGGGAGCCTCCGTCTCGGTTGGCGGGCTGACGGCCCAGATCAACATCGCCAATTCGGAGGGCGCCAACGATCGGCTCACGCTGAACCTGCTCGCCGGGGATGACGTGATGGATGCGTCCGGACTGGCGGCCGGAGTCATCCAACTGACCGGTGACGGCGGACCCAATAACGACTCCCTGACCGGCAGCGCCGGAGCCGACGTGCTGCTCGGCGGTGACGGCGATGACGTGTTGATCGGCGGGCCGGGTATTGACGTGCTCGACGGCGGACCGGGCAATAATACCGTCATCCAATAATGCCACAGTCTAACCCCGGCACGCCACTAGCCCTTATTGACTCGAACAGGAGGCCAGCAATGCAGCGCTCGAGCGGTATGGTGTTTTGGGGGAGTGTCTGCCTGGCGATCATCCTGATGGCGCCCGTCCCCCGGGCGCGGGCCAACGGCTGCGCCACGCCCATCCCCGGTGATTTCGATTGCGACACGGACGTGGATCTCGACGACCTGGCCCTCATGGATACGTGCCGGTCAGGGCCCGCCATCCCGTTCAGCGCTCTGCCCGGCTGCCAGGCGCCCGACGCCGATTTCGACCTGGATTCAGATGTGGACCTGGAGGATTTCGGCGCCTTTCAACGCTGTTTCAGCGGAGCAGACGAACCCGCCGATCCCGACTGCATTGCCCACACGGTGTTTATTCAGGGTGGGTGTCTGAACATCATCGGAACGCCGGCGAGCAGCGAACTGGCCCTTCGGCTGCAGCCAGGTGCTCCCTCCGTCCTGCAGATTGACGTCGGCGACAACGGCTTACCGGAATTCAGCTTCCATCGCGACCTGTTCAACTGCATCCTCGTGCTCGCAGGCGGTGGAGATGACCTGGTCCGCATCGACGAAGACAACGGCGTCTTCACCGACACGGAGATGACGACGATCCACGGCGGCCGCGGCAACGATACCCTGATGGGTGGCAGCGGTGCGGAAACATTCGAAGGCGGTCAAGGCGACGACGTAGCCATTCTTGGCGCGGGGAACGACGTGTTCCAATGGGCTCATGGCGACGGCTCCGACCTCGTCGAGGGACAGGCGGGCACCGATAAGATGCGCTTCTTCGGCTCGGATGCCGACGAGAACATGGACATCGCGGCTTCCGGCGGCAGAATCCTCTTTTCGCGTGACGTGGGAGCCGTGACCCTGGACCTCAACGACGTGGAGATCTGCGCCGTGCGGGCCTTAGGCGGCTCCGACAACGTGGTTATTGGCGATCTCTCCGGCACCGATGCGAACCAGATCACCGTCGACCTGCGCGGCCCCAACGGTAGCGGCGATGCGGAGGCGGATACGATTTCGGTCAGCGGCACACCGGGCGATGACGTGTTCGGTGCGGCCGGTGATTTCGCCGGCGTTTTCATTTTCGGGCTTCACGCCCAGGTGATCATCACCTTTCCCGATCCGGCCAACGATCTTCTGACGCTCAACGCTCTCGGCGGAAACGACACCGTTGACGCGAGCTCACTGGAGGCCAGTGCCCTCGGTCTGATCATCAATGGCGGACTCGGTGGTGATCTGCTCATCGGCGGCGCGGGGAATGATCTGGTCAACGGCGGCGATGGCGACGATCTGGCCCTCCTGGGCCCCGGCGATGACACGTTCGTGTGGAGCCCGGGAGACGATGATGACACGGTGGAAGGTCAGGATGGATTCGACAGCTTGCGCTTCAATGCCAGTAACGTCTCCGAAAACATCACCGTGTCTGCCAGCGACGGGCGGGTACGTTTCTTCCGCGACGTCGCTTCCGTCAACATGGACCTCAACGATGTGGAGCGGATCGATTTCAACGCCCTGGGCGGAAGCGATACCACGGTCATCAATGACCTGTCCGGCACCGATATGGTCGAAGTCAACCTGCACCTGGCTGCCCTCGGCGGTGGCGGAGATGCCCAGCCCGACACCGTCATCGTGAACGGCACGAGCGGCGACGACGTCATACTCGTCGTCGGATCGGCAGGCGAGTCCAGCGTGCTCGGCCTGGCAGCCCAGTTCAACATCACAGGCAGCGAAGCGGCCAACGACCGGCTGGTGGTCAACGCGCTGGCAGGTGATGATGTCATCGAAGCTTCCGGCTTGCCGGCGGGCATTATTCAGCTCACCGGCGATGGGGGCGATGACAACGACGTCCTGATCGGCAGCGACGGTCCGGATGTCCTGCTCGGCGGAAACGGGGATGACGTCCTGCTGGGGGGACTGGGCATCGACATCCTCGACGGCGGGCCAGGCGACAATGTGGTCATCCAGTGAGTCCCCACCGCCGTCGATCCAGGCCGGCAGGGCGGCCAGCCAAACCGAAGCGGCAGCGGACGTACAGCAACCGCAGCAGGCTGCTGCAGTGCGTAGATACTCAGCGCCGAGGCGAACGCAGCTACACGAAAGTGCCTGGCCGGGCATTCCGGGCGAACAAGACGCAAGAAATGCAAAGGTCAATCAGTTCAGCCGGCGTCATTCCTTCCGTGCTTCCGGGCGGGTCCCGGGCCTTGAGCCCGCGAGTTCCTTGAGCTGCTCGAGCCAGAGAGCCCAGGCCTTCTTCTGTGCTTCGCGGTCGGCCGGCTTGGCGGCCGTGTCCTCGCCGTTGCGCATGAACGCGTGGCCGGCGCCTTCGTAAACGGTGGGGACATAGCGCTGGTGAGCTTTCTCCATCTGCTCCTTGACCTTGTCCACCTGGCCCGTGATGCGGAAGTCATTGCCGCCGTAGAAGCCGAAGACGGGGACCTTGATCCGCTTGAGTTGCTCCTCGGCCGGAGCGGAGCCGTAGAAGACGAACGCGCCCATGAGGTCCGGGTTGTGAGCCGCATAGCCGAACGACTGGGCACCACCCCAGCAGAAGCCAGCGATCGCGACCTTTTTGTTGGTGGCCTCCAGGCCTCGAAGGTGTTCCACGCAGGCGTCCAGATCGCTGGTGACCTGCTCAGGCGGCAGGCGATAAATGCCCTCCCGGGCCGCATCACTCGAAGCGAAGCTGTCTGTGCCACCCTTGTCCGGGCCGGTTCCGCTCAACAAATCCGGTGCCAGGGCCACATAGCCGGCCTCGGCCAGCCGGTCGGCCACACCGCGAACCCAGTCCGTCAACCCGCGGTTCTCGTGAATGACCACCACGCCCGGTGCCGGTTTGCTGGTCTCCGGGAAGACCAGAAACGCCCGCACGGTCCGATCGTTCTTGGCCTTGATCTGAACCCACTCATGGTGCCGAGGCGATCGATCGAGCCGCTGCTTCGTGGGGTCGCCTGACTGCGCCGGGCCCGGTGCCGTCCACGCCCCCAGCAAAAGCAGGAATGCGGCTGGCCGCGTCATTCTGGCAAGACGAGGCTTCATGCGAAGAACCTCCTGTTGAAGTGACGGCGTCGAAGTTTCTGCCCGAACAAGTATCATTCTGCTCAAGCACTCCTGGCGGGTCAAGACGCGCACCGCTGAGCCGCGGCCTGCAGGTCCGCTCCTGCCTCAGACTCCCCCCCCACACACCTGCACGCAACGCAGCCGGATTGCGTGCCGCCCGTGCGGCTGTATCCTATCCGCGGGCCGATTCGAGAAATCGACAGCAGGTGTGAGCACGCCGGGCCGGCTCCTGGTCCCCCGGTACAGGGATTCCTGCGGACCGCACCGGCCATGGCTGGGACGCGTGAGGCAAGGCATGAGCGGCCAATGCGCTGAAGCACAACTACGCGAGCGGGTGGACGCCATCTACCGCCTGGAATCGCGGCGCGTCCTGGCGACGCTGATCCGCCTGCTGGGCGACTTCGAGCTGGCCGAGGAGGCGATGCACGAAGCGTTTGCTTCGGCC
>BTUC01000062.1:0-22729 GCA_045863575.1 Phycisphaerae bacterium
ATTCCTCACTTGTTCTCTCGGCCGGCGCGGTCGTCCACGCCCGCACCGGAACCCTGGCCCGCATCGCCGACGTTACGGCCCTGGATGGATCGGCCACTCTCCCAGAACGGCTTCATGCCGTAGTGCTGGTAGATGTTCTGGGTCCACTGCTGAGTCATCTGGGTAGCACTGGGCCACTGCCGCTCGGCGAAGTTGGGTCCCTGGGCGATCTTCTCTGCGGGCAGATTCACCACCAGCTGGAAGTCTTCCTTGATGGCGCGGCCTTCACCGGCGCGCTCGCCACCCTTGACGTTGAAGGCCTGCCAGGGCACCGGGTGGACATAGTCCTTGTCCAGATCCGGCGTCGTATCGACCATCACCACACCGAATACCAGCTTGCCACTTTTCTGATCGACGAGGACGTCCTTCAGTTCGCCCGCGTCCTTGTTATTGGCGTCCAGCAGGTCGTGACCCACCAGGTCGCCGGCCCTGACGATCAGGTTGGATTTGCCCCGCATACCCAGACGATCGGCGCCCCGCGCGCGGTCCGCATCGCGATCCCGGGTCTGCACCTGCACGCCCTGCTCGTTTACGTCGACATCCACATCCGTCCGGTCGCGCTCGCGGCCCGTCGGCGAACCGCGCAGCTCGGTCTCGCCCATGTCATCTTCCCAATAGGGTCGCTGCTGCCAGAAGCTGTGGACATCGCGGCCCCAGCGTTGATCGGTCATGTTGGGCCAGTTGTTGCTCTCGAAACCGGGAGCCTCCTCAAGCCTCTCCTTGTTCGCGTTCATGGTGAAGCGAAGATCATCTCCCTCGAAGGTGATGTTCAGTGCCTTGAAGGGGATGGCATGCTTCTTACCGGCAATGAAGCCCGTGTCCAAGACGGCGTAGACGATACGCCCGGAGGCCGGGTCCACCGCCAGCTCTTCAATGGTGCCCAGATCCTCACCTTGCGGGTTGCGGATGTCGGCATTGTCCATGTTGCTGAGCCGCCGGAGCTGCGAGAACTGGTGCTTGGCCATCTTGCCGTGCCGCGCCTCGGACTGCTGGTGATCAGCCTGACCGGGCGCAGCCGGCTGGACGCGGGCGTCCTGCTGGTCCCGGTTCGGCGCGTCCGCCTGAGCGTAAAGCAAGGTCGGGGCGGCAAAGACCGCGGCGCCCAGGCTCACACTCGCCCACTTGGCGATCATCTTTCTTGCATCCATGATTTTACTCTCCATTTGTGTCAGAAGAAGTTCTTCCCGTTAAATCACGTCAGCCGCGCGGCGAAAACCAATACGTCTCGCCGTCGCGGCCTCTTTTGTATGCTGTTGACCCGCATCTGGCGGGAGGGAGGACCAGGCCCATCGATCCTCTGGAGGATACTAAAGAGCGCGTTTTCGCGAAGTCAAGACATGAAGCCGTCTTGAACCCCTAATCAGGAGCATTAAGAAGATATGAATAAAGTATTACTCAGGAGTGCCCGACCGACACGGCTCAGGTGGGCGTATGACCAGGTCGGCGTCGCGAGCGGTCCACGACCGGAGTCCCCTCCAACCGCCCGAACACCATGCGTCCCGCGCTGGTCTGGAGTACGCTGGTCACCACCACGGGCACCGCCTCACCGATGCGCTCGCGGGCCGACTCCACCACCACCATGGTGCCATCCTCGAGGTAACCGACGCCCTGGCCGTGCTCTTCGCCGGCCTTGATGATCTTGACCTGCATGGTCTCGCCCGGCATGAAAACCGGCTTCAGGGCATTGGCCAGGTCGTTGATGTTGATGACCTCGACGCCACGGATCTGAGCCACCTTGTTCAGGTTGTAATCGTTGGTGACGATGCGGCCGTCGATCTTCCGGGCCAACGTGACCAGCCGCTGGTCCACCGTCTCGGCGGCCTCCTCGCGGGCCAGGCGCGGCTCGTGGAACTGCACCTCCAGCCGGTCGATGCCCTGCAACCGATTCACGATGTCCAGCCCGCGACGGCCGCGATTGCGCTTGAGCTTGTCGGAGCTGTCGGCGATGGCCTGGAGCTCCTGGAGCACAAACCGGGGAATCATCACCGGCGCGTCCACGGCCCAGGTCTTGAAAATGTCGGCGATGCGGCCGTCGATAATGACGGAGGTATCCAGAATCAGCGGATGCTGACCTTTGCGCTGCTTGGCGAACTCGACGTATGGAATCACGAAGCGGACGTCGTCCTTGGTTTGCAGAATGAAGCTGACCGCAAGGTAACACGCGATCACGCCGATGAGGATCTTGGCCGTGCTGATCACACTGGTGAACTGCTGGCGGGTGACCAGATCGTCCTCGGTGAGCGTGTTCTTGAAGGCATCCGCCACCAGATCCAGAATCAGGCTTGCGCCGTAGGCGATCAGCAGACCGACCATGAGGCCAAAGAAGAGACCCGACAGAGCCAGCAGCGACTTCTGCGGCACAAAAACATCCAGCCCGATCACCACCAGGGCGATTCCCAGGGCCAGCAGCAGAATGGCCGTGGCCGGCAGAAGACGATACTGCGTCTCGGCAAAGTTCATGGCCAGCCCGGCCACGATCAAGATGAAGATCACGCGCAAGATGGTCAGCAGCATCAACGGGCTCCAGACGAATAGGAATGGATATGGATCACGGGGAGCAGCCCCGAAAGGACTCCTAAAAGCCGGGTGCAGTATACGTCCGCGGACTCCCAGGGCCAAGATACGAGTCGCGCGGCCGTGCCGGGAGAACCGGCTGGTGCTTTCTGGCGGCTGGTGCTGTGAGAAAAAGAAGGACGGAGCGGGCGAATAAGCCGAATTCTGTTATCCTTGACGCGTCGCGTGAGCTTCGCCCGGCGGGCTTTCGGCCGGCATCGCGAAGCGTTCGCGACGCGTCAAGAACGGCGATCATTCATCTGGGCGGCCGGTTGCCCGGTCGCTCGTGCGCCCTACCCGCGGCTCAATCGAGACGGGCCGCCTCTCGCCGCTTATTTGGGCTTGCTGGCGGTGGGGTTTGCCCTGCCGGCGCGGTCACCCGCACCGCGGTGCGCTCTTACCGCACCATTTCACCCTTACCCTTGACACGTCGCGTGGGCTTCACCGACCGGCCTTCAGCCGGAGACGCGAAGCGTTCGCGACGTGCCAAGGGCGGTATGTTTTCTGTGGCACTTTCCCTCGGCTCACGCCGGGTCGCCGTTAGCGACCACCGTGCCCTGTCCAGTTCGGACTTTCCTCCCGATCGGCATCAAAGGACACCAAGCGAGCGATCGCCTCGCCCGCTCCGTCAGCCCATATTATAGTCCCCCGGCGGCCCCGCTGACGCTGGCGCTTGGCTATAGCCCTCCCGGGCTATAATGCCTGACGGGCTTAAGGCTGCGGGCCGGAGCCGCCGTTCGTCCCCCTGGGCAGGAGCTGAGGATGAAGGCAATCCGTGTACGGGGATTCGGGGATCCCGAGGTCATGCAGTTGGAGGAGATCCCGGACCCTCGGCCGGGACCGGGCGAAGTACTGGTGCGGATCCATGCAGCCGGCGTGAACCCGGTGGACACGTACATCCGTGCCGGGCGGTACGCTCAGAAGCCGGCTCTGCCGTACACCCCCGGGATGGATGGGGCGGGTACGGTGCTGGAGGTCGGCGAAGGGGTCCGCCGCGTGGGCGTGGGGGACCGGGTGTACACCGCTGGATCACATACCGGGACTTACGCCGAGCTGGCGGTCTGCGGTGAGCCTCAGGTCTTCAGCTTGCCCGAACCCATGGATTTCAAGCAGGGCGCAGCGGTCAACATCCCGTACGCCACGGCCTACCGGGCACTCTTTCACCGGGCAAACGCGGCTTCGGGCGAGGTCGTCCTGATCCACGGCGCCAGCGGCGGAGTGGGGATCGCGGCGGTACAGATTGCCCGTGCCTCCGGCATGGTGGTTCTGGGCACGGCCGGCACGGAGGAGGGTCGCGAACTGGTCCAGCAGCAGGGGGCCGACCGGGTCATCGATCATCGCGATCCGGACCACTTTCAGAAAGTCCTCGAAATCACCGGCGGCCGGGGCGTCCACCTCATTCTAGAGATGCTCGCCAATGTGAATCTGGCCCAGGATCTCAAGATCCTGGCCAAAGGTGGGCGCGTGGTCGTGATCGGCAGCCGGGGTCCGATTGAAATCGACCCGCGCGACACCATGATGCGGGACGCGTCCATTCTGGGCATGACGCTGATGAACGCCAGCGAACGAGAAACGCTGAGCATCCACACGGCCCTGCGGTCGGGGATGCGCAACGGCACGATTCGGCCGGTGATCGGACGGGAGATACCGCTGACCGAAGCTGCCCGCGCTCACCGCGAGGTGATTGAAACATCCGCCTACGGTAAGATTGTCCTGATTCCATAATGGGTTTGGTGCAGCACCACAGGTATTGGTGACTCGTGACCCAGGGATCCGCACAAGCGCTGTTCACGCTGATCGTACTGGGCGGCGCCGCGCAGTGGCTCGCGTGGTTGATCCGCCTTCCGTCGATCCTGTTGCTGTTGATTTTCGGGTTTCTGGCCGGACCGATCGGCGGCCTCATCGACCCCGACAAGCTCTTTGGCGATCTGCTGCTACCGATTGTCTCCTTCTCCGTGGCCCTGATCCTCTTTGAGGGCGGACTGAGCCTGAATTTTGGCGAGCTGCGCGGATCGGCCGGCGTTGTGCGCAACCTGGTCACCGTGGGGGCGCTGGCGACCTGGGTGGTGGCGGCCGTTGCCGCGCACCTGATCATCGGCCTGGATTGGAGCCTGGCTATCCTCCTGGGCGCGGTGCTGATGGTGACCGGGCCGACGGTGGTCCTCCCGCTGCTGCGCCACATCAAACCGCGCGGTCCCGCCGGACCAATCCTCAAGTGGGAGGGGATCGTCATTGACCCGATCGGCGCCAGCATGGCCGTGCTGGTGTTCGAGATCATCCTGGGTGGCCGCCCGGACGAGGCCCCCGGCCATGTGGCCTGGGCGCTGGCCAAAACGGTTCTCGCCGGTGGAGGACTGGGCCTGGTCGCCGCGCTGCTCCTGGTTCTGCTTCTGAGGCGACGGGCCGTGCCGGATTTCCTGGAAACCACGGTCACCTTCATGCTGGTGCTCAGCGCCTTCGCCGCCTCCAACAGCATTCAGCCGGAGTCGGGCCTGCTGGCAGTCACGGTCATGGGCATTGCTCTGGCCAACCAGCAGAAGGTCGATCTGGAACACATCGTCGAGTTCAAGGAGAATCTGCGCGTCTTCTTGCTGTCCGCTCTGTTCATCCTCCTCAGCGCGCGGCTGCAACTCCGAGATCTGGAGCGGATCGGCATGGAGACGCTGCTCTTCATCGTCGTCTTGATTGTCGTGGCCCGCCCGTTGTGTGTGGCTGTCTCCACGATCTTCTCCAATGTCGGCTGGCGCGATCGGCTCCTGATCATGTGGATGGCGCCGCGCGGAATCGTGGCCGCGGCGGTTTCCTCCGTATTCGCACTCGCCCTGGAGAACGCCGGATATGCCCAGGCCCGTTTGCTCGTGCCGATCACCTTTGCCGTGATCGCGGGCAGCGTGGTTTTCTATGGACTCACCGTCTCGCCGGTAGCGCGGCGGCTCAAGCTGGCAGAAACCGATCCACAGGGGCTGCTGATTCTGGGCGCGGGGCGGTTCGCGCGCGAACTGGGCCGAGCCGTCAAGGCCGCGGGGTTCCGAGTACTTCTGGTCGACACCAACCGCGACCACGTCAACGAGGCCCACATGGCCGGTCTGAATGCCTGGCACGGCAGCATCCTGGCCGACGAGGTGCTCGACCGCATTGACCTGTGGGGCATCGGGCGCCTGCTGGCCATGACCCCCAACGACGAGGTCAATGCCCTGGCCGTACAGCGCTTCCGCCGCATCTTCGGACCGGCGGGCGTGCTGCAGCTGCCCTCCCGCCTGGGCAAGGACGGCAAGCCCCTCTCCCGGAAACAGATTGTGGGCCGGACTCCTTTCAGTCCTGGTTCGACCCTCAGTTCGCTGGAGGCGGCCCTCAGCGAGGGAGCCATTCTCAAGACCACCCGGCTGACCGAAGAATTCGATATGGCCGCGTTGCGCGGCCATTACGCCGAGGGCGTGCTGCCGCTGGTGATCGTTCGGGACTCCAGCCGGGCGATTATCCCCACGGAAGATTCAACCACCACGCCCAAGCCGGGACAAACCGTGATCAGCCTCGTCCGCAAGCCAACCAGCCCCAGGCCCGAACAACCGCAAAAATCGGCAAGCCCGGTCTGAGCGGCCGGCCCGCCGCCACCGCTCCCAACGGCCAGCAGGCCTTCGGTGCCCGCTGCCGTGACTCAGCGCTGCGGCGCCGCCTCTTCCGGGAAAAACAAGTCATCTTCGGCGATATCGGGAATGCCCACCACCAGCACACGCATGCGACCCTTCGCACCGTGCACGACGCCGGGGGGGATGTGCACGATGGAGCCCTGGCGGACGGGATGCTCGACGCCGTCGAGTCGCACCGTGCCCTCCCCATCGAGAACGTAATAGAGTTCAGTGCCCCGCTTGTGGTAATGCTCGCGGGCGCCGTCGATATCCACGGCGTGAGCCCAGGCGGCGATTCCCGCCGCCCGATCCTCGACGCTGAGCAGCCGATAGCGCCAACCGCACGTGCTTCGCTCGCGAGGCGAATCTGATTCATGCCGGATGATCGTCGCCTTGACCGGTCCCGTCTCCATCACTCTCTCCTCCACACGCCTGGTCCGGCAGACCGGTTCAGGACGGTCTTTCCTTTTCGGCAGCCACGAACGCATCCCGGATATCGGCAAGCGTCGCGCCCACCACGCGAAAACGCCTGCGGAGCTGCTTGATGTACGCGATATAGCCTTGCAGGGTCCGGCTCTGAACCGCCTCGGGATTACTGTAGTCGAAGTAATTGTGGGTAAAGATCGACAAGACCCGCAGCCGCGGCCGGTCCGCTTCCATGCGGGCCAGAGCCGCTTCGATAATCGGACGATGCCAACGTTCGAACTCGCCGCTCTCAATGCGCAGCTCGTAGGGGAAACCGTTGGGGTGCCGGCGCTGCGGGTCCGTCGTCAGCGGCACCTCCAGAAATCGAAGCTGGCCCGGCTTGAGCCGATCGCGCGCATGAGCCCAGTGAGGATCCACGACCGTACCCTTCCACACCGCGTGATACTGAGGAGCGTCGCGGCCGGGGTCGGATATCGAGCCATGCCGGAATCCAAGTGCGTCCAGCACCGCGAAGGTATCGTCGCTGGCGGAAAAGTTCCCGCCGCGAAACGCCTTTGGCTCGACGCCCAAGGCGTCCTTGAGAATGCCGGCCGCGCGCCCGATGAGCTCCTGCTGGGTGGCCGCGTCATACTCGCCCAGGTATTTGCTATAGCGATGATCCTGAAAACACTGCGGGTGCAGATGCATGCCCAGTTCGACGCCACGTTGGGCGAGTTCACGGAAAGCCGAGGCGTGCTGCTGGCCGCACTCAGGCACGATGAACAGTGTCGGCCGGATCCTGGCGTCCAGCAACGTCTGGCAGTACCCCCGGATCGCCTTCTCACTCAGTTCCCAGGTGGGTGGTCCCCCCGCCATGCACTCGGACTCAATCCGCTCACAATCCATCGTGAAGCTGACATACAACACCGGACGGGGATCCGCGGTGAGGCGGGCCTGCGGTGCCGATGCCGGCTGACTCTGACCAAGCGCCGCCGTTCCAGACGTCAAGGCCACGACAAAGAGGGGCATTGAGCACATCTTGAATAATCTAATGACAAGCGGCGAACAGAGCAACGATGCGGGTGGCGACGTACCCGGCGGAAGTCCATGAAATCGCTGCGTCACAAGGCGGTCTGGCTGGAACGCCGCGAGATCAGCAGGTACAGGAAGAATCCTCCACCGATCAGGCTGGTGAGCACGCCGACCGGTACCTCGCGCGATTCACCCTGCAACCACCAGAGTGAGTTGCGCGTCAACACGTCGCACAGCGGCAGAAAAGCCGCCCCCCCCAGCACGCACGCGGGCAGCAGATGCCGATGCGTGGCGCCGATGAGCGAACGCATGATGTGTGGAACCAGCAGGCCGACAAAGCCGATGGGTCCGCACTGGGCCACGATGCCGGCCGTCAGCAGGGAGGCCGAAAAGTAGATCATGCGGCGCGAGCGCCGGACGGCCACGCCCCGCCCCGCCGCCATCGTCTCGCCCATCATGAGCAGGTCCAGATCCCGGTGCAGATAGGCCGCCACTCCGCCCGCCAGAGCCAGCACCGCCACTGCCTCATAGACGGCATCCGGACCCACGATCTGCAGCGAGCCCATGAGCCAGCGAAGAATACGATTGGAATCGTACTCCCCGGCCAGAAACATGAGCAGCACAATCATGGCCGAGCAGATGAATCCGATGGTGATGCCCGCCAGCAGCAGTGTGCCCATGGAGTGCCGCGGCCCGAGCGTGGCCACGCCATAGATAAGCACGACGCAGGCCAGCGCGCCCAGCAAGGCAGCCAGCGTGACGACCGGAATGCCGTACCACAGGCCCGTCTGCGAGTAGGTGATGGCGATCGCCGCCCCCAACGAGGCTCCGCCGGCCACACCCACGGTTGAGGGCGAGGCCAGAGGATTGCGGAACAGGGATTGAAACATCGCGCCGGCCACGGCCAGCGATGCGCCAGCCAGCATGCCGATGGCCAGCCGCGGAAGCGACAACTCCTGCCACGCTGTCAAGAAGGAGACGCCGCAGGTCCCGACATACATCGAGAGCGCGATCGTGCCCGCAAGCACCAGGATTAGCAGGATGAACACGTTACGCGGCCGCATGGATGGCAACACGAGTCTCGCTACAAATTCAAATGAATCGACGGCCGGCCGTCTTTGCCTTGATGTAGGATGAACTTCGTCTCGAACAGCTCGCCCAGCCGGGTTGTGTCGAGAAGCACATCGACCTGGGCATCGAAGAAAACCTTGCCGGCCTTCAATCCCACCGCCCGTCCACCCAAGGCCAGTGGCAGGTTGAGATCGTGGCAGACGACCAGCAGCGTGTTTCCCGCCGCCGCGAAGCCCCTCATGATCCGGATCAACTCGGCCTGGTGGGCGGGGTCCAGCGCATTGGTGGGCTCGTCCAGAAAGAGCATGGACGCGCCCTGGGCCAGGGCGGCCGCCAACCAGACCTTTTGCCGCTCGCCTCCGGAGAGTGTGTCCACGGTGCGGTTCAGAAGATCCTCGATCCGCGTGGCCGTCACGGCGGCAGTGACGGCCTTGCGATCCTGTTCGGCGAGCGGGTCCAGCGGCCCGAGATGTGCGTAACGACCGCTCACGACCACCTCACGAACCGGAAAGCCGAGATACCCCTCGTGAACCTGCGGGACATAAGCGATCCGCCGGGCGACCTGCCGGCGCGGAATGCGCTCGATGCCCACCCCATCCAACCGCACCTCGCCTTCCGTGGCCGACAGCAATCCCAGCAACCCGGCCATAAGCGTGGATTTTCCCGCGCCATTTGGGCCGATGATGCTCACCACCTCGCCATCATCAATCGTCAGGGACACGCGGCGCAGCACGTGCCGTCCCAGCCGATGGATGCTCAGATGTGCGGCCTCGACGGACATGGCCGGATTGTATGGCCGCGGTCGAAAGTAGTCGATGGAGCAGGAGAACGACGAGGTCGCACGACTGGAAATCGGGCGAATCACCAAGTCATTTGCTGGGTACGAGATGAATCCGGATACCGGTGAACATCACCGCCGTTCCGGTCACCAGATGAAGCTGACTTCGGTCAGGCGGTGCTTCAGCGATGCCATGAGGGCGTCTTCGTCCGCTTCGGTCGGCGCATGGTAGGTCACCGAGAAGCGCAGGTACGGGCCTGCGTCGTCCCAGGGCACCGTGCAGATGGAGCGCTGGCGGATGAGGAACTGCGAGCAGTCCTCCGCGCCGGCAAACTGAGGGCCCCCTAGGACGCCTTTGGGGGCGCGCACGTAGAGGAAGTACGTGCCGCCGGGCATCTTCGCCTCGAAACCCACCTCGTTGAGCGCGGCCACCAGCTTGCCGAGCCGCCGCTCGTATTTAGCCCGGATACGCTGCGGGATGGCCGGATCGGACAGCGCGGTAATGGCCGCCTTCTGGATGGCGATGAACTGGCCGGAGTCGCTGTTGTCCTTGACGTCGGCAAAGGCGCGCACGATCCGCTCGTGGCCGGCGACGAAGCCCAGCCGCCAGCCAATCATGTCGAACGCCTTGCTCATTGAATGCAACTCGACGCCGACTTCCCTGGCGCCGTCCACCTGTAAAAAGCTGAGCGGCTTACGGCCATACGTGAACTGAATGTGCGTGGCGTCCTGAACGACAACCACCTGGTGGGCCAGGGCGAACTCGATGACCTGGCGATAGAAGGCCTCGTCGGCCACCGCACCGGTCGGACTATTGGGGAAGTTGATCACCAGCAGCTTGGCCCGCCGACGGACGTCCTCCGGAATGGCATGGAGGTTGGGGTGAAAGCCGTTCTGCTCCAGCAAGGGCAGCGTGAAAACCTGCCCGCCGTAATACCGCGTGTGCGTGCCGGCCACGGGGTAGCCGGGAACCGTCATCAACGTGATATCGCCGGGATTGATGAAACAGGCCGGCAGCATGGCCAGGGCCGGCTTGGTGCCGATGCTGTGGTTGATTTCGGTGGCCGAGTCCAGCGTGACGCCGAATTCACGCCGCATGTACGCGGCGGCCGCTTCCTTGTACTCCTGGATACCATTGTCGGCGTAGCCGCGGTTGCCGAGTTGATCGATCTCGAGCTTCATCCGCTCGCGCACGGAGGCGGGGGCCATGTCGTCGTTTTCGCCGATGCCGAAGTCGAGCAGCGGACGGTCGGGAAAATCGGCAATGGCGGCCCGCTTGGCCCGCTTGATCTTCTCGAACTTGTAGATGGCCGTGCCTTTGCCGTAGCCCGCGCCGCCAATGCGCTCAGCGAACAATGATTGGAAGTACGGATCGCTCATGAAATCCTGCCGAATGCCGGTAGGGTCGAATTCGCCCCGGGGTACGCCCGCGCGGCGGAATGCATATGGATAGCAGGAATGAGGTCATCCGACAACCCGGCGAGGAGCGGAGGCACTGCCGGCACGGCAGTGGCCCACGCTCGTGGCACACGGCCCGGTTGTGCCGCTACTCTGTGAGCGGTGCAGGCGCTACAAGCTTGGCGAGGATAATCAATCCATGCAGTCGGCACGCGCGGGACGACCGGCGCCGCTGATGCAGTCCTGCAAAAGGCCGAAGTCATCCTGGTCAACGTCATCGTCGTTGTCCAGGTCGGCATCGAGGCAGTGGGTACTCGGCTGGATCACCCCGGGGCCGCTCAGGCAGAGCTGCAGGTGGCCGAAGTCTGACTGATCCACGTCACCGTCTTGATCGAAATCGGGGCGGACGGTCAGAACCAGCAGGTTCACCGCGACGATCTGCGGCGAGTTGTTCGCTTCCGAGGCACTGACAACAATCGACCCCTGATGCAGACCGGGGGCCACGCCGGTGACCGCATACGTCAACGTGAGCGGATCGGCCTCACCCGTGCTGCTGCCAGAGGTCGGACCCACTTTAAGCCAGGGAATGTCTTCGTCGACGGTGTATTCCAGCACGTTCACCCCGGAATTGCGGATGGTGAACAAGCCGTTGGGGATGGCCTCACCAAAATGCGTGGAGACTTCGATCAGGTTCGTCGAGAGCTGAATGGAGGGTGCGGCCGGACCGTCATCGAGCTGGCGCAGCTCCACCTGGTCCACGTAAACCATGAACGACGGATCGGTGAGCGGCTGACTGGCTCGCAACCACAGGCTCGCCGTGCTGCTGGTGGCCGTAAAGGTACGCCAGACATGGGTGAAGATCTCGTGGACCTTGGCCTTGTCCGCGATCTGGTCGGCGCCCCAGTCAATGGTGTCCGCACCACCGTTCGTGGTCTGGCCGGTGGAGTCGATGCCCAGATGGAATTTGAACTGGGTCGGCTGACGTCCGCGGAACTCATACTTCATCCAGCATTTGATCAGATAACCCTCGCCGGGCACCAGACCATTGACCACCTGATTAATGCCGCCGGTAAACTGCCCGGCGGGCGTCATTTCGGAGAGGGTCCGCGGATGCACCTTGCCCGCACCGATCATCTGCGAATAAAGCCCCTCCCGAGCGTCGGCCGGGTTGTTCGCGTTCCATGTGCCGACGTCCGGGATGATGGTGCCCTGCCCGGCGATCTCGAAAATGCTCCAGCCGCAGGACCCGCCGACCACGAAATTGGTGTAGCCGCACCACCAGGAGTTCGCGTTCATATAAGCGCCCATGGTGGTCAGGTCAGCGCTGATGGTCGCCGGGTTGAACGTGCCGTGCCACCCGAAGTAGGTCGAACCCTCTGTCGCGATGACCGGGGGGAAGCGCCAGCCGCGGCGCTCGTACATGTCGCGGAAGCGCCGGGGCCGCAGGGCAAACGCACAGGCGTCGTCGCGCACCTGGTTGAGCACCATCAGTTGGTCCGCGGGACCGCCATAGCAGTGATGCCCCAGGTAGTCGGCGACCTCCAGCAGGTCTCTACAGGACGGATCAAATGTCTCGTCCACCATCCGCCAGTAGTTGCCCGGCGAGCCGGTGGAAAGATTGAGCGCGCAGACCTTCATGCCCAGCTCGTGGGCCCGCTCGGCGAACGCCTTCTCGAAAGCCAGCACCGTCTGCCAGCCGTCGCCCCAATCCGGCTCGTTGACGCCCTGCCAGCAGTCAAAGCGCGGGAATTGCTGCTGCTTGATCCAGAGCTGGTCGGCGAGCTGGCGACCGTAGAAGGCCGGGTTAGTCCGGTAGGTGACCCAATTGTCGTCAATGGCCGGTCGTCCGATGAAAATTGCATCCTCGAGCTGAGGAAACGTGTCCGTCAAATAGGTGATATCGCCATACACGCCGTTCGCGCCTGCATCGTTCGGATTGGTCGGATGCGGCCGTCCGCCGTAGAGCAGGATTGTCTTGGGGTTCATCTGCCCAAGCGCGTCCAGGCTCCCGCAGTCGTAGCGCCCACCGCCGATCTTGCCGATGCGCTGGGAGCGCTTCCAGGTGCCCGTGCCGGCGGTCGACCATTTGCTCCATCCGGCGGATACGCCGTTGCTGAAGGCCTGCTCGAAGCTGGGGTTAGCCACCAGATTGGGCCCGCTCGTCCCGGGGATCAGCGATTCGGGGTCGATGGGGTCCGGCTCAGGCCCCGGCGGCGTACCCTCGGGAACCGGACCCGTCAGGGTGACCTCATCAAACCAGACGCGAGCCTCGTTGCCGTGCTGGGGGAATTTCCGAGTACCTTTCAGCGACAAGGTCATCACCGGCAGCACGGCCGTCACTGTCGTGGTCGCGGTGATCCACTGATCGGGCGTGGCCGCACTGACTGACCACTTCATGCCCCCGCCGTTCCCGCTGGCCTCGCCGAAGGGATCCAGACCTACCCAGGCCACGAGATCCTCGCCGTTATACTGCTGGGCCGGAGGGGCATCCAGATAGATCTTACAAGTGGCGGTATAGCTGGCTCCCGGGACCACCCAGATCTGCTGATAAACCCCCGCCTCCTGGTCGGAGTAGGTGGGTGGCGGCTGGGGCAGGACGAGTTTCTGAGCGTTGGTACCCGGAAACGGCGCGTCGGTCCCTGCGAAATGGACCTGGCCGGTATAGGTTGGGTCCTTGAACGCGGTCCACTGGGCCGCCACCCCGCCGGCGAAAGCGCCCTCGAAGTCGCCATTGTTGGCCACGCCGGCACCGGCGCCGGAAGGCGGATATGGCGTCGGGAGTGAACAGCGGTCATTGACGCTGACGAAGGCAGCCGACGCGGCAGCCATCAGCGCCACACCTACCACTGACACCGGCCAAACCAGACCGCGCATCCTGTATCTCCCCTGCTGACCGACCCGGCCCGAACGCCGCGAAAAATGAACCCACCCCGGCGATGCACCCGAGCCTGCGGCGACGTGGCTTTTTTCAGCCAAGCGGCCGGCCGGGGACCCCTCTTCGACCTGCCCCAGGACTTTCGTCTCTTTTCCGCGACAACGTTCATTCTACGCCCCGAACAGCCGGCCGTTCAAGCGCGGCTCAGCGGGCGAAAAGACCCATAAGCGACAGGGAATGTGATCGCCGGGTTTTCCCAGAGGTGCCGGGGTTATAAGGCTGTCGGGACCGACCACCTGAACACGTGCAGGAGGTGCAGGCCGGGCCAGGGAACGGGGGAGGATTGTATTGAAAAGAGGGGACCGGCTTTCTGAATACCCCAGGTCAACCGGTCAGCATGGCTTCCGCGGCTTCCAACTGCTCCGGCAGGGATTCCCGAACGGAGTTGAAATCCGCTTCGCTGAGCCCGATGGAGGCCAGCAGGGCCTCATCCAGCGGCTGAGCGTCGGCCGTCAGGTCGAATCCGATCCGCTCATGGCAGCAGATCGTGTCGGCAATATAGATCATGACCGGCAGCAGGCGGTGGTCGGCCCCCAGGCGGTCGATCTTGTGGTGGTAGCCCAGGACCGTCTGGAGCCCTCGAGGGAACTTCCACTTGGCCGCCAGGGTCATGCCCAGGAGCTGGTGGTCTGCCCCGATGATCTCCTGCTCGACATCACAGAACGGCCGCCCGCCCCGGGAACCCACCCGGATGACCTCAGCCAGTTGCTCAGGGAAGGCCTGCCGCTCGACCAGGAGGCCGATGTCGTGGATCAACCCGGCGAGGAAAGCCTCTTCGGCAAACGGCCGTTTTCCGATCAGGACGGCGAGTTGACGCGTGGCGACGGCCACCGCAACGCTGTGCTTCCATATATCCCGGGCGCTGAACTTGTCCGAAATCTTGCCCCCGGTGAACAGACGGCTGATAGACGCCGAAATGGCGATGTTCTTCACCGCACTCAAGCCCAGGAGCACGATCGCCCGATCGATTTCAGAGACTTGCCCCGGCAGGCCGTAAAAAGCTGAATTCACAACTTTCAGAATTCGGGTGGCCAGCGCGGGGTCGTTTCGGATGATGTTGTGCAGATCGCGGGCCGTGCTTTTAGGATCGTCGACCACCGTGATGATCTTGGTGGTGATCTCCGGCAGGGTGGCGATGTCTCCGATGCGCGACAACGCGATCTTGACCACGCCTGCGGAATCTGTGGCGGTCGCTGGAGAAGCCATGGGGCACACGTCCTCGCTGCGGTTCACAGTCGATCAGAACGGTCCGATCGCCTGATAACTGCTATCGTCTCGCTCCGCAGCCCGCTTTAGCTGGCAGCCTGCGGAAAAATCAGCGGCACCAATCAGGTTTCAGTAACGCAGCCTTTTGTTCAGCCAGCATGCCGGCGGTACCAGCCGCTCGAGAACGTCTGCGATCCGGGGCCCCGCCAGTCCGTCTCCGTATAAGGAGCGTCCGTCATTTCCCAGTCGACGAACAAGAGCCTGACGGATTGCCGTCTCCGCATCACTCACCCGCAGGCCACAATCGATAACCCCAGGTCCACAAGGCAGCCGCCCCTCCTGCCGCTGGCCGACATTGACCGCACAGATCCCCAGGCTCGCCGATTCGATGATGCCGCTGGATGAGTTGCCGACCAGAACGGAAGCATTTGAGGCCAGGAGCAGGTAGTCGGCGCGCGTGCAGGAGTGATGAAAGACCCAGCCGTAACGTCGCGTCCAGCCGTGGACAGCCTCCAGGATGCCGTCATGGCCCGGGTCGCTGTTGGGACCGATAATGACTCCGTCAAGGCCACACCGGCGGACTGCACGAAGAATGGCGAGCATCACCTTCTGCTCGCGGCGGGCACCCAGTCCGCTGGGGTGCTGAAGTATGACGGCGTACCGTTTGCCGATTACCCCAAGCAAAGCCTTGAGTCGATGCTCGCGGGCGGCACGCTCCTGGTCCGCAGCGGCTCGGAAAGCCCGAATATCATCGAGACCAGGAGCCCCCACCTGGTGGATCCGAAAGGCCTCCTCGCCCATGCGCCGCAACCGCCGGCCGGCATCGGCCGAGGCCACCAGGTGAACGTGGGCCAGCCGGGTGATGGCGTTTCTCAGGCTGTCGTCCACATCGCCGGTTGCCCGGTCACCGCCATGAATGTGAGCCAGCAGCCGTCGCCCCGTAACCGCCGCACAGGCCCCCGCCAGCGCCTCGATGCGATCACCTAAGACCACGACAATCTCGCTCTCGAAACGATCCACTGCCCGGGCGATGCCGGCGATTCCGCGGGCCAAGGCCTGGGGTTCCTCACTCGGATGGTCACGGCCGGATTGCATCCGGACAGTGGCATCCACCCGCCAGCCGGCCTTCCGGATGTGATCAATCGTGCGGCCAAATTTCGGCAGCAGGTGTGTCCCCGTGACAATCAGGCGGGTCTGCATACGGCGACGCGCCCCGAGTGCACGCAGCACCGGCTCAAGGAGGCCAAATTCAGCTCGGGCGCCGGTGATAACGGCGATTCGGCGATTTCCAGAGGCTCTTCCGGTCTGGGATCGGCGTCGCAACATGAGCGTTATGAGATCGCGTCCCAAGTCAGGGCGGTGTCGGCGGAAATGGGACAGGCCGCACGACGGCCGATGAGACGGTCGATGTCCATGGGGGCGATGCCCCCGCCGGGACGCTTCACGGTGAGCATGGCCCGCGTCAGTGTCTCGCCGGGACCAACGTCGCAGGCGGCCACCACGCTGCCGCGGGCGAGGGATCGGATCTCACGCTGACTGGGGGACGCTTCGATCTGACCGTCACCCATCAGACCTTCGGCCCTGCGGATGTGGCGGATGTACTCGGCGAGCGTCTTCGGCTCCAGCGAGAAGGCGTGGTCCGGGCCGCGGCGGCTGCGATCGAGCGTGAGGTGTTTCTCAATGATGTAGGCGCCCGCGGCCACCGCGTAACCGCCGATCGCGAGGGACTCCGTGTGGTCGCTGAAACCGCTGATGCAGTCGAAGGTTCGTGCCAGCGTCCCGATGGCGGCCAGGTTGGCTTCCTCTTCAGCGGCCGGGTAGCTGCTGACGCAGTGCAGCAAGGCAAGTGGCCCCCCACCCGCCCCACGGAAGCGCCCCACGCCAGCCTTCACCTCGGCCAGATCTGCCGCACCTGTAGAGGCGATGACCGGCAGTTGGGTCGCCGCGGCGGCATCGAGGAGATCACCGTTCACGATGTCCGGAGACGCCAGTTTGAGGGCCCGCACCGGCATGGATGCCAGGAAACGAAGATCCTCGACCGAAAAAGGCGTGGCCAGGAATTCGATGCCCTGCTCCCCGGCGTATTGGGCCAGCGCCGCGAAGTCGTCCCAGCTCAACTCGAGTCGGGAAAGCAGCTCGTGCTGCGTGTGGGCCTCGACCGCCGCCTTCTGATAGGCGGCGGTCGGAGCGTTGCGGGTGACCAGACGGTTTGCCGAGAACACCTGAAACTTGACCGCGTCGGCATTGGCCTCAGCCGCGGCATGGACCAATTCCCGAGCCAGATTCATCTCGCCGTCGTGATTCACACCCGCCTCAGCGATGACGTAGGTCGGCCACCCGAGACCGATCGCGGCAGAGCCGATCTGGAAGCGGGATGAATCAGGATGGAGCGGTGTGCTCATGATCGCTGTCTCAATCCGATGGCGGCCGTACAGGCCCGACGCCGCGTGCCGGCCGTGGGAAAGTCGGCAATGACCGCCTCACTGCGTACCCGCAGGACGGCCTCGGCCACATAGAAGTCCGTGAGCGTGTCGATGTCCACGCAGTCCTCGTGGACGACGGCCTCGCCATAATCGCCCAGGTAGGCAGTCGGGTTGGCTTGTCCGGCCGGATCCATCAGCCGCTCGCGGCGAGCCACAACCACCGCGCCATCAAGAAGATAAAGCTGCTCGAGATCCTGCCGTCGCACGATGTTGTTGGGGCGATACTGCTGCATGCGGCCGTCGTCGAGACGGTACATCCAGTCGGGGTGAAACTTACCCACCGCGGCCACGGTCTGGACCGAGTCGCAGCCGGTCGATACCAGCCGATCGACGCATTGATCGATGATGCCCTCCGCCCGGATGGGAATGTTGCCACCGAGCACCACCACGGTGTCCACCCGCAGACCGGTGGCCTCCTCATACGTGGTCACGGCATGACGGGTGGCGTCCTGGGCGTTGGCGGTATCGCTGGCCAGCTCCGGCGGACGCTGTACGAGAAAAAGCCCGGCCGCGCGCCCAATGGCAGCGGCGCGAGCGGAATCGGTACTCAGGATGATTTCGTCGACGTACCGGCTCTGCTGCGCGTGGCCGATGGTGTAGCTCAATACCGGCCGACCGCAAAGAGGTAGCACGCATTTGTCCGGCAGGCCCTTCGAGCCCGCCCGCACCAGGATGACCGCGACGGTATGCATGGAGAATGCATCGGCGTGGTTACCGGGCCATCTTGAGCTGCGCCCCTATGCAGGTGTGTCCTTTACCACGTGGCGTGTGCCACTGCTCTGTGAGCAGTGCGGGTGGTGAGCGGGTCGTCCGTGGTCTTAAGCACTGCTGACACGCCTTCGCGGGGCATCGCCCAGCTTCGCCGTTGCGAGCACAGCAGTGGCACACGCCGGGGACCACCTGGGCTGCTGCGACAACCTACAAGCCGGAGCCGGGTTATGCCGGTGCGAAGCAGGTATGCCAGGCACGACAGTCCTGAAGAGGCCTCGCAAAATGCAACAGCCGGCACTCCAGGCCGGCCGCTGCATCGTTCCTAATTCGTGGGCTGCGGTCAGGTGGACGTCCAGGCCTCGTCAGAGGCCCAGGAAATCCTCCTGCGCTTTCGCGTTGCCGTTCACGTCGAGAACGCTTCCACCCACGCTGATCCGAACGTCTTCGCCATCCACCGGACCCGCGAAGGTGAGAATGACAGTGCGCCCGTCGTTCTGCAGAACTGCACTGGTTGGAGCAGATGCTTGAGTGATGTTTAGATAGTTAGCCTCTGTCTCCGCGGACGTCTTGTCTACCACCTCGTTGAACTCGACGACTACCGCGTTGGGATCAACTCCTGACTCAACCGCAGTGGCCGTGGGCACCGCCACGTCTAGCGTGTTGTCGCTCACGTTGACCGCCGTGGTGCTGGTATTTGCCCCGCCGTTGATGTCGGTGATCGCATTAGTGGCAGTGAGCTGGGCACTCAGGGTATGGCCATTGGTGGATCCAAACGTCACCGTTACCACCTTGCCCGCAGAATCCAGCGCGGCGGCCGTCGCCGCTGAACCCGCGAGCGAGTAGTTGCCCACCGCGGTCGCAACTGAACCCCGCAGGGTTTCGGAGAACGTCACGATCGCCTGGTAGGAGGTTGCGTTGGCGGCCCAGATCCGGGATGTGATCGTCGGCACCGTCGTGTCGGCGGTGTTGTCCTCCATAGCGGTCGCGGCGATGCTCGTATTCGCCTGGCCGTTGATGTCCGTGATGGCATTGGTCACCGTCAGCGTGTCCGTCGTCTCAAAGCCATCAGCCGGTCCGGCGAACGTCACGGTGACGATCTTTCCGGTCGTGTCCAGCGTTGGATTGGCGCCCACCACACCATCCAGCGTGTAGTTGGCCGCCGTCAGCGCCTGCGTCCGCTCGAGGACCTCGCTGAACGTAACCACCGCCTGGTAAGTGGAGCCATTCGACGCCCACTTGCGGCTCGCGATCGTCGGTCCCGTGGTATCAGCGGCATTAACAGCCAGGGCCGTCGCCGCGGTGCTCGTGTTGGCTCGTCCATTGATGTCGAGCACGCTGTTGTTGACCGTCAGCGTGTCGGCCGTCCTCAAGCCGTTCGTCGTGGACCCGAAGGTGAGCGTCACGACGCGGCCGGTCGTATCCAGGGCCGCCGCCGTCGGGTTACGGATGTCCGCGCCGGCGTTGCCGGCGAGACTGTAGTTGGTCAACGTCGTGGCCGAGGCGCGGTCCAGCACCTCGCTGAACGTGACCACCGCCTGGTAGTTGGTGCCGCCGGATGCCCACGTTCGGGTGGCAATGGTCGGAGAAGTCGTATCGTCGGCGTTGGCCGTCGGCGTGGCCGCGGCCGTGCTCGACGTGGCCTGGCCGTTGATGTCCTTGACCGCCGCAGCGACCGTCAGCGTGTCAGTCACGGCAAAACCACTGGCGCTGGCCGCGAACGTCAAGGTCACGATTCGCCCGGTGGCATCCAGCGTGGCGCCGGTGGCGGCCACGTTGGCGACCTTGTAGTTGGCGGCCGTGGTCGCCGAGGCGCGGTCCAAAACCTCGTTAAACGTGACGGTGAGCAGGTACGTCGTCTGGCCGTTGCCCCACACGCGGGAGCTGACCGCCGGTCCGTCGGAATCGTTCGTGTTGGCATCGGGGGCAGTTGCGGTGGTGCTCGTGTTGGACCGTCCGTTGATGTCCTTCACGCCGCTCGAAACCGTGAGTGTGTCGGTCACCGCGAAGCCGTTCGTCGTCGTGCCGAACGTCAGGTTAACGGTCCGACCGGTGGCATCGAGAGCCGCCACCGTCGCGGTGTGACCGCCCAGGGTGTAGTTGCCGAGGGTCACTGCCGAGGCGCGGTCAAGAACCTCGCTGAAGGTGACGGCCACCTGGTAGGTGGTCTGACTGTCGCCCCAGGCCCGCGACGCAATCGTCGGGCCGGTGGTATCGGCCGAGTTGGCCGTCACGGCCGCGGTAGAGGCAGTGTTGACGGACAGGCTGTTGATGTCCCGTACGCTGGCAGCCACCGTCAGCGTGTCCGCCGTTCGGAAGCCGGAAGTGGTCGTGCTGAAAGTCAGGGTCACTACACGGCCGGTCTCATCCAGGACGGCCGACGTGGGCAGGCGGCTGTCCGCTCCGGAATTGCCGGCCAGCGTGTAATTAGCCAGCGCCGTGGCAGTGGTATTGTCCACAACCTCGCTGAACGTGACGATGACCTGGTAGGACGTTTCGCCATTTCCCCAGACACGCGAGGCCACCGTCGGGCGGGTGGTATCGAGGGAATTGACGGCCGGAGCGCGATTGCTGAGCGCGGAAACGGCCGCGCCGGTGGCGCTCTTCAGGCCGTTGGAGACACTCAGATCAAAGGTCGTACTGGTGGACAACGGCCCATCGAAGACCAGCGTCACGGTCTGATTGTCGGCCGAGAGCGTGGCCGAATCCGGTGTTGTCGTGGTGCCGTGAATGCGATAGTTGGCGACATTCTGAGCGCTGATCGGGTCCAGGGCCTGATCGAAGCTTGCGATCACCGTGTAACCGGAGGTTGAGTTGGCGCCCCAGGTGATCGAGGACAAGCCGGCAGACTGCACGGCCGTGACCACGACCGTATCGCTGGACCGGACTCCCTCGCTGTCGGTGACGGTCAGTGTGAACGTGAATGAGCCGAGCTGGCTGGGTGTAAACGTCGGGCGGGCGCTCTGGTTCGAGGAAAGCCCCGTGGATGGCTGCCACTCGTAGAAATAGGTGCCGGTACCGCCGGTGGCCGACCCCTGGAGCGTCACCGTGCTACCCAAACCAACCACGAGGTCGGGACCGGCGTTAGCCATCAACGGATTGCTGCTGGCCACCACGGTGATCGTGACCGTGTCACTGCCGGAGTTGCCCAGGGCGTCCGTGACCGTGAAGGTGAGCGTATATGTGCCGGCGGCCGTCGGCGTGAACACAGGGTTGGTGCGGGTTGGATCGCTGAGACCGGCCGTCGGCGTCCAGGCATAGGTGACGGGATTCTGACTTTCCAGGGAGGTCTGTGCCGAGCCCTGGAGGGTGTGACTCGCACCCAGCGTAATGGTGGCATCCGCTCCCGCGGAGACGGTCAGCTCGGCCGGCTCCATAATGCAGGTGGCACCCATCAGGCCCACAAAGGTCGTTACGATCGCCACGAGCGCGATCCAAGCTGCCCGGCCAGTCATGTTGTTCTCCTTGCGAACAGGGTCCCCGGCTGAGTTACGCGACAATGTATCGGCCACCCCGCAGTGTCGGCTGGACCGCGATTGGTCTTTCAAGGTGAACCTGAGCCGCGCCACTCACGTGGGTGGAATTGTCGCGCCGTTGAGGTGACGCGTCAAGATGAGCTGCCGCGGGGAAGGCTCCACAGCCAGCCCGGGATGGAGGCGTTCACAACCACTGATGCCAGCGAAGCATGAGTCAGCGCTGTTCATGGCGGCGGGTTGAGAACGGGCAACAAAGAAATGTTCAGCCCCAAAGCCCTGAGGCTGGCGGAAAGAGGCTATGCAGTTGCGGCTGTGAATTACCGGCTCAGCCCGGACCACTATTTGCCAGCCCAGATTCACGACGTCAAGGCGGCAATGAACTCGCCTCTCTTTGTGTCCCGATCAATTACGTGTCACGGGGCGATCCGCCGTTTCTACTGCTGATCGGGGATCGGGACAGGACCCCGGAAGGAGTTGCAGATCACCAGCGCTTCCACAGGGGCCCTCCAGGATCAGGGCGTCGATGCTCTGCTGACCATTGTGCCAGGGGCCGGTCACGGGGAGTGCTTCGACCGCAGATTTGACGAGATCGCGACCTTCCTTGACAGACCTCTCCTGCCCGACTCCCCGGCCGGAAAGCAAAGAGACTGACGCCTTCTCGGCGACAGATAGACAGGAGACCACCTATATCGATTTTAATCTGAAGATGTGGCACGGGATTTGAGTAACTCTCTTGGCAGAGGGCTCTTTTCGCGTTTTGTGGGGTCGGGACACGTGGCCGTACCCGCTGTGATGTGTCATTTCACCCAGTCGGCTGCGCCACGCCACTCAAGGATGATTTCGTTCGCTCCACAGAATTCTGGCTGGAAGGAGGCCCTCCGTGTCGCGCTGTTTCCTGTCCGCCGTCATTGGCCGTCGCGCCTGCATCGCAACTTCACTCTTGCTCGTTCTGCTCAGCGCCTCTCCGCTGTGGGGGCGGTTCAAGATTCGCCAGGCGTTCTTTGATGCTTATCCTGAAG
>BTUC01000063.1:0-22218 GCA_045863575.1 Phycisphaerae bacterium
TCATGGCGGTGTTGAGCTGGACCATGGTCTTGTCGCCGGTATCGGCAGCATTGCGCGCCTGGGCGGCCAGCTCGTTGGCTTCCTTGGCATTGCCCGCGTTGGTGCGGGTCATGGCCGCCATTTCTTCGAGAGCGCTGGAGGTCTCCTCGAGTGAAGAGGCCTGTTCACTGGCCCCTTCGGCGAGCTGCTGAGAAGCGGCCGAAACCTGGCCGGCGGCGGCGTCGACCTGCTGGGCGCCGTCATTCAGGTTGTGGGCGATGCGGCTCAGTGCCTTGTTCAGACGGTTGATGATGATCAGGGCCAGGAACGCAGCCACCGTGATGCCGGCAATGCTGACCGTCAGCATGAGCATTCGAGCGGTGGCGTAAAGCTTGTCCGTCGTAGCCGCCTCGGCATTCATCTCCTGGTCGCTGCGATCGGCGATGGACTTGAGGGCCTTCTCGGCCTCGTCGATCGCATCGCGGCCCTTCGTGCAGGAGAGAATCCGAGCCTGGTTATTGGAGTTTTCACGGGAAAGGGCGATCACCTTGCGGTTGTTTTCCAGCCAGCCGTCCCAGGCGCCCTGGAAAGCCTGAAGGTCGCGTTTACCTTCTTCAGTGGCCGTCTGAGCCACCTGGTTGACATGCTCCTTCAGCTTGTTGTTCTGTTCCTCGATGGCCTTCGCGTACCGGTCCATCTCTTCGTCCGTACGGGCGAGGATGAGGTTTTTCTCCGCCCGCTGCATGGCCAGGCAGTCCTGGATCACCTGAGCGGAGGTAACCGCCCGGGCGGCGGCTGTCGCCGCATCGGTGAGCTTCTGGGTCAGTGCCTGATCGTTGGTGGCTTGCTTGACCTCGCCGATCAGCCTGTTGCTGGCCTGCTCGTTGCGCTCCGCCAGCGTACGGGCCAGGGCCTCGGCCTTGTCATACAGCTCCCGGCCGGTGCCGGCGGAGAGCTGGAATGCCTCCAGGTTGGTGTTGCGCAGGCTCTTGTCGCGCACCTCCGCCTGGACCGCTCTGTACTGCTGGAAGGCCTTCTCGAACTCGGCCAGATTCTGCTTGCCCTCGCCGGTGAGCAGGGCGGTGATCTGGTTCTTGTTTTCCTCGAGCGCCTTTTCAAAGCCGGCCATGGCCTCGGCGTACTGGTCCATTTCCGCCTTGTCCTCGGCGAGAATGAAGTTCTTCTCGGCGCGGTGAATGGCCAAGAGGTTCTGGCGCATCCGCGCGGCCAGAAGCTGCCTCGTGGAGGTGACCTCCACGATACGGTTCAGGCTGTCATTGATCCGGCCCAGCCTGGTGATGCCCACAAAGGCGATGATAATGGCCACGCAGGCCAGCATGGCCATCAGGCTCAGCAGCTTGGCGCGAAGACTCAGGTGTCCCATGGTGCTTCCCTTATTCAAGAAACCAAGGCGTGTGCCGAACGCCTCCTTTGCGACAGATCCTGGGTCGATCGGCCAGCAGGCAGGCCGTGAACATTGCGCATTTGCGCATTCAATCCTCCGATGCCGTGGGGTATTTGCCCGGAGCCCAGATTCTGGAGGACCCGCGCAAAAGGGTTGCCGGGTCGTGCTCACAATGGGGTGGAGAAGGCCTGATGCAACTGCCGACATTGCCTGAATGAAACCAGTCGAGCAACGCAGAATGGCATGGCCGATCGTGTGCGGCCTCTTCCTGTTATCGGGCTTTACCGCGCTCGTTTACCAGATTGTCTGGATGCGGCACCTGACCCTGAGCTTCGGGGCATCCGCATTCGCGGTGGCCGCGGTGCTGATTGCCTTCATGGGCGGCATGAGCGCGGGGGCTTTTGTGTTTGGCCGGTTCGCCGACCGTCGCAGCGACCCGCTGCGCCTGTACGGCCTGCTCGAAGCGGGGATCGGCTTGTACGCCCTGGCGCTTCCCTTTGTCATCGAACGCCTCTGCCAATTCTATGTACTTCTCTACCAGAAGTGGGAGCCGGGCTTCTACACCATCAGTCTCGTCCGGCTCGCGGTATCCATGCTGGTCCTGTTCATTCCGACGGCGGCCATGGGCGGGACTCTGCCTCTGCTCTGCGCGCTGCTCAAGCGGGAGGGGACAGGTGCCTCTCGGCGCGTGGCCACGCTGTACGGAATCAACACCCTGGGCGGTGTCGCCGGTTGTGTGGGCGCCGGCTTCCTGCTCATTCCGTTGTTCGGTCTGGATGGCGCGACCTACCTGTGCGTGGCCATCAATCTGGCGATTGGGGTTGTATGCCTGGCAGTCCACCCTCGTCGGGTCCTCGAGGGCCAGGAAGTTGCGCGGGGCGACGCCCGGACCACCGCCAGGCCTGCTGCGCCCAAACGCGGGCCTGCGCCGCCGGTGAATGATGACCGTGTGGCGGTGTTTGTTGCCATCACCGCCATCGCCTTGTCCGGGTTCACGGCCATGCTCTACGAGACGCTGTGGACTCGCATTCTGTCGATGATCATCGGCACGACGGTATACGCCTTCACGACCATGCTGGCCGCGTTTCTGATGGGTATCGTGCTGGGCAACTGGCTGTACTATCTGCGTCCCCCCAAGCGACCTGCACTGGTGCTGGGCTTGACCCAGGCGCTGGTCGGCGTCTGGGTATTGCTTGTGCTTCCCTATTGCGACGAACTGCCGTTCGTTTTTCTCAAGGTATTCAGGTCCGCGTCGGAAAGCTGGGTGCTTTTCCAGTTGCTGCGCTTCGGCCTGCTCTGGTTGCTGCTGATCGTCCCCACCACCCTGGCCGGCTTCTCGTTTCCATTGTGCGTTCAGATGCTGGTCCAGCGGGGCGGTGAGACCGGCCGCAAGGTGGGCTGTCTGTATGGTTTCAACACCATCGGGGCCATCCTCGGCGCATTTGTGGGCGGCTTTGTGCTGATTCCGTTCATCGGGATTCAGCAAGGCATGGTCATCGGCGGCACGGCCAGCGTGTTCACCGGCCTGCTGGTGCTGGCGGCGGGACCGGGCCTGCCAGCGATGCATCGCATCACCTGGAGTGCAGCGATCATCAGCGCGGGGCTGGCAGGGGTCATGTTGCTGCGCCCGTGGGATCTGTGCAGTCTGAACAGCGGCGCCTACGTTTATGCCAAGGCCTATGAGGACGTGCGTAATCTCAAGGCGGCCCTGCGTGAATATCGGCCCATTTTCTATCGCGAGGGGGTGACGGCCACGGTCGCAGTCATCCACTCGCCGGGGGACACGCTCTCCCTGACCATCGAGGGCAAGACGGACGCATCAACGGGCAGGAACGCGGACATGTCCACGCAGATCCTGCTCTCCCACCTGCCGGCGCTGCTTTCCGAGAAGAGCGATCGCGCCCTGGTGATCGGGCTGGGCAGCGGTGTGAGCCTCGGCTCGCTGCTGCGCCATCCCGTGTCGCGGGTGGACGTGGTGGAGATTTCCAGGGAAGTGGTTGAAGCCTCGGAGTGCTTCCGCGAGTACAATTATGATGCCCTGGATGATCCGCGCGTCGATCTCATCGTCGCGGACGGCCGCCATCATCTTCAGCGCACCGGCAGACAATACGATCTGATCGTCTCTCAACCCTCCAACCCCTGGATCACCGGCAATGCCAATCTGTTCACGCGCGAATACTACCGCCTGATGGCCTCCCGGCTCACCGACGGCGGCCGAGCCTGCCAGTGGCTGCCCTCCTACCAGATGTCCAAGGAGATGATCGGCGTCATCGTCAAGACGTTTGCCGGAGAATTCGAGCACGTGTCGCTATGGACCAGCTCGGTCGTGGGCGACCTGTTCCTGATCGGCTCAAAGCGGGATTTCCAGATCGATTACGACCGGTTCGCCGCTCGTGTGGAGCGTGCGGATGTGATCTCCGACTTAGCGCGGATTCAGATGAACCATCCGGCGGCCGTGCTCGGGCGGACCTTCAAGTTCGGCCCTGCGGGCGTCCGCCGCTTTCTAACCGAGTTCGGCGAGATGTTGCCATTGAACACGGATTCGTATCCGGTTGTTGAGTTCTCCAGCCCGCGATACCTGCTGGAGCAGCGGGTGGCACGGGAGTTCAACACGCTTCAGAACCTGAAGGGGGATCTCGAAGGCCTGGCGGCTCTGATGCGCTTCCGTGACGAGCGTCAACGAAGGAGCTTCCTCGAAGAAGTCAGCCGGGCTATGGCCGACTCTCCGGATGTGCCTGCCAACGCCGATCCGCCACCGGTTGCGCTGGGGGATCATGCCGGGCCGCTGGGCCACTGATCCAACACCGTGGATGCTGCGAATGACTTCTGTGATTCGTGACCGGCGGCGTTCCGGCCGGCCGTTCAGCCCGCACCAGACGCCAACAGAATCGCCGGTCGCAGCGTGACGCGTCAGGTCGTCAATTGCACGAGAGAACAGGACCCGGGGAAGTGGCCGGCGCGCACACAGCGGGCCGCAGACGGGTCGGGCCGCAGGAGATCGACAGCTTCACGAGTTCCGCCAGCGATTCCACTCCCATCTTCTGCATCAGGTTGGTCCGGTGTAACTGCACTGTGCGCAGCGCGATATCCAGCCGGGCGGCAATCTGCTTCTGAGAAAAGCCCGCGACCATCAGTGCCATGACCCGTTTCTCACAAGGTTTGAGGGTCTCAAACCGTCTCTGGGCCTCCACCGGTTCGATGGCGGCACCGTACCACAGTTCACCGAGTTGGATAGCCTTCCCGACGCTCGCCAGCAGATGGTGCCGATCAAAGGGCTTGGTCAGGAACTGAACGGCCCCGCGCTGCATCGACAGGACGGCGGTGGGGATATCAGCCCTGCCACTGAGGAATACGATGGGAAGCGAGACGCGGCGGGCCGCCATGCATCCCTGTAGTTCGATGCCGCTCATACCTTCGAGGCAGAGATCCAGGATCAGACAGCCCCGGCGCGGGAATATGCAGTTGCGGAGGAACTCCTCAGCGGAGGAGAAACTCTCCACCTTGAACCCACTTGCGCCCAGCACCAGTTCCAGCGTCTGACGAACGTGGAGCTCGTCGTCCACAATGAAGACGGTCGGCATTCGGGTGTACTCCAGTGTCCGCAGTCGCTTGAGGCGGAGGGGTACGCGCGACTCCTTGCCTTCAACGATGCGCTGCCGCTGCGAGCTCACCGCAGGCGACGCGGAGCTTGACACCGTCGCAGCGTGCAGGATGAACGACAACAACAGCCAACAGAGTGACTGGCTGGCATCTTGTGCCGAGGCAGCCACTGACCCGCCGACAACACGCTTCTTCGGCCGGTAAAACGGGGCGGTTTAGATTAATGTGGCGCGCGGCGGCGGGCAGCGACCTTCTTGGGGTGGTTACCCTCGTCCGCGTAAGTTGGTCAGCAAGCGAGCGGCTGCGCAGTGAATCACCAGGCGCGCGAATCGGGGACGGTCTGATGTCTGTGCATTCGCCGCGAATGACAGAAGGGTTCGAACAGCGTCGACGGCTACTGGGCGATGCTACCGCGGCCGCCGCTTCGTCATCGTCAGATCAGAAGTCTTTGAGTTCCGTACCGCCCAATGGCAGAAACTCTTCAGTTGAAGCAGCCGCACTGCTGGTCGAGGCGCCAGTGCTCATGGGTTGAGGCATGGATCTCGATTTGCCGGGCATGACTTTCGCGCGACTTGGGCGACCTGTAGGCTTGGCGCTATCGCTGAATGACTGGCGTTCGCGTGCGGTAGTTCCGCCCACCAGTGCGACGAGTTCCTGGACCATGCTCTTGACGGCCTGGGCCTGGGCGGCGAGTTCCTCGGCCGCGGAGGCGGATTCCTCGGCCGCACTGGCGTTCTGCTGGGTGACCTTATCCATCTGGCCGACGGCTGTATTCACCTGCTCGACGCCTTGCGCCTGCTCGTCGGAGGCCTTGGAGATGCCCTGGATCAGGTCAGAAACCCTGGATACGTCACCGACGATGGCTCCCAGTGCCTTGCCCACGTCGCCGGCCACGCTGGTGCCCGCACGCACGTTGTTCACGGAACCCTCGATCAGATCGGTAGTCTCGCGGGCGGCTTGGGCTGCCCTTTGAGCCAGGTTGCGGACCTCGTCGGCCACCACGGCGAAGCCTTTGCCGTGCTCGCCGGCGCGAGCGGCTTCCACGGCCGCGTTAAGGGCCAGCAGGTTGGTCTGGAAGGCGATTTCCTCGATGACCTTGATGATCTTGGAGATCTTCTCGGAACTCTCGTTGATGGTGCTCATGGCGGTGTTGAGCTGGACCATGGTCTTGTCGCCGGTATCGGCAGCATTGCGCGCCTGGGCGGCCAGCTCGTTGGCTTCCTTGGCATTGCCCGCGTTGGTGCGGGTCATGGCCGCCATTTCTTCGAGAGCGCTGGAGGTCTCCTCGAGTGAAGAGGCCTGTTCACTGGCCCCCTCGGCCAGTTGCTGCGAGGCCGCCGAGACCTGGCCGGCTGCCATGTTGACCTGATCGGCACCTTCACTCAGACCGGCGATAATGCGGTTGATCGGGCCGGTGATGCTGCGGGTAATGCCAAACGCAAGAGCAATGCCCGCGAGGCCGGCTACGCCCAGACCACAGACCATGATAAGCGATGCTGTTGAGAGCGAGGACGCCGCTTCTCGAGCGACGGTAGTCGTCTGTTCTAATCCCGCCTTGGCCAATGCCTGAGCACCCTCCAGAACCTTGCTGGCAGCCTCACCGCGCCTCTTAGCTACATCCTGCAGGACCAGCCAATTGGAAAGAAGATCGTTCATGGCGCTCCCGTACGACTCGGCCGCCCCTTGGATCTTCTCGATCCGCTCCAGGTCCTCCTTCAGGTGCGTGATTTTGCGCAGTGCCTCGAACTTCGCTTTCATTTCAGCGAAATGCCTGTCGGCTTCCTTGATGAATCTGGGCTCACGGAGTGCCTGTGATTTGAAGCACGCGACACGCGTTTCGTTGCCCAGCTCTATGATGTCATTGACCAGTATGATTTTTTCCAGTCGCTCGAGGTGTTGCGCGGTCTGGTTGCTCGCTAATGCGTTTCCATGATTGTCGCCAACGTGCGTTTCCTCGACGGCCGTAGCCAGGAGCTCGCTCTGCCGAGGGTGTGACCCCAGCCAGTCAATTGTGCCGTCCGCAACATGGTAGATTGCGCCGATAACCTTCACCTTGCCAGACCGGGCGTGATCCTGCACCGATCGGCTACGGGTGAGCATCTGCTCCACGGTTTGCCAAACGTTTTCGCGGATGCAGGCGGTCACCAGCGCATCGCCGGTGAGCCCGGCTTGAACGTTCCGGACCCGAGTTACAGCAGGTTGAATGCTGTTTACCAATGCCGAGATGTGGCCGTGCGCGGTCGCGCCTGTGGCTGCTGCGGTGACGGCTCCGCACTGGGTGTGCCCCAGCACGATGAGTAGCGGCGTCTTCAGGTGGTCCACACCGTATTCGACTGTGGCCAATTCATCGATGCCGCAGACATTGCCCGCCACCCGCACCGGGAACACGTCCCCGATGCCCTGGTCAAAAATCGCTTCGACCGGTACGCGCGAATCGGAACACGCCAGGACAGTCGCCTGCGGGTGCTGCCCGTTGCTGGCCGTCTCGATGCGTCGTGCTTGGTCCAGATTGGTCTTAGCCGGTGCGCCTGCCACGTACCTCTTGTTCCCGTCCATCAGCCGTTTGAGGGTGCTTTCGCCAGCGGGGCAAGGTGAGGGTTCAATCGCCTGGACCTGTGCGGTTTGGGCCCGTTGCGTGGGCACCGTACTATCGCTCACGTGAACAGGCGCATGGGCGTTGCCAGATACGGTTACGCCCAGTTCCTCTTTCATCAGATTATTCTGGTGCTCGAGGAACTCCATGGCGTACTTCATGTACTGTGCGGCCGCCTCATCCAGCACCTTACGGTCCTCGACGATGGCTTTGTTCTTCGAGCTGGTCTCATCGACCAGCCTCCGGTAGTCATCGAGGCTGGCCCGCATTTCTCCTACATGAGCTTTCAGGCTCACCAGGTGCGGCGAGCGATCCGCGAGCGCTTGAGCTTCCTGGAGGTCTTTCTCTACCATCGCTAGGTGCTTGTGGCCTTTACTCAGGTAGCTGTCTTCCTCGGAGAGTCCGTATCCACGCATCTCGTACATCGTCAGCAGCGAGCTGCGTTCGATGTCGTTTGCGACGGTGACTTCTGGAACATACTCCGCGACCAGAACCGTTGCGTTTTCCTCCACGTTCCACATTCGCCAGATGGCCAGGCCCCCCAGTGCCAGCGCAATGCAGATCAGCGACATGAAGCCTACAGCGATCTTGGTACTTAGTTTCATTCTATTGAACACAGCGGTATCCTTGAGTTTCAAGCGGCGACCCCAGGTAGACAATGCTCAAGCTGCTGGCTTATCGTTGATCTCCTTTTTCCGAATAAGATAGAGTTTTATAGGTAAACACCTTAAACTCCCGCCATTCCGCTTAGCCGAAGGTCCCTTTGGATTAGTGGACGCGGGTGCGTATCTGGCAGGCCAGGCGCTCGGTGATGAATGCAGCGGATCAGCGGGCCCTGTGCCGGCTCTCGTCTCCGCGAGCGGCGCCAGCAGCTCTCGCGGCTGCGTTCTCAGGGCGAATGTGAAAGGAAGGCGGGCGGACGTGTTGGCCAGGCTGCCCCGATAATACCCCCGGACCGGCAGCAGCTCTCGATTCTTAAGCGTCCCTGGGCGGCGGAATCAGCGGCTCGATGGCCGGGCGGAGCGATTCGCTGAGCGGCAGCCAGCCGCGGGTGGTGTAGTCACTCAACGTGAGCACGAAGAGGATGCCCAGCCACAGGAAGGCCGCGCCGGCGAAGACCCATGTCAGGTGGGAGGCGTTGCGCACGTGCATGAAATAGAGCATGATCAGGACCGCCTTGACCATGGCGATGCTGTAGCCGACCACTGTACCCCACACGCCCATAGGGACAAATGCGAGCACAATCGTGATTGCCAACAGGGCCAGCAACCAGATGAACACGAAGATGTACGTCCGGGGAGTGATAGCGGCCTCGGCCATGAGCCTTGATCCTTCCTGACCGGCAGGATGCCGGTCCCACATTGCTGACATCAGACCGGTTGGAGCCGGTCTTAGGTTGTCAATCCAGACTCCGTGCCGGCCGCTACGGACATCGGAAGCCTGAATAGGTCCACACAACACGTAGAGGACCGTTCTCCCAGTTCGAGCGGCCGCGCGGGCTGAAGCCCGCGGCTCGTTGCTTTCAGTTCTCGGTGGACCTATTCAGTGCGGGTTTACGAGGTAGAACGTCGGAAAAAGAAAAACCCACACCAGATCCACAAAGTGCCAGTACAGCCCGGCGATTTCGACCGGGGTGTGATAGTGCTTCGTGTAACGGCCTTTCCGTGCGAGCCAGGCGATGACGGCCAGCACGCCGATGCCCGCGATCATGTGAATGGCGTGCAGCCCGGTCATGAAGAAGTAAAAGACGAAGAACAGGCGCGACTGCTGTGGGTGGGCCCCGTCGAATTCAAAACGGCCCCAGGGGATCAGGTGATGCGTGTACTCCAGATAGTACTCCACAGCCTTGATCACCAAAAAGGCTGTGCCCAGGCCGATCGTCGCCAGCAGCCACCGGGCGATTCTCCTCCCGTCGCCGTGCTCGGCCGCATGAACCGCCAGGGCCACGAACAGGCTGCTGGCCAGCAAGATGACCGTGTTGATCGTTCCCAGGCTCATGTACATGTGACGCCCGGCGTCGTGAAAGGCGTCAAAGTACACCAGTCGATAGGCGAAGTAGCCCAGGAACAGCGCACCGAAGAACAGCACCTCGGTGGCCAGGAACGTCCACATGCCCAGCGTGCCGGCTTCGCGCTGCTGGGCCAGGTCATCGAAGTGTTCGGCCAGGTCCCCGGAGCTCTCGAGGACAGTGACGGGTTCACTCATGCCGCAGCTCCTTGAGATGGTGGTATGCGTAGGCTTCCTCCGTTACCACCGGCGTCTTCTCGAAGTTGTGCTGCGGAGGCGGGGACGCCGTGCTCCACTCCAGCCCGGTGGCCGGCCACGGGTTGGCTCCCGCGCTCTTCCCGTACTTCAGGGACCAGATCAGGTAGCACAGCGGCAGCACGTAACCGATGGCCAGGATCGACGCTCCCGCCGTCGACATGACGTTGAGCACCTGGAACTCCGCCGCATAGGCGTGGTAGCGCCGCGGCATGCCCAGATACCCCAGCAGAAACTGTGGGAAAAAGGTCAGGTTAAAACCGATGAACACGCTGAAGGCGGCAAATCTTCCCCACCACTCCGGGTACATCCTGCCGGTGATTTTGGGCCACCAGTAATGGATGCCGCCCAGGTAGGCCATGACGGTCCCGCCCACCATGATGTAATGAAAATGGGCGACGATGAAGTAGGTGTCGTGCACGTGCACGTCCAGCCCCAGGGCGGCCAGAAAGAGACCGGTCAGCCCGCCCATGGTGAACAGGCCGATGAAGCCCAATGCATAGAGCATCGGCGTCTGGAGCGCGATCGACCCCTTGTACAGGGTGGCCGTCCAGTTGAATACCTTGATGGCCGAGGGAATCGCCACCAGATAGCTGAGCACCGAGAAAATCATGGCCCCGTACATGGACGTGCCGGCCACGAACATGTGGTGACCCCAGACGAGAAACCCGAGTATGGCGATGGCCACGCTGGCGAAGGCCACAAACCAGTAGCCGAAGATTCGCTTGCGCGAAAAGCAGGTGACCAGTTCACTGACCACGCCCATGGCCGGCAGCACCATGATGTACACCGCCGGGTGAGAATAGAACCAGAACAGGTGCTGGAACAGCACCGGGTCGCCGCCCAGGGCCGGGTCGAATATGCCCACCTGCAGCAGCCTTTCCATGGCTACCAGGGCCAGCGTGATCGCCACCACCGGTGTGCCCAGGATGATGATCAGGCTGGTCGCGTAGTTGGACCAGATGAACAGGGGCAGCCGAAACCAGGTCAGTCCCGGCGCCCGCATCGTATGGATGGTCACGATGAAGTTGAGCCCGGTGAAGATGGATGAGAAACCCGAAATGAAGATCCCGACGATGGTCAGGATGACGTAAGTGTTGGAGTACGTCGAGCTGTAAGGCGTGTAGAACGTCCAGCCGGTATCCACGCCGCCCAAAACCAGCGCGGCGATGGTGAACAGGCCGCCGGTGACGAACAGGTACCAGCTCGCCAGGTTGATGCGCGGGAAGGCCAGATCCTTGGCCCCGATCATCAGGGGCACGAGAAAGTTGCCCAGCACCGCGGGAATCGACGGGATCAGAAAGAAGAAGATCATCATGACGCCGTGCATGGTGAAGAGCTTGTTGTAGTTCTCCGCCTGCACGAGGTCGCCCGCGGGGGTCATCAGCTCCAGCCGCAGCAGAACGGCCGCAAACCCACCCACGAAGAAGAAAAAGGTCACCGAGAAGAGATAGAGGATCGCGATGCGCTTGTGGTCGCGCGTCAGCAGCCAGGAGCGCAGGCGGTAGCTGACGTTCAGGTACGTCTCGCGAGGCGCAGCGGGCGGGGCGTACGGCAGCGTGGTCATGGCTTGTGCACCTCCTGCGGGTCAATCTGCTGGAGGCTCTTGATGTAAGCCAGCAGGTGCATGAGCTGGTCCTCCGAGAGCTGGCCGCGGAAGCTGGGCATGATCGGCGGAAACCCCTGCACGATCCTGGCGGTCGAATCGAGGATGGACTCACGGATGTAGTTCTCGTCGGCGACGACGGTGGAGCCGTCGGCCAGCTCGACCTGCCGGCCATACAGGCCGGTCAGCGTCGGCCCCTGCTGGCCGTGACAGTCGCTGCAGCCGAAGGAGGTGAACAGACGCCGCCCCGACTGCACCGGCGCCTCATCCGGCACCACGCCGGACAGCCAGGCCTGGTACTCCGACGGCGGCATCACGATCACCTTGCCGATCATCTTCGAATGGTCCGTGCCGCAGTACTCGGCGCAGAACAGGTGGAACTCGCCCAGTTGGGTGGCCTCGAACCACAGCGAAGTGTACCGGCCGGGCAGCACGTCGTGCTTCACCCGGAACGCCGGAATGTAAAAACTGTGAATCACGTCCTGCGACGCGACGGTGAGCTTCACCGGCTGGCCCAGCGGCACGTGCAGCTCGTTGATCTCGCGCCGCCCGGACGAATGCTGCATCTTCCACATCCACTGCTTGCCGATCACGTAAACATCCAGCGCGTCCTCCGGCGGGTTGAACATCTTGACGTACACGTTTGCGCCCCAGACGAAGATCACCATCACGATCCCCAGCGGAATAATCGTCCAGGTGAGCTCCAGCCGCATGTCCGTGCGAACCGGCTGCGGAGGTTTCTCTGATCGGCGGCGGTAGCGCAGCGCGAAATAGGCGATCAGCCCGGCGATCAGCAGCGTGAAGAACGCTGAAATGCCGATGAGGAAGAAATACAGCGCATCGACCTCCCCGGCCAGAGTTGATGCCTCGGGTGGAAATAGTCTGAAGCCTTCCTGCATGGTGGTTCACTCGGGCACAAACCGCGAAGCATCCTCGGCGCGCCCTGCCGGCTGGGCGGCACGGCGTCGCTCCGTACGAAACATCCTGAACAGCATGATTCCGATCGCCAGCACCGTCAGCGTGCCCCCGGTGCGCAGCGCGTTGAGCACGGCCCATCCGTATTTGCCGGTAGCGGGATCGTACTGAAAGCAGAACAGCAGCACGGACTCGCTCAACGAACCGATCGTGCGATCCGACGCTTCAACCAGGGAGAGCCGGACGTCCTTGGCGGCGTAATTGATCCCGAAGAAGTAACGCGAGATGCGCCCCTCGGGGGTGAGGATGGTGATCCCGCTGGGGTGGATGTACTGATCGCGCTCGTCGCTGTAGCGGTAGCGAAACCCGACGGCAGCGGTCAGCTTGCGGATGGACTCCGCATCGCCGGTAAGGAAGTGCCAGCCTTCGGCTGCGCCCTCCCGGCCGTACGAACCGACATACTGCGTCTTCTTGCCCGCGGCCAGCTCGGGCGTTTCCGTCGGATCGAAGCTGATCGTCAGGACCTGGTAGTCCTTGCCGATGTCCAGCGGAATGGCCCGCAGACTGCGCAAGGTGTCGTTGAGCACCAGCGTGCAGAGCATCGGGCACTCATAATAGACCAAGGTCAGAAGCACGGGCCGACGGCCGTCAAAGAAGTCGCCCAGACGCACCGCTTGCCCTTGCTCGTCCTTGAACGTCAGCTCCGCGGGGATCTGCGCGTTCAGGTTCTGGTCGATGCCGACGCCGCGCAGGGGCTCGGGCACCGCCCCGGCCTCATCGCCCTGGTTTGCCCGAAGCGGCGAAACCAGCATGGCTGCGAACGCGATCGTCGCGCAGGCCGCCGCCGCTGCCCATCGTTGCGGGCGCCGAGTTCGCTTCCTGTAGCGGCCGGCCTCCGTGCCGGCCGTTCCGGCGAAAACCTCCGCACAGCGGCGCTTGCGACCCCCGAATCGCTGCGGTTCCGCAGGCAAGCCGCCGATGGCACAACGGCCGGCACGGCTTCGCCAGGGCGTAGCCCGGCTCCGCCGGTGCGAAGCACGGAGGCCGGCCGCTACGCGTTGCCGGGTCCTGGTGGGTCGTGTTTTCTGCGTTACACTCGCTGTCATCTTTCTTCCTGCTGTGCGGCTCTCGTGCTGCCGGTCATTCCCACGGCCGGCAGGGTCGTCCGTTCCTCTGGGGCTGTCGTCTCCCGACCTTCGGTGGATGCGCTTCTCCGCTGCACGTGGCCTGAGTCTCTGGGCGCCTGGGCTTGGCCTCTGCCTCGCGGCCCTGTGGCGGCCGGCCGGGTCGCCACGGGCAACCCGCGCTCGAGAAGCAGGTCGATGGCCCGGTCGATCGGAAACCGGGCGATGCCGGCCTGATGGTCGCTCCACCCGTAGCTGTTCAGAACCTCCAGATGTCGTTGCCGCAGCATCTGTGTATCCTGCGTCGGCGTCGTGGGATGAACGGCCGTCCCCTGTAGCCGCGGCTCCGGCGGCACCGGCATGCGCTGCACGAGTGGCGGCGCCGGCTTCGCGCCGCGGCGCACAAGTCCGCCGTACAACCCCCAGATTGCGATGTGCACCACGACGGCCACACCCACAAACACGCCCACAAACCAGAGGAAACCCTTGAGCTTGACCTCGCTGGGCTCGTGCCCCGGTTGGATGTTCTCACGTGGCGGCCTGCTGCCCATGCGGCAGTACCTCCGGCTGGTCCGCCCGCCTCATCGGCAGCAGCGGCCTGCTCCTCAGGTTCCAGAAAAAGACCTTCAACCATAGGCCCCCCAGGGCCAGCGGAGCCATGAAATCCGTCCAATAGAGTCGAAATGGCGGATGGTGGTCGTGCCCCGCGGGTTCTATTTGCCAGAACAGGTGCAACAATTGCATCAGCAGAACCAGCAGAGCTGTCCCGCCCAGCACGATCGGCCGGCGCTTGTTGTTCCGCGAAAGCAGGACGAAGAAGGGGACGAAGAACTGCAACAGGATCAGAGTCTGGGTGAGTGTCTCCCAGCCGCCGCTGTTCCGTTGAACGTAGTAAGTGATCTCTTCCTGGATGTGTCCGGACCAGATGATCAGGTACTGGGAGAAGGCCACGTATGAAAACAGCACGACCAGCGTGAACAGCAGACTGCCCAGGTCGTTGAGATGACCCGGCTGCACGCGATCGCTGAAAGGCCCATGCTCGCGCAGAATTACTAACATCACGATCGCGAACGCCATGGCCGACAGCCCCTGGCCGGTCAAGGTAATGAATCCGAGCATGCTGGAATACCAGTGCGGCTCCAGGGACATGATCCAGTCGAACGACGCGAAGGAGGTCGTGAGCACGTACATGAGCATGCCGACCGCGCTGAACTTCTGGAGCCTGACGCGGGTGGGGCGGTCAGGCCCACGGTCCAGCCCTGCCGACCAATGCTGCACCAGCCAGGCCCACAGGATCCAGAGGAAAAAGTAAACGGCGGTACGAACGACGACGAATGTGACGTTCAGGTACGGCCGCCGGTGCTGGAGGACGGGGCTGTGCGCGACCTCCTCATCGTGTGCCCAGGGATACAAAGCGTGAATGCCGAGAATCAGGGGCAGACCCAGCACGAGCAGCGCCGGCAGCGTCATGGCCGCCGCTTCCAGAAAACGACGGATGAGGTGGCCCCAACCACCCCCGACCAGCGCATGGACCATGGCCAGCCCGAGCGAGCCCAGGGCGATGCCCAGCCAGAACAGGTAAGCGAACAGATAGGAGCGGAACGACTGCTCCGGGTTGAGGAGGATCCCGACGGCCAGCAACAGGGCTGCCAGGCCGCCGACCAGCAGAGCACGGGTTTCGAACCGCTCGACGGACGGAGGTAGATGCGTCTCGTTCATTGGGCCACCTCCCTCAGCCGGCCGGCGTCCCGTTCCGGCAGTTCCGCGGCTGGCACGTGCTGACTCAGCTGCAGGGCCTGGATGTAAGCGGCGATGCGCCAGCGGTCCTCCGGTGCGATCCGCTCCGCGTAGCTGTACATCGCCCCCCAGCCGTTGGTGATCACGTCGAAGAAATGGCCGACCGGCGCCTGCCGCAGTCGCGGTAGGTGAAACGACGGCGGAGGCGTGAATCCGCGCTGCACGATCATGCCATCGCCTTCACCGGTCAAGCCATGACATAGCGCGCAGAAAATGTTGAATCGTTCCCGCCCTCGTTCGAGGTCCGCGCGGGTCATCGGAAAGGGAAACTCGGTCGCCAGTGCCTCGTTAACTCGGCCGAAGTAGAGGTGGTCATCGGTTCGCGGGTCGCCGCGCGGAACCGTGCCGGCCGGAATGGGGCGCGCGGACAAGCCATCGTTGAAGAATTCGCTGTACTCCAGCGGGTCATAGCGCGGCTGGTCCATCATGCGCTCACACCCGGCCGGAAGAACCATCGCCAAGGCCGCAGCCGCGAGCCCGTACCTCATTGCGGCACCTCCACCACCTGTAGAGGCGCCAGCGTTTCGAGAAACTCTCGTGTCTTCTCGAGGTGAAATCGCTCATCAACCGCTTCGATGCAGAGGAAGAACCGGTCACGGCTGGCCAACTGAAAGCTGGGCACGTTGAACAGCGGATGATGCGGCCGGGGCAGTCCATTCAGGGCCAGCATGCCCAGGACCGCCGAAATCCCGGCCACCAGCACGGCCATTTCGAAGGTGATTGGAATCCATGCGGGCCAACTGTTCATTGGACGCCCGCCGATATTCCACGGCCAACTGACCACGTTTGCGTACCACATCATGAAGAAGCCGCCGGCTGCTCCGATCAGTCCACCGATCAGCACGATCAGGGGCACGCGCGTGCGATGGAAGCCCAGGGCCTCCGCCAGACCGTCGACAGGGAAGGGCGTATACGCGTCCGCCCGCCGATAGCCGGCCTGGTGGACGCGACGCGCCGCCTCGAGCAGCGCGTCGGCATCATCGAACTCCGCCAGCAGACCATAAAGATGAGGCGTGTGCTGCAACTCAGTCACCTGTGCTCAAATGCTGCCTGAATCCCTCAGCTCTCACACGGCCTGAACGCTCAGGCCACTGTCCTCCCGGGTGATGGGCGGAGTGACTGGTGCGAAGGTGAGAAGGCCAGAAGGTGCGAAAGTGTTAAAGGTTGCCCTCCCATGCTTGCCCTGTCTCATTCTTGTCACATCCACCTGATCACCTGGTCACGATATTGCTCGCACCTGGCCACGTTGCCGCTTCGTCACTCCATCCACCCCTCGCTCGCGCTCGGGGCTCTGTTGCCCCCTCGCTTGCGCTCGGGGCTCTGATAGGGCCCCTTGTCACCTTGTCACCCCCTCCACCCACCTTCTCAGCTTTCCACTTTCACTCTGGTCGCATGTTGCCCATCGCTCAGTGCGCGCCGGCATGCTCCGCCTCTTCGGACGTCTCTTTGACCAGCTCGCGCATCTCGGCGATCGAGATCACGGGCAACACCCGGATGAACAGCAGGAACAGGAACACGAACAGCCCCATGGTGCCCAGGAAGGTCAACCAGTCCCAGACCGTCGGGTGATACATCTGCCATGCGGAAGGCATGAAGTCGCGATGCAGGCTGGTGATCACGATCACGAAGCGCTCGCACCACATGCCGATGTTGACCACGATGGAGATGAAGAACAGGAAAATTACATTCCGCCGCACCCGCTGGAACCAGAGAAGCTGCGGTACCACCACGTTGCACAGGATCAGTGTCCAGTAGTAGCCCCGGTATGGCCCGAACATGCGGTTGATCATCATGTACTGCTCGTACGTATTGCCGCTGTACCAGGCGATGAAGCTTTCGATGAGATAGCCGTAGGCGACGATCAAGCCGGTGACCAGCATCAGCTTGGCGCAGTTGTCCAGATGCCGCAGGGTAATGAAATCGTGTAATCCGAACGCGGCCCGCAGCGGTATCGCCAGGGTCACCACCATGGCGAATCCGGAAAAAATCGCGCCCGCCACAAAGTACGGCGGAAACACGGTCGAGTGCCAACCGGGGAGCTGGGCGACGGCGAAATCGAGGCTGACTACGCTGTGCACCGAAATGACCAGCGGCGTGGCCAGACCGGCCAGCAGCAGGTAGGCGCTGCGGTAGCGCTCCCAATGAATGGCCGAGCCGCGCCAGCCCATCGAGAGCACTCCGTAAACAACGCGCCCGATCCGACTGTGTGACCGGTCCCGCAGCGTGGCCATGTCCGGAATCAATCCCACGTACCAGAACAACAGCGAGATGGTGAAGTAGGTGGTCACCGCGAACACGTCCCACACCAGGGGACTTCGGAACTGCGGCCACAGCTCGAACGTGTTCGGGTAGGGAATGAGCCAGTAGAAAAACCAAGGGCGCCCCAGGTGCAGCAGCGGGAATATGCCCGCGCAGGACACGGCGAAAAGCGTCATGGCCTCGGCGAAGCGGTTGATCGACGTGCGCCAGTGCTGGCGCATGAGCAGCAGGAACGCCGAGATAAACGTGCCGGCGTGCCCGATACCGATCCACCAGACGAAGTTGACGATAGCGAACCCCCAGGCCACCGGGATGTTGATGCCCCAGATGCCCACACCCTTCACCAGCAGGTAGCCGACCGCCAGCGTGAGGACCCCCACCAGCAGAAAGGAGATCCCGAAGCCGATCCACCACGGGCCACTGGCGGGCTGGGCCAGCACCAGCGAGCTGATCTTGTCCGTGACCGAGGCGTAGGTATGCCCCGGCCGAAGCACGGCCAGTGTTTCGCGGCTGCCGCCAGGAGTATCCGGCCGGTGGTCGCTCATGCGCTGCCTTCGTCCTCCAGCTCCGGATTGGGATTTCGAAACCGCGGCATGTACGTCGTGCGCGGCTGGGTGGTCAGTTCGGTCAGGATTCCGTAGTCCAGCGGCGAGCGTTTCAGCTTCGTCACCTGTGCCGACCGGTCGTTCAGATCACCAAAGATGATTGCCTGCGTCGGGCAGGCCTGGGCGCACGCGGGAACGACTTCGCCGTCGCGGATCGGACGGCTCTCCTTGTCCGCCTCGATCCGGGCGGCGCTGATCCGCTGAATGCAATAGGTGCACTTCTCCATCACGCCGCGCGAGCGGACGGTCACGTCGGGGTTCCGCTGCATCTTGAGAGTGGGCTCGCCGGTCTTCGTGTAATCGAGGTAGTTGAACCGCCGCACCTTGTAGGGGCAGTTGTTCGAGCAGTACCGCGTGCCCACGCAGCGGTTGTAGACCATTTCGTTGAGACCTTCCGAGTCGTGCAGGGTCGCACCCACCGGGCAGACCGGTTCGCAGGGCGCCTTTTCGCAATGCATGCACGGCACCGGCATGTGGTACAGCTCGGGGTCCTCCGCCGGTCCCTTGAAGTAATCGTCCACACGAATCCAATGCATCGCCCGCCCGCGGGCCGCTTCCGTCTTGCCCACCACCGGAATGTTGTTCTCCGCCTGGCAGGCGACCACGCACGCGTTGCAGCCGATGCACGCGTTCAGATTGATGGACATGCCCCACTTGTAGGCGGGGTATTCAAATTCAGGATAGAGCGACAGGACCGGCTTTTCCGCCGCCTCACCCTCCATCTTCTTCACGAAATCCGGATGCTCCCGAAACACCTCCGGTGTGCCCACGCGCACGAGGTTTCGGTTGTGTGCCTCGTGCTGTTCGGATGAGTTGCCCGGTCCGGCTCTTCGCACCGCTTTCGGTTGGAGCTGATCGTCGATCGCCCGGGTGTTAATGGTATGGAAAAAGCTGGTGACGGCCAACGGGTAATCCTCGCCCGTGGGCTTGATCTCCAACCCCTGGCCGAACCATGGATCATCAGCCGTCCGGAGGGCATAAGCATTGACCCCGAGCCCGTCGGCGAGTTGTCCACCGCGCGTCCGGCCGTAACCCAGGTGCAGGGTGATGGTCCCCTCAGCCTGCCCCGGCAGGATCCAGACGGCCGCATTGACCCATCGTCCGCGGTAGCGCAGCCGGGCGAGGTCGTGGTTGTTCAGCCCGAGTTCCTGCGCGGTCCGTGGAGCAATCAGGGCGGCGTTGTCCCAGGTCAGTTTGGTGAACGGCTTGGGCAACTCCTGCTGCCAGGCAATGTTGGCGAAACGGCCGTCCCAGACCGTCGGGTCCGGCCGGAAGACGATCTCCAGGGCATCGGGCACGCTGGGCCGCGGCTCCGGCCAGTCGATGCGCTCGGCGAGGCGCGCTTCCTGCCGCGGCAGTTCGGTTCCGGCGACCGAGCCAGCCTCGAGCCACAGCTTCCAGTCCTTCTCAAATCCCTCTTCGCCCACCTGCCCGCGCCAGTGGCGGCGGACGATCTCGTATGCCGAAGGCTCGGCGTCGCCCAGCAGCGCGGCTACGAACTCATGAACCGTCCTGCTGCGGTACAGCGGCGCGGTCAGCGGCTGGATGATGGAGACCAGGCCGTTGTACGCCCGCACGTCACCCCATGACTCCAGGTAGTGGGATTGGGGTACATGCCATTGGCATAGCTGGGCGGTTTCATCGCGGTACAGCCCGAGGTGCGCGGTGAATCGCACCGGCCGGCCCGGGGGATCGGACTGTGTGGACAGCTTGAGGAGCTGCTCGCCAAAAGCCAGATCCGCCGGAGCAGAGTAGGCCGGGTTTCCGCCGATGATGATCAGAGCATCAACCGCGCCGGCTTTCATCTCCTCAACCAGCGCCCGCAGTGACGCGCTGGGAGCAGTCGGGTGAACCTCCACCGGCTCTGTGAAATAGACGGTTTCGGTGTTCTTCAAAACCGCGTTGATGGCATGCGCGAGCGCGTGCACAGAGGGAGGCTGCGTGTAGCCCGCGACCACGATTCCACGGCCGGCGTTCGCCCGCAGGTCCGCGGCGGCGGCCTTGATCCAGGCGGCGCGCGCCGTCGGCAGCGCCGTGGATGCGGCCGGTACGCCTGGCACCTCCAGTGCTCTCGCCAGGGCCCGGGCGATCTCCTCCACCTCGGCGGCCCGCACCGGCAGGCGGTGATCGGCCATCGAACCGGTGATGGTGGGTGTCGGCTCGACCACGTAGAGGCGGTTCATGCTCAGCCGGCCCGCGCTCACGCGGCGTGCGTCGATGAACTCGCGGGCATAGCGCAGGCTGCCGGGGTCCTCGTATAGAAAATCGCTGTCCAGCGAAACGATCACTTGCGCGTCGGCGAACTGGTAGATGGGATTAAGCGGTCGCCCGAACGCCAGCCGCGTTCCTTCGACGATGTTTTCACGGCCGACCGGGTCAAAGTGGTGCCAGCGGGCCTGCGGGTAATCCTCCAGCAAGCGGTCCATCTGGGCTTTCAGTGTGGGTGAGGTGACGGTATCGGTCAGGACGCGCAGCCCGGCCCCGCCCTTGTCGGCCTGCGTTGCCATGGCCGAATTCAATGCGGCCAGGAAGGCGCCCCAGTCGGTTACCTGCTCGCGGTTGACCACTACTTTGGAGCGGTCAGGATCGTACAGCATGAGCACGGAGGACTGACCAAACGGGCTGGTGGCGCCGAGGCTGGCCGGATGATCCGGATTGCCTTCAACCTTGATCGGCCGGCCCAGGTGGCTCTCGACCAGGACACCGGTGCCGTAGCCGTTCATGTCCATGGCTGTCGCGAAGAACAGCGGTTTGCCCGGAACCGCGCGCTCCGGTGGGTAGACGTAGGGCACGATCTTTTCGCGCGGTTCTTCCGAGCAGCCATATACGCCGGCCAGTGCCAGCGATGCGCTCATCACCTTGAGGAATTCCCGGCGGCTGACCGGGTCCGTCCACTCGGTGGCGCCCTCGGGGAACTCGCGCTCCACCAGCTCCTGGAACGCGGGCGTCTGAGCCAGCTCATCCAGGCTTCGCCACATTGCGCCGGGTTGTCGGTTTTCTTCGCTCATCGGTGGCAGATATAGCAGTCGGTCAGACGTGACTTGTGAATCTGGTACTTTTCCACGAGCTGCTGGCCCAGGCCTTCCTGGTCCTCAGGTGCTTCCCATTCCATGCTGAACACCTCTTCCCTGGGGCGGACGAAACGCTCCGGTTCCCGGTGGCACTCCAGGCACCACTCCATGTGCAGCGTGTTGGTCTGCCACATCAGCGGCATACGGTCCACCCGGCCGTGACAGGTCACGCAGGCGATCCCGTTCTGCACGTGAATCGAATGATTGAAATAGACGAAATCGCCGAGGTTATGCACGCGCGTCCAGCGGATCGGCCGGCCCGTCCGCCAGCTTTCCCGCACCGGCTCGAGCATTTCCGCGTTGGTCCAGATCTGGGAATGACAGGTCATGCACGTCTTGGTCGGCGGAATCCCGGCGAAGGAGGAATCCTCCACCGAGGTATGGCAATACCGACAGTCAATACCCAGTCCGCCCACGTGGTGCTCGTGGCTGAATGGCACCGGTTGCTGACGTGCCACCAGTGCTTCCGTGACGTAAGGTGAACGAATAATCACCCCGGTCATCCACAGGATGCCGGCCACGATGAATATGGCGCCAAAGATGCTCACGCGCGAGAGGGTGTTGGTGCTCGGATGAAACAGTTGTGCCATGTCGGCTTCTGCCTCGCGTGGACATCAAGGCCGAGGCCCAAGCCCGGAGCACGCTGCAAATGCAGCACTCCGTTTCGTGCCGTCTGGCCGCTGGTTCGGTGACTCCCGTTGTCGTCAAAGGCTCTGTGTGACCGGCCCACAGCTCAGGCGGAGCCGCTGGGCCTACGTGCCCCATCGTCCGCCGCGCTCTCGATGTTTTCACTCTAGGGATGCTTCGCGCGGCGAGTCAAGCATAGGATGAACGCATGAGCGCACTACATCGGGTTGTGGTCATCGGCGGTGGCTTCGCGGGGCTGGACGCGCTCGACCTCGCGAAGCGGCGCCGGGCCGGCGTCGGGCGGCGCCACGCGCAGCGCGCGCTTGAAGTCGGCGAAGGGGCGCTTGGCCCAGGTCTGCGTTTGGTAGGTCACGA
>BTUC01000064.1:0-5377 GCA_045863575.1 Phycisphaerae bacterium
CAGGGGTTGGGTGAGAAGGGTTTGGAGATTTTGGCCGAAGCCCGCGAGCAGACCGGCCTGTCGGTGATCACCGAGGTCATGAGCATTGACCAGGTGGACCTGGTGTGCCAGTACGCCGACATCCTCCAGATCGGCACGCGCAACATGCACAACTTCAACCTGCTGCTGGCCTGCGGCAAGAGCAACAAGCCGGTCATGCTCAAGCGCGGCTGGAGCGCCACCCTCGACGAATTCCTCCTGGCGGCGGAGTACATCATCCAGGCGGGGAATCCGAACGTGATCCTGTGCGAGCGCGGCATCCGCACGCACGAGACGTATGTGCGCAACACGCTCCCGCTGGCCATCGTGCCGGCCGTCAAGCGCGAGAGTCATCTGCCGATTATGGTCGACCCTTCCCAGGGCACGGGTCACGCCTACATGGTGCCGGCCATGAGCCGGGCGGCGATCGCCGCCGGCGCCGACGGGCTGATCATCGAATGCCACCAGGATCCACAGCATGCGTTGACGGACGGAGCACAATCCATCACGCCGCAGATGCTGGCCCAGACGGTGAAGGAGCTGCGGGCCATCGCGGCGGCCGTCGGGCGAGAGATGTAGGGTCCATCTTGTGACCAACCGGTAGTTCGATGGGGCAGGAGGCCTTTAGGACCCCTGCCTCCGGACGAGCGAAGTGCCCACCTCGGCTCTCCCCGCCTTGGTCGGGGCCCTTGACCGCCGGTAGCCCACGGGATTCGCCTGTCGGGCTCCGGCCGGGGTGTCGTCCGCCGGATGACGATGTCCCCTCACCCACGGATGTATCGGATGAGTCGCCGCGAGAGCGGCTCGCCTGAGCCGCTGAGCGGAACATCATGGCTTTGGGGCTGCGAGAAGCCTCTGGTGACGGCGCGCTGGTTACCGGCGTCCCACTCCTCCGTGGCCATGACCGGCGTCTTAAAGAAAACGATGCTCCCGCCTGGCGACACCAGCGGATGGACCTCGTCAATCCCCGAGGCAGTCTGCGTCACCGCGCGTAGCAGAACCAGGTCGAAGAGCGCTGCACCGGTCCGGGCCAGCTCGGCGGCCCGCGCATGCCGCGCCGACAGATTGCGGAGCGCGAGGTCGGTCGCGACCTGCTCGACGAACCGGGCCTTCTTGCCGGTGCCGTCTATCGCGGTCACCTCCCAGGCTGTACACACGATAGCCAGCGGAACGGCCGGGAAACCCGCCCCGGTGCCTACGTCCAGCACGCGCAAAGGTGCGGCCGGCAACGCCCAGCCAGTGGTCAGCAGCGTGAGAGCATCGGCGTAGTGCTTGACGGCTGCATCCACCGGTGAAGTGACCCGGGTGAGATTGAAACGCCTGTTGGCCTCGATCACCAGCAGGTAATGTCGCCACATGCGCTCCTGCTGCCCGGTCGTCAGGTTAACGCCCAAGGCGGCGGTCGATGCGGCCAGGGCGTCGATAAAACTAAATCGATCCGGATTGTCCATAGCCATTATGATACTCCGCTGATGGTGAACCGGAATGAATGACTCACGGGACTTGATCTCACGCCGGCCGACCGATAGCCTTGGCGGTGACTGGTCAGACACCGGTTGGAAAGGAAGTTGTCTTGCTCCAGATCGCGCCCTTTCGCGGCCTGCGTTATAACACGGAGCGTTTTTCGTCCGATCTGTCCGCGCTGATCGCGCCGCCTTACGACGTGCTCGATGCCTCGGACAAAGCCGCACTGCTGCGGAAGCATGAGCGGAACATCGTGGCCGTCGACCTCCCGCACATGCCGCCGAAGACCGCCGGGCCGGACGAGGTCTATGCCCGCGCCGCCGATCTGCTCAACGCGTGGCGCGGCGACGGCACGCTCCGGACGGAGACTCGGCCGGTCATTTACGTGTATCACCAGCAATACGAAGTCGCCGGCCGTTCCTACGTGCGGAGGATGTTCTTCGCCCGCATGCGCCTGGAGGAATTCGGCGCCGGCACCGTCTTCCCCCACGAGCGCACCTTCGGCGGCCCCAAGGAGGACCGGCTCAAGCTCATGCAGGCCACGCGCTGTCAGCTCTCGGCGGTATTCGGCCTGTACAGCGACCCCTCCGGCGGAGTGAGCGCGCTGCTGAACGTTCCCGAAGATCGCCCGGACGCTACCGGCGAAATGGACGGCGTGGCCAACCGGCTCTGGGTGCTGGCCGACGAGAGTCGCATCCGCGAGCTGGCGGAACGCATGGCCCACCTGCCACTCTACATCGCCGACGGACACCACCGGTATGGGACGGCGCTTACTTACCGGGACCAGCTCAACGCCACGGCCGCCCTCCCTGCGGATCACCCTGCGCGGTTCGTTCTGGTGGGCTTCTGTGCGATGGAGGATCCCGGCTGCCTCATCCTGCCGACGCACCGGGTGATCAGCGGGTTGGGCGGAGTCCGTCCCGACCGGATCCTGGCCGCGCTGGAAGAAGGCGTGCAGATGCGCGCCGTGATTGAATCGAGTGGACCGGAGCAGCTCCTGGGATCGGTCACCAGCGACGACATCGGCATTTTCCTGGCCGCCACCGACGGCATGTACCTCGGCCGCTTCACCCATCGCGAGAAGCTCCGGCAGTTGTCGCCCGATCGCAGTGAAGCCTACCGCCGGCTCGATCTGGCGTATCTGCACGATTACCTCATCGACCAGCTTCTGACCGGCCAGGCTTTGGGAGGCGCGGCGCCCACCGTGCAATACACGCACTCGGCCACGGAGGCTATCCGCATGGCCCGGGACAGCGGCGGAGTGGCTTTCATGACCCGCCCCTGCACCATGGCCGATCTGCGCGCGGTGAGCGAGGCTAACGATCTCATGCCCCAGAAGAGCACGTTCTTCTTCCCCAAGCTGGCCACCGGTCTGGTGATCAATCCCCTTGAGTAGGCGGGTTCGACATCGGGCTGGGCCGACGAATAAGTCTGATCCGACTGATCCGTTCGATCGGCCCGATGCAGTTGCCCTCCGCTGGCATAGGGAAGCACCGGTGCGTCGAAACACGCGCAGGTTTTATAATGGCTCCTGACCGCATCCAGGGTTAGCGTTCTATATCGAAGGAACTCGTTCTCCGGCGCCAAGAGGATTCCATTCGGGAGCCAGCCACCGTGTCCATCCAGTACACCTGCGCGTGCGGTGCCCTCATCCGGCTGCCAGCAGCCGCCACCGGACGCAAGGCCAAGTGCAAGTCGTGCGGCACGATCTTCCGGGTTCCCGAGGCGACAGCGCTCGCACCGCCCTCTGGGCAGGTCCCCGCGGCGGCTGCTCCGGCAAAGGCCGGGCGCGCTCCGCAGGCCCACGGCGAACGAGCGGACGACTGGCTGCTCGACTTTGCGGACAGCGAAACCCGCGCCACGGGAGAGCCGGTGCGGGTGGTGGATCTGACGCCGCCCCCACTCGTGCAGGAGGATGACCGTCCCGGCCAGCGGTTCCTGGACGCGCAGGGTGCCCGCCCCGCCGAGGACCGCGACTGGATCATTGCCCCGCAGCGCTCGTTCTGGGCCGATCTGGCGGCGTCGTTCTTCTTCTTCCTGAACGGCAGCAGCCTGGTCACGTTTATCGTGATCAGCTTCGTCGCCATGTGGGACGCGCTGGTGAGCTACGCCCCCGGTTTCCTCTCGCTGATGGGGCACGCGCTCATCAATGGCTACCTCTGCGCGTTCTACATGAACGTGATCCGGGAAACCGCTTCCGGCGAGGACGAGCTGCCCGGCGTGAGTGTAACCAGCGTGCTGGATGATATCCTCTTTCCGCTGGCGCAGTTCATTGGCACCTGGGCCGTAGCACTGGCGCCGGCGGTGATCACTCTGGTGCTGTTCGTCAACAGCTCGGATGAATTGACCGCCCTGCACGCCATGGATCCGAGCCTCTGGCCGGGCGTAGTGTACGCCCTCGGCGTGGTGGGACTGGCGCTGTGGCCGGTGATCGTTCTGGGCGTGGCCATCGGCGGTGGATTCAACGGTCTGTGGCCCCACGTGATTATCCGCACGGCGCTGGGCGCGCCGCTTGCCTACCTGGCGATTCTGGCGGCCTTGATTGTGGCCACCGCGTTCATGATGCTGCCCTGGTTCGACTTCTTCGGTCTCCGTGCCGCTAACCTGCCGATTGGGGCCATCGTAGGGCTGGCGCTGGTCAGCATCATCCTCGGGGAGTACTCGGCCATTGTGTCGATGCGGGTCATCGGTTTGTTCTACCGCCATTTCAAGCACCGTTTTCCCTGGGTGGCGGAATAGCGTCGCTCCCTCAACATGTCCGGAGCGATCGCTGCCTCCCTCGCCAATGCGACGGGTCTTTGGAGCCCATGGCGCGAGCGAGGAGGTTTCGGTTGCATCGACTTCTGACCATCGGGCGGCTCGCTCGCGCTCATCCTCTTGAAGCACCTCATCACGAAAGTCGTCACGGACCAGCACGAGGCTGTAATATGGCTGCACACGTTGAAAGCGGCCCGACGCATGCCGTAGAATCCCGGCAGTGGCCGATAAATTCGGGATTTCACCCTTAACTCGGGCCGAGGGAAGGAGATCATGAACTCATCAGACCTTCCGCGGCGGCAGTTCCTTCGCCAGATGGGCGCGGGACTGGTCGGCGGAGCCCTGGCGCCTTCGGTGCTGGGCGCGGATCAAAAGCGGGACGAGGATCAGAGAAAAGGAGATCGCAAGATGGCATTTACGCTGCCGGATTTACCGTATGACTTCAACGCACTTGAGCCGCACATCGATGAGCAGACGATGCGCATCCACCACGGCAAGCACCACAACGCTTATGTGAGCAATCTCAATGCGGCCCTCGAGAAGCATCCGGACCTGCAAAGCAAGGATCTCGAAGAGCTGCTGCGCGGGATCGACAGTGTGCCCCCGGATATCCGCCAGGCGGTGATCAACAACGGCGGCGGGCACTCCAATCACTCGATTTTCTGGGTAACCATGGCGCCCAAGGATCAGGGCGGCGGTGGCGAGCCCGCGGGCGAGCTGGCTAACGCGATCAAGAGCACGTTTGGGGATTTCGCCAAGTTCAAGAGCACGATGAGCGAGTCGGGCATGAAGCGCTTCGGCTCCGGCTGGGCCTGGCTGGTCCTGGACAAGGGCGGCAAGTTGGCCATCGAGTCTTTCCCCAACCAGGACAGCCCTTATATGAAAGGGCTGTACCCCATCGTGGGTGTGGACGTGTGGGAGCACGCCTATTACCTGAAGTACCAGAACCGCCGGGCCGACTACCTGGAGGCCTGGTGGAACGTGGTGAACTGGAAGGCGGCGGCCGACCGGTTCGCCAAAGCCAAGGGCGCCTGACAGCCCTGGCCGAGCGCTGAGCAGCCGCCGGCGGGCGCCGGCCGGCATTCGCACTTTCGGGGGCGGCCCCGCCCCAACAGCCCTGCCGCCCCCTTAATTATGG
>BTUC01000064.1:5387-22188 GCA_045863575.1 Phycisphaerae bacterium
GGGGGGCCCGGCGGCGGGGGGGCGCCGCCCGTCTTTCGCTTTTGGGGGGGCGCCCCTCCTGCTCCGGCCCCCCCGCCACTTTCTTGATGGCCACCACAGTACATCCTTAACGATCGGTACCAGAGCCCTGAGCGTAAGCGAGGGGGGATCGGTACCGCGAGCACCCGGTCAATTGGCCCCGCGCTTGCGCTCGGGGCTCTGAAGAGCCTCATCGCCTGAACTGTCACCGACCCGGGGGCAACTGCCCCCCTTCCGGGCCGTTGACAGGCCGGCGAAGCGCATTTAGGCTTCACGCCCATTCGCAGCGGCCGACGGCGCCGCCGGCTGGATAGCCGGCAGCGGCGGCCCGCGAAGCGTGCGAAGCGCCTGACGAATCTCGCACGTCACGAAACGACGCCCACCGCGTGGACGCACCGACGTGTGGAATTAACCCCGATTAGAGGGCTTTTCAAGCCCAGGAGATCACAGCGCATGGCAACGAAGTGGGTTTATCTGTTCGGCAAAGGCAAGGCTGAAGGCAAAGCGGAGCAAAAGGAACTTTTAGGTGGCAAAGGCGCCAACCTGGCCGAAATGGCCCGGCTCGGGCTGCCGGTCCCCGCGGGCTTCACCATCACCACCGAAATGTGCACCGAGTACTACAAGTGCGGCGGCAAGCTCCCGCGGGACCTCACCAGGCAGGTGGAGAAAGCGCTCGCGGCCGTCGAGCGGTACATGGGCAAGAAGTTCGGCGACGCGAAGAACCCCCTGCTCATGTCCTGCCGCTCCGGCGCGCGGAAGAGCATGCCGGGCATGATGGAGACGGTGCTGAACATCGGGCTCACCTCCAAGACGCTGCCCGGCCTGGTGGCCAAGACCGGCAACCCGCGCTTCGTGTGGGACTCCTATCGCCGGTTGATCCAGATGTACGCCGACGTGGTCATGGAGAAGGCCGCCGGCATCGAGCCCAAGGAGGACCAGGGCGTCCGCAAGCAGCTCGAGCGAGCGTTGGACCGACTCAAGGAGCAGAAGGGCTACCGGCTGGACACGGACCTCACCACGGAGGATCTCGAGCACCTGGTCGACGATTACAAGGAGATCGTGCGGCGCGTGCTGGGCAAGCCGTTCCCGGATGAGCCGATGGAGCAGCTCTGGGGCGGCATCCGGGCAGTGTTCCAGTCCTGGATGGGCAAGCGGGCCATTTCCTACCGCCGCATCGAAGGCATCCCGGACGAGTGGGGAACGGCCGTGAACGTCCAGGCGATGGTGTTCGGCAACATGGGCGACACCAGCGCCACGGGCGTGGCCTTCACGCGCAACCCGGCCACCGGCGAGAACAAGTTCTACGGCGAATGGCTGATCAACGCCCAGGGCGAGGACGTGGTGGCGGGCATCCGCACGCCGGCCCCGCTCAACGAATCGACCCGACCCGAGGGCAACGATGAGCCGAGCCTCGAACATGCCATGCCCAAGGCTTACAAGCAGTTGGCGGGCATCCGCGACAAGCTCGACAAGCACTTCCGCGACATGCAGGATATCGAATTCACCATCGAGGAAGGCACCGTCTACATGCTCCAGACCCGCAGCGGCAAACGCACGGGCCGGGCGGCAGTCCGCATCGCCACCGAGATGGTGAAGTCCAAGCAGATCAAGCCCGATGAGGCCGTCGGACGCGTGACCGCCGATCAGCTCGACGAACTTCTGCATGCCGTGCTCGATCCGGCGGCCGAGAAGAGCGCCCAGAAGCTGGCCAAGGGTCTGCCCGCCGGCCCGGGCGGCGCCACCGGGCAGGCCGTGTTCACCGCCAACGATGCGGTTAACTGGGTCGCCAAGGGCAAGCGGGTCATCCTGGTGCGCGAAGAGACGAACCCGGAGGACGTCGAGGGCATGCGTGCGGCCGCCGGCATTCTGACCGCCCGCGGCGGCATGACCAGCCACGCGGCCCTGGTGGCCCGCGGCTGGGGCAAGTGCTGCATCGTCGGCGCCGGCGAGATCCATGTGGACACCTCGTCCAAGGAGTTCCGTGTCAACGGTCGGACAATCCGAGAAGGCGACTGGATCAGTCTGAACGGAACGCGCGGTTTGGTATACGAGGGACAGCTCCCGGTCGTGGACGTCGATCCGGATCAGGACAAAGACCTCAAAGACTTCATGGGGCTGTGCGATAAGCTGCGGACGCTGGGCGTCCGGGCCAATGCGGACACGCCGGAGGACGCCCGCAACGCCCGCAAATTCGGAGCGGCCGGCATCGGCCTGTTCCGCACCGAACACATGTTCTACGGCAAGGGCGCCGAGGAGCCGCTGTTCAAGCTGCGCAAGATGATCCACTCGGAATCGGAGGAGGAACGCCGCTCCGCGCTCGACGAGCTGGCCCCGCACGTCAAGAACGACATCAAGGCCACCCTCGAGGCCATGGACGGTCTGCCGGTAACCATCCGCCTGCTGGATCCGCCGCTGCACGAGTTCGTGCCGCAGAGCGAGGAGGAGCGCGAGCGGCTGGCGGACAGCCTGGGCATTACGCTGGAGCAGCTCGAGAAGCGCGCCGATGCCCTGCACGAAGTGAATCCCATGATGGGTCACCGCGGCGTCCGCCTGGGCGTCACCTATCCCGAGGTGAGCGAGATGCAGATCCGGGCGATCCTCGAGGCCGCCGCCGAGCTCATCAAGGCCGGCAAGAAAGCGCTGCCGGAGATCATGATCCCCGTCACCTGCGATGCCAGCGAGCTGCGCCATCAGAAGGTGATGGTTGAGCGGATCTACGGAGAGGCCTGCAAGAAGTACGGCCTGAAGAAGATACCGTATCTGTTCGGCACCATGATCGAGATCCCGCGGGCAGCCCTGAAGGCCAATGAAATGGCCGAGGTGGCCGAGTTCTTCTCCTTCGGCACGAACGACCTGACGCAGATGTCGTTCGGGTTCAGCCGTGACGACGTCGGTGGTTTCTTGCCGGATTACCTGGAGAAGAAGCTCCTGCCGGCTGACCCGTTCCAGACGCTGGATCAGAGTGGCGTGGGCGAACTGGTCAACATCGCCATTGAGCGAGGCCGCGGGGTGCAGCCGAACCTCAAGCTGGGCATCTGCGGCGAGCACGGCGGCGAGGCCGAGTCCGTCAAGTTCTGCCACCGCGCCGGTATGAACTACGTGAGCTGTTCGCCCTTCCGCGTGCCCATCGCTCGACTGGCGGCCGCACAGGCGGCAGTTGAGGAAAGCAAGCCGGTCAAGGCACCCAAGGCCCTGAAGAAGGCACTCAAGAAGGCCAAGAAGGGCGCCAAGGCCGGCGCGCGGCGGTAGGAGCCCCGACCAAGACCTGATCCCGGCAAGTCCGGAAGACTGCTCGCCCCAGAGTGTGCCACTGCTGTGCTTGCCACGACGAAGGCGGTTTCGCGAAGGCGGGTCAGCAGTGCTTGAATACCCTGGACGCGGCTGCTGCTCCCGGCACTGCTCACAGAGCTTGCTGTTACCCACATCTTCTGCCTCAGCATTCGGCAGAAGTGCCGTTTTCAGCCCCGCAGGGGCGGTAGTCAATAGCCGAGGTGCGTAAGCCCTCGGTTCGCGGACGGGCAGATGGTGCGATAAGCCCTGAAAGGGCGACAGAAACTCGAGTCCATCTGTCGCCCCTGCGGGGCTCTCGCCGCTCTAAGCGCCACTCTCCCCAGGGCTTACGCCCTGGGCTATTGAAAGGCGCCCCTTCGGGGCGGAGGATACGCCGCCGCCGACTTGTGGGTAAGCAAGCTCACAGAGCAGTGGCACACTCCTGACTGGGATAGGCTCTAAGCTCACGCATAAATCAGCGACGCCGGGACCGCGTAGATGTGATCCCGGCGTCTTTTTGTTCGCCGCGCTTCATGTCGAGCCGGCAGTGGGATGCCTTCATCTTTGCGGGGCCGCTGCTGGCGGACCGGGCTGGCCGGTGACGAGTGGTTCCTGGACGCGGCGAACGGCCTTCTTTCCGCACTTCCGGCAGATCAGTTCGGGACCCTCGATGAATGCCGCGCCACCCGGCAGTTCAGCTTCCATGCGCGCGGCGTACTGCTCGACGGAGAGCGTCTCCTCATTTCCACACGCGCCACAGCGAAGCCGCATGTCGGGCTGCGAATAGGTGTCTGCTGCCCCCCCGGCATAGAAGGCCAATCCGATGGCCAGGCCGGCCGCGAGCAAGACGAGTGGGACGGACCTCGTTTTCGGGATTTCGTTGAGCTTCGCACGGACGCCGTCAAGCACGCCGCTTACTCCTTTAAGCCTGTTGGGTTACTGCTCATGTGGGATTGGTGTGCACCGGTTGGAAACCGGTCTCACAAGCTCCCGTACTGGCTCTCAAGCACCGCCCTCCGGCGCCGTCGCCATCACCAATACAGGTTGTACACGGTTCCCGAGCCTGGAAAGAGCGTCTGGGAACCGTGGTTCACCAGCATGTACTGGAACTGTGGCTCCCAGGTGTTATAACCGTTGTGGGCTTCGAAACTGCGGCGGAAGTCGGCCTCGCAGTTGACGCGTTTTCGCCAGCGGACGCTGCCGTCGTTGTAGGCGACATTGCCACCCACAAAGTTGGCGGGTCCCCCGTGCGAGTTGAGGGACAGGTCGGGCCGGGCGCTCCACTTCACCGGCCGGTCGGTGCCCAGCACATCCTGATAACCGCGATAGTCCTGCATGATGTCGCTCACCAGTACCATTCGCGACGGATCATCCATGCGATCGGCGAGAACCTGCCGCTTCCCGTTGCGGCGCCCCATCCCGTGGGCCCACCAGTTGTCGGGGTAGTCCTTCAACCAACCGGGGAAGTTAGCGGTGGCTGTCGGGTCGTATGCGTCTTTGCTCATCCAGAAATCCGCATACCAGGAGTAGCCGATCACGTAATTGCGATACGCATTTTCCGGCCGGCCGGTTGCCTGAGCCTCAGCGATAGTCATCGGCTCAGAGGGCCAACTGAAGGGTCCCCCCCGCCGAAGGACCTTCTGGGCGGCACAATAGAAGATGTCGGGATCGGGCGTGTGTTTGAGCTTGTGCAAGGCGATGTAAGCCGGGTAGCCGGTATAGTAAACGCCGCTGTCCTGCGTATTGAACTGGGTGCGCGGGTTGTAGGTGCCGTACAGAGGCGGTCCAAACGGAGCGCAAGGCCATGCCAGCCCATACGGATAACGTCCTTTGTGAGCGGCAGCGTAGGACTGAAGGCCGACGTTCAATTGGTGTGCTCCGGAACCACATGCCGCCCTCTGAGCCAGTTCCCGAGCCTGCTTCAGGCTTGGCAACAGAACAGCAATCAGCAGCCCGATGATCGCAACGACAACGAGAACCTCGATGAGCGTAAATCCGGCACCCACGGCTGTGCCTCGGGACCTGGGCATATAATGTGCTCCGCTTTTCTGTGCATCAGCGTCTGACCTACGGAGCAGCAGTATAGCGTTCATTATCGTTCGTGTCGATCATTATTCTCCGCCGCTTTCCCCGGCCGCCGGCAATCCCGGATGAACCATCCGGATGAACCGCCGCGCCTGTGGCGAGAGGAACTTGCCCTTACGCAGGACGAGTCCATACGTCCGACGGGGGAAGTATTCGATCAACGGCAGCGTGGCCAGGTCTTCCTGTCCGGTCAGGCACACGCTGGTGACGATGGAGATCCCCAGGCCCATGGCCACGTAGCGTTTAATGACTTCCCAGCCCCCCGCCTCCAGCCGCACCTCGTAGTTGAGGCTGTGCTGACGAAAAACCAGATCCACCATGTTCCAGGTGGTCAGGTGCCGCGGCGGGAGGATCAGCGGATAGCGCCCGATATCTTCCAGGGTGACTCGCTCGAGGCGCGCGAGTGGGTGGCCATGGGAAGCGATCAACATCGGGTCGTAGGTAAACACCGGGGAGTAGGAGATGTCGTCAGGAATCTCCAGCATCGAGCCCACGGCCAAGTCGACCTCGCCCGCACGGAGCATGGCCAGGCCGTCCCGCCCGGTCACGTTGTGCAATTTCAGCTCGACCCCCGGGTGCGCCTCGGCGAAGGCGCTGACGAACTTCGGCAGGATATACAGAATGGTGGACTCGCCGGCGGCAATATCCAGCCGGCCGGTTGCCACCGCGTTACGCCGCGCGTCGAACATCTGGCGCAACAGGTCCATCCCCTCCACCAGCGGCGAAGCCAGTTCGAACAGGATGCGTCCCTCGGGGGTGAGCGCGATTCTCGGCCCGCGTCTTTCGAACAACGTGGTCTGGAGTTCACGCTCCAGCGCCTGAATCTGGAGGGAAACAGTAGGTTGGCGGAGCAACATGCGTTCCGCCGCCCTGGAAATGCTGCCGGTTTGCGCTGTATAGCAGAATCCGCGGAGCTGCTGGAGCCGGCTCTCTTTGTAACGAGTTCCGGGAGCCATGGCGATCACCTCGCCTGAGTAGTGCAGCCCGCTCTATTGTTCATGGACATTATTGGCCTGTCAAACGATGTTTCGTCTCCCGAGGAGTGTTGATCCTGACCAGTCAGATACCAGGGCGGAGCGAACGGCCGACGGGCCATCTTCGGAAGAGCTCAGCCGTTTAAAACTGCGCGGCGTCCGCCGATCGCTTTCGCCGGCGAGTTGGGCCGCGAAACGGCAGCACCGCCCGCCGCGCCGAGTTGGCCGGGCATGACGGGGCTGCGTCCCCTGCCCGGCCAGCTTCTCGCGCGCGTCCGGGCCCGGCGATACCGAGCCTGCCCGACAGTCGAGCAGCCAGGAAGGTTGCGGCCAGGTATTATTGGGCAACCACCCGCTCCATCCCACCCTGGCCCGAGAACTCTGGCGGTACCCTGTCCGACGTGCGGCGATATAATGTCGCTCTGCGCCTTGAAGGGCGTACGTGCAGTGGGGGTAGGGTCTGCCCGATGATGAAAGGGGGTTGACCAGACCCCGGCCCGTGAGCGAAGATGTGGGTATGAGCTACGTTCGCTGAGGTCCGTTCCCGCCCGCGTCTTCGAATCTCGGGCTCAGCCAAAGGAACACAGAAGAGACACGCATGAACGACGTCCCCCATGAGCGCATCGAAACGTCCATCACCGGGACGACCGATGCCCCACCTCCAGAAGTGATCCAGGATGAGCAGAGCGCCGCCCCGGCCCTGCCGGAGAGTCCTCCGGCCGCTGAAGCCGCCAGCGCGGTGGAGACCCCGCCCGAGGCGCACCCGCTGGGGTCCCAAGCCGGGGCCGCCCCCGCCTCGATCACTGAGGACGTGCCCGAGACCTCTGAAGGCATCGCTGCTGCAACAGCAAGCGAGCCGGCCGCGGCGACGCCCGAGCCTGCGAAGGTACACCGCGGCAAGATCACCCGAGTCACGGCCGAACAGGTCTTCGCCGTCCTGGAGGAGGGGATCGAGGGCTACGTGCCCCTGATCGAGTTCGCGGCGCAGCCCCTGCCGCGGGTCGGCGACGATATCTCGGTGATCATCGACCGCAAGGAAGAAGACTCGGACCTGCACGTGCTGAGCAAGCGGCAGGCAGACGAGTTCACCTTCTGGCAATCGGTCCAGCCCGGTGACGTTCTGGAGGGCGTGGTGACCGGGATGAACAAGGGCGGCCTGGACGTGGACATCGGCGGCGCCCGGGCTTTCCTGCCGGCCTCGCAGGTGGATGTGCGGCGGATTCACGACATCTCCACGCTCATCGGCGAGCACGTCCGCTGCGTCGTCACGCAGGTGGACCGCACCACGCACGATTTGATCGTCTCGCGACGCAAGCAGCAGGAGCACGACCGCCAGGAGCAGCGCCGGCAGATCGTGGAGTCGCTCAACGAGGGTGAGATCCGAACCGGGCGTGTATCGAACATTACCGAGTTCGGCGCATTTGTGGACGTGGGCGGCGTGGACGGCCTGGTGCACATGTCGGACATGAGCTGGGGCCGCATACGCCCTCCGGGCGAGGTCGTGCAGAAAGGTCAGGAGGTTCAGGTCAAGATCACCAAGGTGGACCGGGCCAACGGCAAGGTCTCGTTGAGCATGAAGGCCGCCCGGCCCAACCCCTGGGACAACATTCAGGAAAAATATGCGGAGGGCTCGCGCGTCAAGGGCAAGGTGCTGCGCTTCGCCGATTTCGGGGCCTTCGTGGAGCTGGAAGACGGCGTGGAGGCTCTCCTGCCAATCAGCGAAATGAGCTGGACGAAGCGCGTCGGCCACCCGTCCGAGCTGCTGAAGGAAGGCGAGGACCGCGAGGCGGTCGTGCTCAAGGTTGATCCCGCCAAGCGGCGAATCTCGCTGGGTCTGCGGCAGATCGAGCCCAATCCCTGGGAAACCATCGAGGAGCGCTACCCGATCAATAACATGGTCCCCGGCAAGGTGACCAAGCTGATGGAATACGGCGCGTTTGTGGAACTCGAGCCCGGTATCGAGGGGCTGGTGCACATCTCCGCGCTGTCCGATCGGCGGGTGCGGGCGGTCTCCGACGTGGTCAAGGAGGGCCAGGAGGTCAACGTACGTATCATCAAGATTGATCGGGAGGCCCAGCGCATCTCGCTGTCCATGCGTCCGGAACCCGCCCCGCGTCGGCACGACGAAGCCCCGGCAAGAGCGGACGACAAGAGCAGGGCCAAGAAGAAGCGTCCCCTGCGCGGCGGCCTGGCGTCCCATTTCGACTGGTGAGCAAAATCCGTCCGCATGGCGCGCCTACCGCGATCCCGATGGGATGGAGTTTCAGCCCAGCGTTGACGGGAGGACGCGGTCCTACACTTGGATGGTTCCTGGGTTTCTGCTTGGATCGACTCCGCCGGCCATTTTCTGGCTGGCCCCCCTCCTCGCCCGTTTTGGCCCTAACCGCTTTCGCCGGCCTCTGATGCTTCCCCTCCGGCACTGTCCTGGTCTGGTCTGCGCGGATCGGATCACGTAGACTTGCCGGCTGACCGGGAATGGAATGCCGGGCCGAAAGTCGTGCAGGGTTCGCCATGGATCATGGTCTATCTGACTCGCTGGTGGAGACAGCTCGGCGTGCGGCTGGGTGGCTGATGGGCCACCGCTGGAAGCTCTGGTTCTGGGCCGACAGCATCGGACTGGAAGGACTGCTGGATGCGTCGGCTACGACCGGTGATTCGCAGTACGCGGGCTACGTGCACGGTCTCTTGAAGGGCTGGCTGGCGCGGCGCGGCCAGCGCAGCAAGTTCGATTACACGGCCGCAGGTGTGGCCCTGCTGCGCGCGTACGAGCTGACCGGCGACGAGGCATTGCTCGAAGCCGCTTACGAACACGCGGACTATCTGGCCGGCTTTCGACGCACCAAGGCCGGGGCGTTCGTACGCTACGAGGATGCGGCCATCGAGCTGCCGCCAGAGCTGCCGGGTGACCATCCAGATGCGGCCCGCGCGGCCCAGCAGGCCCGGGCCGTTGCCGACGGCGGGCCTTGCGTGTTCGTCGACAACATGCACTTCGATGGGCCGTTTTTCGCCAGGATGTTTCAGGTCACGGGCGAGGATCGGTTCCGCCGGCTCGCCATCGACAACCTGCTGCCGTCGATCCAACTGCTGCGCGACGAGCGCACCGGGCTGTTCTATCACTTCTGGCAGGAGCGGACGAAGCGGCCCAACGGCGTGCTGTGGGGCCGCGGCAACGGTTGGGCCATGCTCGGGATGTTGCACACGCTGGAATACCTTCCTGCGGCAGATCCGGCTTTCGAGACCGTCCACGCCGTCTTTACGCGGCAGGCCGAATCGTTGGCCGCCCTTCAGGACGCCACGGGAGATTGGCACACGGTGCTGGATGATCGGCACGCGTACCTGGAGAGCTCGATCGCGGCGTTCGTCGTCGACGGCTTCAGCCATGCACTGCGCCGCGGCTGGATGGAGAGCCGTTATGGTCAGGTCGTCGAGCGAGCGCTGACAGCCCTGCTGGGCCACGTCGACGATGACGGCCGGCTCCGCGGCGCATCCTACGAGACATTTCCGAGCACGCGGGTCGAGCACTACCGGCAGATGCCGCGGGACGCTGTTGTGCCGTGGGGGCAGGGGCCGGTGTTGACGGCCATCCGTTCCTATCAACGCCTGACCGAGGGTGCGCGATGAAAATCACGAACGTCGAAGCCATTCATCTGCGCATCGAAGATCCGAACGTGGCGTTGTTTGACGGATCGTACGACACCTGTGTCATCCGAGTGACCACCGACGAGGGCATCACGGGCATCGGCGAAATTGAGTCGCTGCCACCGGCGATTCAGGGGATCGTGAACGCCCCGCCGGCGCACAACCATGCCCGCGGCCTGCGCGAACTGCTCCTCGGGCGCGACCCGACGGACCCGCAAGCCCGCTGGCAGGAGATGTACGACGCGACAGACTACATCGGCCGTCGCGGGTTGATGATGCACGCCATCGGCGGCATCGACCTGGCACTGTGGGACATTACCGGGCAGGCAGCGGGCAAGCCGGTGGCCGATCTGCTCGGCGGTCGGCGACGTGAACGCGTCCGTGCCTACGGGACAGTTTACCCGATGGCTCGCGAGCCGGCGGCCGTCGGCGGGCAGATCCGCAAAGCGATGTCCATGAACCTCAGGGCGTTCAAGTTCTGCGCCGATCCGTGGTGGATGGATGACCTGGCCAACACCGCCCGCTGCCTGCACGCGGCCCGGGCGGCGGCCGGCGACGAAGCGATCTTGATTGTCGACGCGGCGCTGTCCTACCGGACGGTACAAGAGGGCATGCGGCTCCTGCCAGTACTCAAAGACGTTGGCATCTGGTTTCTGGAAGCACCGCTGCCGCTGGACGACCTCGCCGGCCACGCCGCCATGGCGGGTCACGGCCTGCCCATCGGCGTCGGGGACCTGGGTCTGACCCATGTGGATGAATTCATCGACTTCATGGACCGCGGCCGGGCGGACATCTGTCAGCCGGATATCACCATGGTCGGCGGCTTTACCGGCATGAAACGGATCGCCGGGGCGGCGGCCCAGCGCGGCAAGCGCGTCATCCCGCACGGCTACAAGACCAACATCGAAATCGCCGCCAACATGCACTTTCTGGCCAGCCACCGCGACGAGGAGATCCTCGAATGGTCCACCAGCGCATCCCCGCTTCGCTGGAACACGACTCGTGAACGCCTGCCGGTCGAGCCGGACGGCAGGGTGCGCCTGCCCGAAAGACCGGGGCTTGGCGTCACGCTGGATGAGGAGTTTGTCCAAGCCCAACTTTACCGGGGAGGCGCGTAAGCGTGTATGCCTGAATTTCAATCGAAGCTCGTACTGGCGGATTACCTGCTGATTGGAGCCTACTTCGTCGTCACGATGGGGCTGGGACTCTGGTCGGCGCTGAAGGCACGTACCTCGTCCCGCGGGTTCTTCGTCGCGGAGAAGACGCTGCCGTGGTGGGTCATCGGCCTGACCATGGTCGCCGCCAGCATCAGCGCCGAACAGATGCTGGGCGAAGTCGGCTATGCTCGTGATGCCGGCATCGTGGTTTCGAACTGGGACCTTGGCGTGTTCCCCGCCCTGGTCCTCATGATCTTCGTTTTCCTGCCGCTTTACCTGCGCAGCGGCATCACCACGATTCCCGAATACCTCGAACGCCGCTATGGCCGGACTACCCGCCTGCTGTTCGCGGTGTACACCGTGTTCAACAACGCGTGCATCACGCTGGTCATGGTGCTGGCACTGGGGGCGACGGCGCTGCGGCATTTCATTGGACTTGACCCGCGCTGGGGCGCGGTGATCCTCATCGCGTTCACCGGCATCTACACCGTTGCCGGCGGCATGCTGGCGGTAGCGTGGACGCAGACACTCCAGTGCGTGCTGCTCCTGGCCGGCGGGTTGACGATCACCTTCGCTGGCCTTTCGCAGGTGCCTGGCGGCCTGGCCGGCCTCTTTGACCGCATGGCGGAGGCGGACCTCGACCACCTGGTCCGCCCGGTCAGCGATCCGTACGTGCCCTGGCCGGGACTCGTGCTCTTGATGCTTTCGACCAACGTGTGGTACTGCTGCACAAACCAGTTTTACGTGCAATCCTGTCTGGGTGCGCGCGACGAGCGCCACGGACGCTTGGGCGTGCTGCTGACCGCATTTCTGGCCCCCGTATTGACACTCTGTTTTGCGTTTCCTGGCTACATTGCTCGCGACCTGGCGGAGCAGAAGGTCTTGCCGGCGATGTCGGACGCCAATGCGACTTATCCGCACCTCGTGCTGGAGCTGCTGGGGCCGGGGCTGCGGGGCTTCCTGATCGCCGCGGTGCTCGGCGCGATCATGTCAAGCATTGCCGCCATCGTGAATGCGACGGCCAGCGTGTTCACCAACGATCTTTATCAGCGCTGGTTCCGCCCGGCGGCCGCCGATCGTGAGCTGATCCGCACAGGTCGGATCGTCGGATTGGCGACACTGATGATCGCCTATCCGCTGACGCTGGTGGCAGCCCAGTACAACTACATCTTCGTCTACTCCCAGAACGCGTGGAGCATCCTGGCGATTCCCATCATGCTCGTGTTCACCTTCGGCGCGTTATGGAAGCGCACCACCAACGTAGCCGCAACGGCGGTGTTCCTGTTCATTGCCCCGTTCGTGGCCGTTCCGTTCCTGTTCGGCAACACGAACGATAACTACCTTGATCTGCCGCTGGTGGCAGGCAAGGTTCACCTGTTCAATTTCGCGTTCGTGCTGTGGCTGGCGGCGGCGGCCTTCATGTTGGTCATATCTCTGCTCACCCCGCCGGCAGATCGAATAGCGGTGGATCCTTACGTATTTGACCGCAAGCTGCTGCTCGCGGCCGAAGCGGCGGGCTGCCCGTGGTATCGGCGCGTCGGATTCTGGACGGCGGTCGCGGGCGCGATGCTGCTGGGAATCTACGTTGTGCTGTGGTGAAAGAGTGGACTCGTCTCGCGTTCTCCCGAATCAATCTCCATTCCCTTCTCTGGTACTCGTATTGTCCCTGTAACGTGCAGCTCGTTCAGGTGGAGCCGGTGAACGCGAAATCAGCACGATCTCCGACGACTCCCGTGATTTCAGGACCACGGGCAGACCTGCCGTCATGAGGTCCTTGCCCTGAGCGGCCACCGGCGGGCTTGACTCATCCACATAGCTCACCTCGTAGGACACCTCGGGCCGGAGGCCCTTCAAGGGAACGGCGATGCGGTCTTGGTCCGACTGAGACCGGAACACGAAAAAGACGCCCGTGTCCGTTGTGATCGTGTGATACTGGATGCCGTCCCAGCCGTTCGCACTTGGCCGGGGCAAGACGTGGTAGAGGTTCCCGTCCCTGATCTGCGGGCGGATACGCTTCTTGTAGCGGTCGAACTCGCGCTTCGCCGTCTCCTGCTGAGCGGGGGACCATTTCGAGAAGTCCACCATGAGCGTGCACCAACCCATCATGCCGCTGCGGAGCATGTAACGGAAGGTGTCCAGCGTCGGCCCCGGGTGATTGGCTATGTAGGCCTCGATCGCGCGGGGGGGCAGTGGATAGCTGGCATCGTGGAACGCCTGCCGCAGCGCCACGGGATCATAAGCATCCGTGGCACAGACATAGTGGCACCGCCTCAGGACGCCGAAATCCACCATGCGGCCGCCGCTGACACAGTTCTCGAAAAGCAGATCCGGGAATTCGCCGCGTAGTGCATCATAGATCGTGCAATACCCAAGTGCGGCCCGGTGGCTGATGTCCCCCGCGCAGGCGGTGTGTCCGTGAGTATCGCGCCGGCAGTCCCACACGACCATCTTCTGGTCATGTTCGAGCATGTCGAGGTCGTACGCGCGGATGATCCGTCGCAGCTCTTCGGTGCACCAGTGCTGGGCCTCAACGGAGGCCAGGCATACCGGCTCACCTGTCCATGGGCTGTGCTGCCAGTCACTCGCCACGTCATATCGAAACCACCCGCGCATCGCCGGCTCCATCACAGAGAGAGCCTCGTGATCGACGGCAGTGTGCCCGCCTTGTGTCCACGCTACCCACAAGCCGAACTTGAGACCCTGGCGGTGAGCGTAGTCGGCCATGGCGCGCAGTCCGTTCGGAAATTTCCGCGGATCCTCCCGCCACCACCCAACGGCCCGGAACCATCCGGCATCAACGTGAAACATTTCGATCCCGAGCCGGGCGCAATCATCGATCATCCGTCTGGCCACAGGATCGTCGATGTGCATGCCGCTTCCCCATGTATTGGCGACCAGCAGGGGCAGGCGATCATCGCTCGAGGGAGGAAGCAGCCACCGCTCGATCCACCGGTGAAGCCGGTTGCAGCCTTCGTCCACGTCGCCCTGGTAGCGGCCGATAAATGCCGTCGGGAACACGTAGGTTTCTCCCGGCTGCAGGCGGGCCTGGAACGGGGCATCCGTCTGATCGATCCCGAGGCCCAGGTGCACCGCCGCTGGCGGACCAGCCGAGAAGGACGCGCTTTGAGTCACGCAGCCACTGGATTCGATACCGCTATAGAGCCCGCACGGCCCGGATGGGTCATGAATACATTGCCACGGAATAGGCTCAAGAGCTTTCTTCGAATAGGACGAGGATACCCCCTGGTAAGCGAAGCCATCGCCCATGTTCTGAGTATGCAGTCCCTGCCGGCCGGGCTTGCCCGCCCCCTTTTCGACCCACCAGTGCGTGAGCGCCCCCGGCCGTGGAGGTTGCAGCGTCAATGCCAGGCTGGGCATGTGCGGAATGACGACGGTGGATTCTCCGCCGTTGGTTATCGCGAGCGTATGCTCGATCGGCCCAGGTCCGGGATGAGCCAACCATGTGGAACGCAGGCGCAAGGCACATTGCTCGCCCGCCATCAGGATGCTGATCTGAGTGCTCTGCACCTCGGAAAGCAGTTTGATATCGTCGAGCCGCCAGGTGACGGGGCATCGCTTGTCATTGGTCACAACGTGATCGATGAGCGGTATCTTCGAGGGCACCTCGATCCAGTTTTCGCCACCCGCCGTGGAGAGATGCACGATGGAGATCTGATCCCCGGTCACGCGCAGGCCCAGAAGCGTGTCGTCCGTACGAAGCCTGTGTTCCACTGCCGACAGAGACTCCGGAAGCAGCGGTAGGAGAGCGAGTGCCAACAAGGCGCTTGAGTAATCAACAAGAGACTTGCCTGCGACCATGCCGTTCACGTTCTTCAAGCCTCCTTGTGCACCACCGCACAAAGGTGGATCATTTCATCGCCCCGAACCAATGCCGCCATGCCGCTGCATCGCAACTGCCCCAGTCGTCGTCTGACGAATTGCGAGCCCCGCGCACCTGGACGCGGGTCTATCTGCCTGATCCGATATTTCCCGGATAGCCTTACCCGGACTCCCTCGTCAGAACGTGTTGCGTCAGTATATCGCGCTTCGCTCATCGCGTGGAGACACACTGGGCCGCCGAGATGACCGCAGAGGTCTTCGGCAACTGCTTCCTCACCACTAATGGCCTGCGGGGACTTCTCTCGTGTGTGCAGCCCACGCTTCGTTGCTGCACCCACTGCGGGCTCTCGGTGGACCCAACCCCAAACCATGCGGCGGCAGATGCTCCCGGGGATGACCGATGAGCAGTGCCACCCGCGAGTCGGAGCGGGGCGCGGCTGGCAACCTGGCAACCGCCTCATGGGGTTCGGTTGGCTTCCCCGGCCCTGCCGGTTAGAATCAGCGATGACCCAAAACGGCCCGTCCGACAACGGCCGGGTGCCGAATGGAGCCAGAGCCCGCTTCGGTCGGCTCTAAGCTGCTGCACAGCAGTCACTTGCGCCCGTAGCTCAGCAGGATAGAGCACCGGTTTCCTAATGGAAACCGTCAAAACTAAGGCGTTTTTGACGACTTCTAAATCAGCCGTAAACCCTTATCCGACAAGACCCCACCAGCAGTTCTATCATCCGACAGAACGCCTCCGAAAGCCATAACGGGTAGTAACGGCCAGCATAACGGGTAGCGGCTGGATGCTTGCAATCAGCCTCTGGCTTCCTCGAAAGGCAGCAACCGACAGGTTATGGTCGCCTTACGAGTTCTTCCAAGACTTCGTCTGCAGCGACAATGGCGCTCGTGGCATCCATGCCGCTCGCGAGAGCCATGCCAATCAACCATTGCTGATAGGTCATTCCCTCTTGGGGTCCAACCCCACCACCGCTTCCAGCGGCCTCGCTAACGAGTCGCGGAAATGCCCTTTGGTCCGCCAGAACCCGTGCTTTGTCCGAGAGTTTCAACGCCATGTCGTTTCCCTTTCTTGAAGAGTCAGATGCACCTCAGAAGAGTTAGGATAAAGACACCGACGAAAATGACGATGAACATGCCAACCATTTCCCAGGGGTCCCAGATGGAGTTGGAGCGAGGTATCCGCTTGTCCAAGTCATTCGCCAATTCGTCGATGGCGTCTGCTTCAGCCGCTTCCAAATTCGCCCCACAAGCCGAGCAAAATACGGCATGGTCAACCAATCGCTGTCCGCAGTTTTCGCATGTTTTCATTGGCCGCTCTCCCGGCTCAAGCCGCGAGACGCACCGCGTCGCCTGCTGTTGCCTCTAACACAATCCGGTGCAGAGGCCACCGCATAGAGGCCACATCCTCGTCGGCCCGCCACCTGATGTGACCGCATTGCCTCTACCATTGGTTGCAGCAATGGCTCGTCCAGGCCGACAAGCAGTCGCCTCTATTGCTACCGTCGAATGAGGCTACCGCCAGCCGCAGCCGTCGTCAAGCCCAGTCGAGGCAAGCCCGCAAGGCCGCTCGGGCGGCCTGTCGGGCTTGCCTCTGTCGCGTACTATGCGATTTTGTTGGAGTTTTCGCCAACTACCCGTTAAAAGGATACAACAACCGGTGCTCTACCCGCTTCCCCATTTGACCAGCCCCAGAAGCCCCTTTCCGCCCGTCCAACCGGCCGATTTTGGGCTCCAAAGTAGAGGCCGAAACTGGCCCAAATCAGCCCGTTGCGGCCGACTGCGGCGGATTGCGGTGGACTGCGGAACTCCAACCCT
>BTUC01000065.1:0-22177 GCA_045863575.1 Phycisphaerae bacterium
GCCTGGGCCTCGCGGAGAAACCGCTGCCGTGACTTCTCGCGCGACATGGCGGGGCTGAGGATTTTGAGCGCCACGCGCCGGCCGCTGGAGCACTGGCGCGCCTCGTAGACCACGCCCATGCCCCCGGCGCCTACCCGGCGGATCAGTTCAAAATCACCGACAAGTTCTCCCGCTCGCGGGATCAACATGAAGCTTCACCACCCGGCCGACCAGCGCCGCCGGCGACATGCGTAGCGGCCACGCGGTCATTATCCTTTACCGTCTCCTACGCTGTCCACCACACAAGCGCGAAAGTGGGAAAGTGTAAGAGTGATACGGGATTGGCCGCTGAAGACTTCTGTGCTCCTTCACCCCGAAAACAGCATGTGCCCTCGCCGCCGACGCATACGGGCAAGAGCAGTCGTGCGCGAGCGGCCCTGCCCGGAGATCCCTTGTCCGGCGGGTTGACTTTCCTGATCAGCGCTGGGTGACGGGCCTGGTGGCCGGCAAGTCTCGGGCGATGGCTTCCTGAAGCGCCAGCAGGGCGTACGCGGTCACCAGGTAGGGGTTGCCTTCCATCCAGCGGTCAGCGGAGTTTACCCAGCTTCCATCCTCCGACTGAAGTTCTGCCAGGCGCGCGATGAGTTCGCCCCGCCAGTCATGGGCCACCCCCTGCTCATCCACGATCGACGGCTCGCCCCAGGCACGCAATGCCCGGGCAAACACGTGGTAGTAGTAGAAGAGGCCCTCCGCCGACTGCTTCTCGGGCATGTTGGGGTTGGATTCGAGCGTATAGTGCCGCCGGATCCACCCCCAGGCGGCTTGAACACGGGGATCCTGGCGATCGACGGCAGCGTACAGCAGGCTCTTGAAACCAGCATAGCTCATTGACCCGTAGGAGCGCAGCAGCGTGTTTCGCTCCACGGTCACCGTTCCAGCCTTGCTCTCCCCACCGTTGGCCGGCGAGTAAATGAAGCCACCGTCGGTGGCGCCCCGGGCGAAGGGTTGATCATTGGTTTCGCTGAGCATCTGGCAACGGGTGATGAACCGCAACGCCTTCTTGTATACCGGATCGCTGGGCGGCAATCCGCTGTCGTGCAGGGCTTCGAGCATCATCTGCGTGTTGGACAGGTCCGGACGGGTCTTCTTCGCCCCATAACCCGCACCACCATACCAGGCGTGGCCCGGGTCCACATCGCGACCTTCCGGATCGTCTTTGCTCTCATCCCACTGGTTGGACTTGAGGTAACGCTGGGCGCCGGCGATGACCTGCTCCACGGCCGGGTCTTCCAGAGCGGCCAGCGTCATGACCGCAATGCTGGTGGAGTAGTTCGCGTAGCCGATCTGCGGGCTGTAAATCCCGCCGTCGTCCTGCTGGTGCCGGATGACGAACCGGACGGCCCGTTGAACGATGAGATGTTTACGGCCATAGGCGGGCGCCTGGATAAACGCCTTGGCCACGATGGCCGTAATTGCCGGGTCGGAGCCGAACGGGCCTCCGCGCCAGCCGCCGTCCTCAGCCTGGGCGCCAGCCAGGAAGCGCAGCCCCCTGTCGACGGACGGAGCCGCCTGCCGCGAGAGCCCCTCGAAGTCGACCGTCGGGCGGCTGCTGGCCGGCTCAGCATTGACTTTCAGCAGCGGTGCGGCAATCAGGACCAGAACGACCATCCACCACTGATTCGCGTGCCAGACGCAGCGCTGCATCAAAGTTGTCCGCATGTCGTGCCTCCACCAGCGAATGAGATCAGGCCATGAACCTTGCGCGGCGTGAAGTTTCTGTATGCATTATAACCCATCCCCCGGGGCCAGATGGCGCGACGTGGCCACAGCTCAATCAGGTGGGTGATCCTCCTCGACGGGCTCGCGGCGTCTTTCGAACTGCTTCAGGAATTCTTCCGTCACCGGTTCATCGGGAGGTGGCGGATGCACTTGCAGTTCACGGCGCGCCGCCAAGGCCATGACCAGCAGCAGCGTAGCGCCCAATGCGAGCGCGGCGTTCAGCGCGATGCGAGTCGGGGATGGGGCTGCCAGTATGGCCGCGGCCGTGGTGGCCCACCAGCTCACCGTCAGCACGGCCGTGGTCGCCACGGCGCCGCCACCGCTGCCGGGGCGCTCCTGGTGCAGACCCAATCCGAATACCACCAGGCCCAGTCCTGCCAAGGCGGTCACGACGATATTCACGGCCGCAATCAGTTGTCCGGGTGGCGACTGGCGGACCCATTCCACCACGCTGCCGGGAGCCCGGTCCTGCTCGCCCTGGATCCATCCGCTCAGTGAGGCCAGGCAGCACCCCCCTGCCATGAGAACGAAGCCCACAATCTGAAACACGAAACCTGTGCCTTGGGCGAAAGCCCGCGGATAGCGCGGCGGTGCATCGCCCTTTGCAGACTCATCCGTGGAACTCCGGTTCTGGTCAATGGCCATCAGCTCATCTTACCACTGACGCTGGGCAGGTGCACTCGAAGAATGGATGAGGATCGTTAAGGCCCTAGCATTCAAAAATGGCCCCTGCACCAGCGGACCGAAAGGAGAACGAAATGTCCCCACTGACATCTTTCCCGTTGTTGCTGAGCTTACTGCTGAGCCCACTGAGCCTTGAGACGCGGATCCCCCATCCGGGTTGGATCGCCGCAGCGCTGAACGCCGCGCCGGCGCGGCAAAGTGACGATGCGGAAGTGTCTGAAGTCGAGAGTCTTATCGTGAAACGAACGAACAGGTTCCGTGAAGATCATGGCCGCTCTACCGTTCAGACAAACGAGGCCCTGGAGGACGCCGCCCGCTACTTCGCCCGTTACATGGCCCGCACGGGGCGCTATGGCCATACCGCCGACGGGAAACGACCCTCGCAAAGAGCCGAGGACCATGGATACGAATACTGCATGGTTTCTGAAAACATCGCTTATCAATACAGCTCGGTGGGCTTCTCCAGCAAGGAGCTGGCACAGCGGTTCATGGAAGGATGGGAGCAGTCCAAGGGCCACCGGGAAAACTTGCTGGCACGAGGCATTACCGACACAGGCGTGGCGGTCGCCCAGGGCGAGGGCGGGAGGTACTACGCGGTGCAGATGTTCGGCCGCCACCGATCCAGGCGGATGGAATTCATTATCCGCAACCGGTCCGGGCAAACGGTTGAATACGAACTCGGTGACCAGACCTACCGGCTTTCCCCACGCTACACGCGCACGCACAGGCAATGCCGACGCCTCGACCTGGTTTTCTTACCCGGTTCCGACAACAGCAAGACCGTACGGCCGCAGGATGGCGATCGCTACGTGATTCATGAAACGGATTCAGGCGGAATCCGAATAGCGGAAAAGTGAGCAGGCGCGGCCGACGAGCTCGCCCTCTTCTGGCGGTAGGACCCCCCAGAGTAATTCGTCCTGAGCCCGTCCCCTTCTACTTCCTCAAGAACGCCCAAAACGCGCGCGGGATTCGATGCGTACGCCTTGAGAATCCCGTAAGAGTGTACGCACGAGACCGAAGGGACGGTACAATGGGGTCCGCGCGGCTCGCGCAGCGGAGCCGAGTCAAGTCAGTTGGCAAATGTCGGCTCGACCCCACACTGCCGCCGATGCACACTCGCGACAACGGCCTGATCTGCATGATCCACACTTGGCAAACGCTGATGGAAATGGAGCCGTCGTCCAATGAGTTCGCGGCCTGGTCGAGTCACAATATCCTGCAAGGCCCTTGCGTCACCAGGAGGATGCTTTGGCCGTCTGGCTACGTGCATTCCCGGCTTTTCTGGCTGGTAGTCGGGATCCTCGAAGATCTGATGACCGGCAGCGTGTGCGGGACGTTCACGGTCTATCGCCCCGTGAATGGGTTGGTGGGCAACACGACAAGCCATTCGGGCCTGTGCAGCGTCCGGGGCCGGCCGAACGGCCGCGCGGGACGGGTGCGCACGCTCGTCGAGCTGACCGCACAGGCCCCAACCCGTGAGAATCACCGGGCAGTGCTTCACGATTTACGGGGGAGGTGTGTGTGCCTGCGTCAATGTCGACGAAGGGAAGTGAGAGTTCACCGAAAGGAAGGTGACCGATGAAACCCACAGGTTTTGCAGTCGTCCTGGTTGTGATCTCGCTGGCGACCGGTGTGGCGGCGGGCCCTGTTCAGGATCAGGGGTTTTACACGGCGGAAATAGGCGGCAACGCCGTACTGTCGACACAGTGGCTGTCGCAGAGCTTCCAGGTGGGCGTGGAAGGACTACTCGCAGAGGCGGAGTTGAAGCTCTTTACTGTCGGCGCACCACCTGACGATCTGATGCTTTACGTGCTGAAGGAAGGGACGCCCGAATACGTGGCCGTGGCGCCCATTCCACAGCGGGTTATTCCTGCCGGATTTGGCAATGCCGGCTACATAACCGTCTCTTTTGGCGACGACACTGCGGCGCTCCCGCTCAACACACGCTACGAACTGGTCTTGACCAGCTCATCCCCGTTGGCAGTCGATTCAGTGAATTGGGTGCGCGACCTCAGCGATCCGTACGCGGCCGGCACGGCGGGCGATTTCCTGAGAAGACAGATTCTCGGCGGCATTGACCATGGCTTCGTCACTTTCATGGAGCCACAACTTGTGAACGGGCCGCCTCCGACCATCGGGATCCTGGTGCCAGAACCTCCGGCATTCGCTGGGATTTGCGCCGCCGCCATCGGCTGCGCCGGCGCGCTGCTGCGGCGTCGGTGCAAACGTCGCTGGACTTCCGGGCAATATCGAACCGACAATAGAACCAGCCGTCTCCTGCGAAAACGTCCTGTTTTCCCAGGCCTGGCCGCAAAGGTCGGTGTTTGGAGGCAGCTCCTGGTACTAGTGAGCCGCCCGCGCCTCTTCGCGCTCCTTGCGCGATTTCTCGATGATCTGCTGCTGCACGTTGCCCGGCACGGCCTCGTAGTGCGACAGCTCCATCGTGTAACTGCCCTGCCCGCCGGTGATGCTGGACAGGCGCGAGTGGTAGTCGGACATCTCCGATAACGGCACCTGGCCGGCGATGATGCTCAGACCGCCGGGGAGCATTTGCTGGCCGGTCGGCCGTCCGCGGCGCGAGGCCAAATCGCCCTGGATGTCGCCGACTTTGTCGTTCGGTACCGTAACCTCAAGATCGACAATGGGTTCCAGCAGAACGGGCTTACACTGCTGAAAGGCGATCTTGAATGCCTCACGGCCGGCGATCTGGAAGGCGATGTCCTTGGAATCCACCGGGTGGGTCTTGCCGTCGGTGAGCTTCACCTTGACGTCGACGACCGGGTACCCGGCGATCACACCCTCCTTGAGCTGGGCCTGAATGCCCTTATCCACGCTGGGACGGAAAGACAGATCGATCGCCCCACCGAAGATTTCATCGACAAACTCGTAACCGGCGCCACGTTCGTTGGGCTCCATGGCGATCACCACGCGCCCGAACTGCCCGGCCCCACCGGTCTGCTTCTTGTGCGTGTATTCGACGTCCTTCGTGCTGCCGGTGATCGTCTCGCGGTAGGGAATCTTGGGGGCCTTGGTATTCACCGCCAATTTGAAGTACTGCTCCATGCGGGACAGGATCGTCCGCAGATGCAGATCGCCGATGCCGTGGATCACCAGCTCGTGCGTGGACGCATCACGGTCTGCCAGGAAGCAGGGATCTTCTTCCGTAAACTTGTGCAGGGCACCGCTGACCTTGTCGGCGTCGGTGCGGCTCTTGGGCTCGATGGCCAGCGCATACATGGGATGCGGGAACTTGGGCATCTCGATCGTGCCGCCGGCATCGTCGGCATGGAGCACGTCGCCGATACGCGTGTCCAGCTTGGCCATGGCTACGATGTCTCCGGGAATGCCTTCATCAATCTCCGGGTGCTCGGCGCCTTGCAGCTTGTACAGCGTACCGGGCCGCTGAGTCTTCCGCTCTTCGCCGATGTGGATATTCGCATCCGATTTCAGCGTGCCGGCGTGAATGCGGCAGATCGAATATTTGATGTTGCTGCGCGGGTCGGCGAACAGCTTGAAGACCTGGCCGACGAACTTGCCGGCCGGATCGGGCTTGATGGGGGTTTCATTCTCGCCGATCTTCAGGACCCGCTGCTTGCCCTCCACAGGAGAGGGGGCAAAGTTCGCCACTACATCCAGCAACTCCCTGACGCCAACCTCGCCGCGGGCGTTGGTGAAGAGAATGGGCACGAAGCTGCCGGCCGCGATGGCCTTGCTGACCACGCCGCTGAGCTTGGCAGGGTCCATGTCGCCCGTGCTCAGATACTCCTCCATGAGTACCTCGTCAGCCTCGACGATGCGTTCGATAAGGGCGGTATGAGCGGCTGCCACATCGCCAAAGGATGCATCGCCCGAGCTGTTGGCAAAGCAGTCGATGACTCCATCGCCCTTGCCGGTCGGCAGGTTCATCGGCTGGCACTCGTTGCCGAACAACTCCTGGATGCCGGCCAAGAGCCCGCCCAGGTCCAGCGTGGTGTCGATCTTGTTGATGACGACGATACGGCCCAGGCCGTGTTCTTTGGCCCGATCCATCATGCGGCGGGTGTTGACCTCGATACCGGCCGTGGCCGAAATCACGCAGATGGCCGTCTCCACGCCCGCCAGGGCGGCAATCGCCGGCCCGACGAAATCGGGTGCTCCGGGGGTATCCACCACGTTGATCAGCTTGTCCTTGACGGTGACGTTGGCCAGGGAGGAGTCGATCGAGCAGCCCCGGGCCCTCTCCTCGTCAATGAAATCCATGAAGCTGTTCTTGGCGTTGACGTCGCCCAGGCGGTTCACCACGCCGGTGACGTGCAGAATGGCGTCGGCCAGCGAGGTCTTGCCGGCCGACTGGTGTCCAACCAGGGCGATATTCCTGATGTCCGCGGTGCTGTAACGGGGCATGCATACCTCCAGAAGTTGCTGAGACGGACCGCCCGGAGAAGCGGGGTCTGCGCCGGATTAGGCTCATCTGTCACGGCCACGATCTGGCGACCGCGTCCGCGATCCTGAAACCCCACTATTGTATGAACGGCCGGTGAACGGACAAGGGGGCGGGCGGGTCCTGGCTGGCCGGCCTGAATACCGGACCCCTGGAGTGCTGGAGAGCCTGGTCTGCGGGGCTCAGGCGCAGAGATGGAGAGAAGGAGGGACGGAGAGAATCAAACGACGGGGGGCTTCGCTGTGAAGCCTCCCGGGCATAGCTGGCACACAGCCCAATACTGTACAATTCCGAACCGCAGCCCGGCGGGGTGGTCGGGCGAGGTGATGCGGAGCCCGCTAAAGGCAAAACCCTGGAGGTATCTTCGTTGCGATTTGACAACTGTACATGGTTCGTTCTGTCCGCATCGGTGTTCACGGCGGCAATTGCCTGGGCCGGGGAGCCGACCCTGCGGTCCGGGAAGCAGATGCCCTCGAAGCTCGGGCTGCTCTATCTGGATGGTGGCCGGCCGTCGGAGTATCTGCTGCGGCTGGTGGACGGCGGCCACGTTCCCATCATGAAGATTCCCGCCGGTGACTTTGCCAGCTCTGACAGCGTCGGGCTTCGCCTCAAGAAGGCCAATCCAAAGGCCATCATCGTGGTCGGCGTCGGCGCCCAGTCCAAAGAGATGAAGATCGACCGCGACCCGGCCCAGGTCTACAACGACTGGGCGGCACAGAAGGCCGGCGAACTGCGCACGCTCGCGGCCCATAAGGACAAGGTCGATTTCCTCTCGTTCATGCCGAACATGTGGGAGCCGAAAACGGTCGAGCAGGCTCAGTGGTATTGCCGCTACATCGCCCACGCGGCGCCCAGAATTGTCGAGATGGGCCTTCGCCCGGTCATCCTGCAAAGCGGCGTCGGGGGGTTGCCGGTCAAGCCGGAGATCCTCGATGCGATGGTGCCAGCATTCCGGGTCGCGAAGAAGCACGGCGGCGCGTGGGCCTGTCACGCGTACACGGTGGACTACTCCACCGATCCGCACCATGAGAGTTACTACAGCCTGCGCTATCGCAAGGCCTACGAGCACCTGAGGAAAGCGCACCCGGGGATCGCGGACCTGCCCATGATTCTCATGGAAGGCGGCGTGGACAAGGCCGGCAATCCGGACAAGGACGGCTGGCAGGCCCGCGGCACCCCCAAGAAGTTCATCGACTGGCTGCGCTGGCTCGACGCGGAACTGCTCAAGGACCCGCAGGTGCTGGGGGTCTGCCTCTTCAAGATCGGCAACCTCGACAGTTGGAAGTCGTTCGACGTAGACCCAATCGCTCCCTGGCTGGGAAGCTACCTGAAGCAGGCCGCCGACGCGCACGACAAGAAGCACTGACCCTGCTTTCTTCGCGTATTCCTCACCTTCCGCGGGTTTGATCCGTGCTATCCGTACCATCCGTGGTCTGGGGAGCCGTAGAGCTTTTAACCACGGATAGCACTGATAAACACGGATGGCAGCAGTCAATCTGAATCGGCCTCCCGGTTGGCTTGTTCTCTGTGACTCTGTGCCTCTGTGGTAAACTCCATAGGGGTAGTCTTTCGGATTGCTGAGACGCTTAAGCACTTCGTTCTCCGCGTCGGCCGTTCGCCGTGAGACTCGAAGTGGGTTACAATCGTCCGCTGGGCTCGACGGAGAAAAGACGATGCGCATGGCGTATTTCATGGCGGTGCTGGGTTGGCACGCGGCGTTCCTCTGTTCACCGGTTGCGGCACAAACGACCGAAAAGGCCTGGCTCTGGAAGGACGGACGGCCGGCGGCGCGGCTGGTGCTGCCTTTGCTGACCGAGCCAATGGATGACGTCGTCGAGACCGCGCTCAATGCCTACCTGGCCGACAGCTTCGGCTGGACGCTGCCTTTGGCCCAGGAGGCCGAGGAGCCCGGGCTGTATGTGCTGGTCGGCGACGACAAGAGCAACCCGGTGCTGTGGGACCTGGTCGATGCGGGCGTGAAGCTTCAGCGCGAGGACCTGGGCGACGAGGGCTTCCGCATCTTCACGCATGCGGACGCCACCCGGCGATATCTGATCATCACCGCCAACACACCCATCGGCCTCAAGCACGGCTGCCAGGAATGGATGTATTTTCACCTGGCGCCCTCGGCGAGCGGGACGGCCACCGAGTTTCCATTGGATCTCAAGCGCAAGCCGGCATTCGGCTACCGGGGCATCTACATGCTGCCCTGCTGGTCGGCCCACGACTCGCTGGCCAACTGGAAGAAGGTGCTCGATTTCAACTCCGAAATCACGCTTAACCGCGTGTGGTTCTGGCTGGCCGGCTTCCCCGTCCTCCAGCAATATGGCGGTGAATACGCCGGTACGGACCTGGCGAACATCCAGAACGTCCAGGGACTCATCGACCAGTGCCGAGAGGTGGGCATGAAGTTCTATATCGGCGGCGGCTGGTTCACCTGGCATCACGGCAAGATTGCGGGCGATTCCATCGACCGCGGCGTGGTCTACTATTACGACATGGTCAAAGCCCTGCCGGGGGCGGAAGGCATTTACATCGAGCCGGTCGGCGAGAGCAGGAGACCGCCCAAAGAAGAAGTCTGGCGCCCGCACGTGCAGGCGTTTGAGCGGCTGACCGATCTCATCTGGCGCGACCGGCCGGACTTCGAGTTCGCCATCGCCATCGGCAAACACAACCCCCCTGCCTACCGCCAGGCCATGCACGCGATTGACTCGAAGCGCCTCTTCTGGTGGTGGTGCTGGGGGGATCCCATCGCCCAGAACGCGTTGGAGGATCACCCGCTGGTCTTGCGCTGGCACACCAACGTCCGAATGAGCGACTACCACGGCGGGCAGCACCCGCCAAAACCCGAGGAAGTCGCCCTCACGGGTTTCGCCACCAGCTACGATCCGGGCCAGGGATATGGCAACCCTTGGAACGGCTGGGCCGCGATGGGCATCGACCGGCCACGCAACTTTAATCCCTACACGATGCCGTACTTCTCACACCAGTACTGGTTCCGCGAGCGCTGCTGGGACGTGAACATGACCCGCGAGCAGTTCACGGCCAGGATGCAGCGGCGGCTCTTCGACGCAGATGCGCCCGCTGAGGCGGCCAGGCTGTACCTGACGCTGGCCGACCTGTGCCCCGAGCCGAAGAAAGCCGCCCCCGAAGCGCTCGCGCCCATCGAGGCATTCGTCAAAGCTCATGCCGGGAAAGGGACGCCGCGACAGCGCGACACGCTTAGGCGCATGACCGAAGCGCTCGAGGGGATGCGGCGAGTGGCCACCCGGCCGGATAAGTGATTATCGATTGGACCCGGCGATCTCGCTTTCATCGGCGGGTGTTAGCTCAAGCGGCTCCATTTCAGCGAGGCTGGCCAGCAACTGCTCTATCCCTTCACGCGTGGTCGGCCAGTCGCTCTCCGCAAGGCCATACTCCTGCATCACCGGGGTGACCGCGACGCGGGCACCCTCTGGCCAGTGAACGGCGTAATCCAGCTCAACCTGACCCGCGCGGTATGTGCCATGAGCAATTTCCATAGATACAGACCTCCCACCAAGGCTCCTTCTAGTATAACCACCGTCAGTCGCTGGCCCAAACCGGTCAGCCAGTAGCCTTGCCTATGGAGCGGGCAGTCGGCTACAAAGATTTGCGGTGCAGCAACGGAGTGTTCGAGATGCGCTTTGCCAACTCGCGGGCGGGGATCGGGTTCATATGCGTCGCCACAGCGGCGCTGGCGACGGGCTGTTGCTCCCGGCCGCCCGAGGGGCTCAACGTGCTCATGATCACCGGTGGGCAGGAGCCGAGTCAGCAAGTCCACCTGTCAGATCTGGTTGCGCGACTCACGGGGCGCGGGGAGATGTCGGTGGACGTCGCGCACGATCTGTCGTCGCTCGCGGACGCGCGGACGATTGGCCGTTACCGGGTCCTGCTGTTCAACTCGACACAGCATGAAACGCTCAGCGCGGCCGCCCGCCGCAACATCCTTCAGCACGTGACCTCAGGAGGTGGGCTGGTGGCCGTGCATGGCGTCCTGGGGAGTTTCCGCGACTGGCCGGAGTGGTCCCGGATGATTGGCGGCCTCGTGGCCGGCCGGGGCACCTATGGCCCCATTGAGTGCGTCACGTTGGATCCGGCCCACCCGGCTATGCTGAGCATCGGCCGGCGGCTCACTATCACCGACGAGTTGTGCCTCGTCGACTGCGATCCGGATGTGGAAGTGCTGATCCGCACCGCGAATGTGCATAAGGATGCCCAGGACCAAGTGGGCCCAACGCCCGAACCACAGGCGTGGGCCCAGCCATGGGGCTCCGGCCGGGTGTTCGCGATCGCCTTCGGCCATACGGATTCGCTGAACAACGAGCAGTTCATCGCACTGCTGCACAACGGTCTGCGCTGGGCCGGCCGCGCCGCGCCCGAGACCCCGCACAACCAGCTCGCCCTCAGCGAGCAGCAGGAAGGCTTCGCCCTGCTGTTCAATGGGCGTGATCTCGCCGGCTGGACCGGCGACACCCGGCACTGGTCTGTTGAGGACGGCGAATTGACCGGCCGGGCGAGCCATCTGGAAACGGATTCGTTTCTGGAATCGACCGGGACGTTTGGTGACTTTGAACTGCGTTTCTCCGTGCGGCTCACCGGCGGCAAAGGCAACAGCGGCCTCATCTTCCGGGCGAGCCGAGGCGCCGACGGCGTGCTCAAGGGCTACGAAGCGGATGTGGCCCCCAACCGGTACGGCACGCTCTATGAGGAAGGCGGAACGCGCGGCGTGCTGGTGGAGGGGTTCAAGGGGATCGGCGAGCACGTGGCCGTTGTGGACGGATGGAACGACATGGCCGTCCGTGCGCTCGGCTCGAAGATCACGCTTTCGGTCAATGGCGTGACCACGGCCGAGTACGAAGAACCGGACGTCGCTGCCCATGCCGCCCGCGGCCGGCTGGCAATGGAACTCCACCGGCACATGGGCATGGAGGTGCGTTTTCGGGATATTCGCATTCGGCCATCAGGCCGGTAGAATGAGGCCGCAGTTCTTGAGATAAGAGGGTAACCATGATTCATCTGGGCATGCACACGGACAACTGGCGTACATTGAGCGGTTCAATGGCCGACGCGATCGCTTCGGCGAAACTGCACAAGCTGGAGTACATCGAGTTCGGCGTGGTCGACGGCCAGGACTTCATCGAAGGTCTGGGCTTCTCGCCGACGGTTTCGCTGGACAGCAACCCCATCCGTCTGAAGCGCTGGCTGGAGGAGAGCGGCCTGAAGGTCTCGCAGATTGACGCCGCCTATCCGATTACCGGCCCGCTGGGGGCCACCTTCGGTGTGCGCTACGTGCAGCGGGCCATCCAGTTCGCGGCCGCCATCGGCTGCCCGTGCGTGGACACCACCGACGGCGCCCGCAAGCCGGCCGGCTACACGGACGAAGAGGTGCTGGCCATCACGAAGCAGAACTACCGCCAGATTCTCGAATGGGCGGATGACTACAACGTGACCGTCAACGTCGAGCCGCACGGGCCGTACACGACCGATCCGGACATCATGGAACGCATTCTCAACTTCTTCGACACGCCCCGTTTTCGAATGAATTTCGACACCGGCAACTCTTTCATTGCCGGCCGTGACCCCGTCGCGTTCTGCCAGCGCTTTCTGGATCGGATCGCGCACATGCACATCAAGGACGTGAGCCCGCAGCTCGCGGCGGCCGTCCGCGGCGCGGATACCGGCATCGCCACCAGCGAAGTGGCCATCGGCGAGGGGGTCAATGCGGCCAATATCGAGGGCGTGATCAACCTGCTCAAGAAGGCCAAGTGGGAGGGCGTGCTGAGCATTGAGTGCCAGGGGACGCCGGCGTGCATCCAGCACAGCGTCGAATGGCTGCGGGCGAGGATCGGGTAGACGGATCAGCCACAGGGCCCGCAGGTCCCGCGCAGCATGGGAGAAACAGCGCCGTTCTAAACAGGTCCGGCGGAAACCGAAAGCAACGAGCCGCGGGCTTCAGCCCGCGCGGCCGCTCGAACGTGGAGAACGCAACTCTACCTTTTTGTGTGGACCTGTTTAGAACCTCAGGTGTCGACGTGGGATCACTTGTCGAAAGAGGGACTCATATGAGCAGCTTCCAGAGGCCATTCACCGGTCGTGGCGTGATCATCTTGCTGACAGCCGCAGCGATGCTTTCTTCCGGCTGCAGCCACGGGCGATCAAACAGGTCTTCGATCCAGTCGGTGTCGGAGAACCAGGGAAAGGTCAACCTGCTGGCCTGCCGGCTGGCGTCCTATGGCAAGTTCCAGGAAGTCGCCTGGACGCACCTGCCCTCGATCGGCGTCCGGCACATTGAGATGCCGGTGCCCACGACGGACCAGATTGAGGCCACGCGCGAGAAGCTCGCCCGCCATGGGCTCACGGTGGTCATGTTCACGGGAAAGACTGATCTGTCCCAGCCGGGTTGCGTGGATGAGCTCGCGGCCCAGCTCACCACCTGTGAGAAGATGGGCGTCAAGCTGCTGTTCCTGTCGGCCAAGCTCCGCGGCGAGACCGCCGAGACGGTCTACGACCGCCTCAAGCGGGCGGGCGAAATCGCCCGGCTCCATGGCGTCACCATCACTCTGGAAACGCATCCGGAGCTGGCTACCAACGAGGACGTCGCGCGGCGGACGATGGGCCAGATTAACCACCATCATGTGCGCATCAACTTCGATACGGGCAACCTGTACTTCTATAACGAGGATGTGGACGCCATCAGCCAGGCTCGCCGGCTGATGGACAAAATCGCCTCCGTCCACCTCAAGGACACCGACGGCAAATTCGGCTCCTGGCACTTTCCGGCCCTGGGCAAAGGCGTGGTTGATTTCATCGCGCTGATGCGGCTGTTCAATGAGCACCAGTTCTACGGCCCCTTCGTCATGGAGCTGGAAGGCATCAAGGGCGTGGAGCTCGACGAGGAGCAGACCAAGCAGATGGTGGCCGACTCGGTCGCCCACATGCGCTCGATCGCCCGGTTTGAGTAAAGCCAACCCACCACTCGCCGGTATCCAACATCTCTGAGTCCGGCATCTTGCCGGTCGAAGCGAAAACGTCGCCAGACGGCCGGCCAGGGTGTCCCTGCCGGCCCGGGTGAGCTTATATCCCCCTTCTGAACGCGCGGGTTGCTGACCCCGGGCTTTCGCGCGTCTTGGCCAACTCAGGCGACAACAGTACAATGTCATTCAGTTGTCCGCTGAGTGACTCGACATCTCTGGCGCAGCAGGAGAACGATCATGCACCCTGACCCCGCTCATTCACAGTCTGGCAGCACCCGGCGTCGCTTTCTGGGGTCATCGGCGGTGGCCGCAGCCGGCCTGGCCGCCGCCCGACCGTCGCGCGCGGCCGCGGCCGATACCCTGGCCTTGGAGGGCGGTAAGCCGGCCGTCAGCTTCCCCAAGGACCGCCACGTGGAGGCCGCCCGCTGGCCGCTCTTCGGGCCCGAGGAGAAGAAGCTGGTCATGGAGGCCCTCGAACTGAACTCCTCCACCGTCTACCGCGAGCTTGTGCTCTTCGAGAACGCCTGGCAGGAATATTACCAGGTGCCTCATGTGAAGACCCACTTCAACGGAACCAGCGCCCTGACCAGCATGTTCTTTGCCCTCGACCTGCCGCCGGGCAGCGAGATCATGGTGCCCACGTACACGTTCTTCGGCGCGATCCTGCCCATGCGCTTCTTCGGGCTGGTGCCGATCTTCATCGACATCGACCCGAAGACAGCCTGCTTCGATCTTCAGCATGCCGCCCGCGAACTCACCCCGCGCACGAAGGCCCTGCTGCCCATGCACTCGTGGGGCAATCCTTGCGACATGGATCAGATCTGCGATTTCGCGAAAGAAAAGGGCCTGATCGTGCTCGAAGACGTGGCCCACGCCCACGGGGCCCGGCTCAAGGGCAAGCTGCTGGGCACCTGGAGCGAAATGTCCATCTTCAGCTTCCAGGCCACCAAGCCGCTGCCGGGGATCGAAGGCGGCATGGGCATGTATCAGAGCCGCGAGCATTACGAACGGGCGGCCACCTTCGGGCACTACAAAGCCCCGCCAACGTTCCCCGAAGACAGTCCCTACCGCAAGTATGAAGGCACCGGCCTGGGGCTCAAGCTGCGCATGCACCCGCTGACCGCGGCGCTGTGCCGGCGCCAGGTGGAGATCCTGGATCAGCGCAATGACATGATCTCGGCCCAGGTGCGGCGGCTCAACGACCGGTTGACCCGGCTGCCGGGCATCGGCGAGCCCTACTGCCGTCCGGACGCGAAGCGCGTGTACTACGATCGTAACATGCTTTACTTCGATCCGTCGGCGGCCGGATTCTCACGCGGGACGGCCATCAAGGCTCTACAGGCCGAGGGCGTCCACGCCAATTCGGGCAGCTATCCCTGCCAGCACAAGTACGCGGTATACTCAGAGGCCAAATGGTGGCATCACGCGCCGAAAATCCCGGCCGTGCTGCCCGGCTCCGAGCAGGTGAACGCGCGGGCCCTCTACCTGCCCCTGTTCACGTCCGAGGTGCCGGAATTGGTCGATCAGTACATCAAAGCCTTCGAGAAGGTCTGGGCCCATCGTGGTCAGCTCGCGAAGGCGTGAGGACCGCATGAGCCAATCGGAACGCCTGGCACTGGACGGGGGTCAGCCGACCCGCAACGAGAATGACCATCCCTGGCCGCAGTGGCCGATGCGCAGCATGGAAGAGTGGACGCAGCGCATTGAGCCGGCGCTGCGCGAGGTTTACTTCTCCGGCGTGGAAGGTTTGCCCGAGCCCAGGTCAGAAGCATTCGGACACCGCCTGGCCGAATTCTGCGGCACGAAATACGGGCGAATGCTGGTGCACGGCACGGATGCCATCGCCGCCGCCCTGGCCGCCGCCCTCGATCTGGACGCGTGGGGTCCCGGCGGCGAGGTCATTCTGCCCAACTACACGTTCATCGCCAGCGCCAGCGCCGCCATTGACCGCCGCTGCACGCTGGCCTTCGTGGACATCGATCCGACCACGTTCACCATCGATCCGGAGGCGGCCGAGGCTGCCGTCCGCCCGGGGATCACCCGGGCGATCATGCCGGTGCATCTCGCCGGGCACCCGGCCGACATGGGTGCCATCAACGCCATCGCGGCGAAATACAACCTCGTCGTCGTGGAAGATTGTGCCCAGGCTCATGCGGCCGAATACGATCGGCGAAGGGTCGGCTCCATCGGTCACGTCGGCGCGTTCAGCTTTCAATCCACCAAGAATCTCACCTCCGGCGAAGGCGGGGCGGTCATCACCAACGACCCGGAGATCGATGCGCGCGTGGTGGCCTTCATGAACGTCGGCCGGCACCCCACCGGCGGCCGCTGGGAGTATCCCCGCCTCGGCTGGAATTACCGGCCCAGCGAATACCTGGCCGCCCTGCTCACCGTCCGGCTGGCCGACCTGGAAGCCCAGACGCTTCACCGCGAGAAGATGGCGGGGTACCTGTCGCGTCGTCTGGCTGAGATTCCCGGTGTCGTGCCGCCGCGTACCGCGCCGTGGTGCACGCGCCATGCGTACCACCTGTACGCTGCCCTGGTCGATCCCGCGCGATTCGGTCACGCCCCGCGGAAGCGCATCGTCGATGCGCTCACCGCGGAAGGCGTCCCGGCCATGGAAGGCTACACCACGCCGCTCTCAGAGCAGCCGGCGCTTCAGTATTTGCGCGAGAAGTACCCCGATGCCATCCGCGTACTGCCCTGCCCGAACACGCAATCTGCGTGCGATCACAGCGTGTGGTTCGCTCAGTCGATGCTGCTGGGCGACACGCGCGACATGGATGATATTGCCCGCGCGTTTGCCAAGGTACAGCGGATCATGTCCGGGCCGGCCTCGGCCCGACAAGCAAGCTGAGTCCGCGCCTGCGTACCAGTTGGTTGTGTCACTGCCCTTCTACCTCAGTGGAGGGTGCGTGGCAGCTTGCGCGACAAGGCTCTTCAGAGCCCTGAGCGCAAGCGAGGGCGCTCGCGGCAACCGATAACCCTTCGCTTGCGCTCAGGGCTCTGACAGCCCGCCGATCGGGTCGCGGCCCCCTCAGTGGATCACCGGTGTGGATTGAATCTCCGCGGGTGGCTCGGTGCTGCGCATGCGGTACCAGATGACTTCGACCGGTTCGATCGTGACCAGGCCCTCCTTGACGGCCTCATCCAGAAACGGCAGGAGCAGTTCGAGCTTGTCGCGACTGTCCACGATCTCGACGATGAGGGGAAGGTCCTCGCTGAGGCGCAGCACGCGCGCGGTGTGCAGGCGGCTGTGGGCGCCGTAGCCGGCCAGGCCGCGGATGACCGTGGCCCCGGCCAGGTGCAGCTCGCGGGCCTTCAGCACGATGGCCTCATACAAGGCCCGGCCCTGCCAGCGGTCCGACTCACCGATGAACACTCGCAGACAATGACCATTCTCGGGAACTTTCATGGCGACCTCCCTGGCCGCTGTCATGCGGCGATGTGTTGTTCAACTGCCTGGCTATGGGCCGTCCTGCGAACTACTCTGACCCGGAAGAGAGCAGGAGCTTCTCGGTCACGCGGTAGCCGATCCACACCGCGGCCAAACAGGCCAGGTTGGTACCGACTGCATAGAGCCCGGCCCGGGCCAGATCGCGGTCGTTAAGCATGCGGAGCGTCTCGTAGCCGAAGCTCGAGAAGGTCGTAAACCCGCCGAGCACGCCGACCAGGATGGCCGTCCGGTACTCCGGGCGCAGGGCGCCGCGGTCAGCCAGCAGGCAGCCCAGCACCCCGATGGCCAGGCAACCCAGCACGTTCACGCTCATCGTGCCCCAGGGAAAGCTGGTCCGGGCATGGCCCTGCACCCAGCCGCTCAGCCCATAGCGGCACAACGTACCCACGGCCCCGCCAACGGCCAGCAGAATCAGGGGCCTCATGCACCCATCCTCAAACTCAACATCGGACAACCTCCCGGATATCATACCGCGCGGAGCATTCCACTACACGGAGCCGATTATGAACCCGCTTTCCGCCGCCGTATGGCTCGTTCCCCTCGCTTCCTTGGCCGTTGGAGACGAGATCGCGTTCAAGCGGCACGTTATCGACGCCGAGTTTCGCGCCGAGGCGGTGACGGCTGCGGATGTGAACCGCGATGGACCGCTGGACATCATCGCGGGCGAGAACTGGTACTCGGGTCCGGACTGGCGGCCGCACAAGTTCCGTGATGTGCCCATGGATGGCGGGTACCGTGACGTCCGGCTGGACCACCCCTTCGACGTGAATGGCGACGGATGGGTGGACCTGATCACGGTGCGGCGGGCCGGCTGGATGGGCTGGCTGGAGAACCCGCGCGGCGAGAATGAGCACTGGAAGGCGCACCAGATCGGCGAATCGGCCGACACGGAGAGCGTCGTCGTGGCCGACCTGAACGCGGATGGCGTGCCGGACCTGATCGGGCCGGCGGATGGTGGTGTGGAGGCCTTGGCCTGGTGGCATGTCGGCGCGGACCGCGGCGCCACGTGGGTGCGGGAGATTATTCACCCGATCCCCAAAGCTCGCTGGCGGCACGGGATCGGCGCAGGCGACGTGAATCGCGACGGGCGGCTGGACGTACTCTCAACTCTAGGCTGGTACGATCCGAAGACGCGCACGGATGCCGGGCATTGGACGTTTCATCCGTTGGACCGCGGGGATACGCATCACCCGGTGGTGTATGACTTCGACGGCGACGGCGATCAGGACGTGGCCGCCGGCGCGCCGCACGATTACGGGCTCTCCTGGTGGGAGCAACGGCCAGGCGACAGCGGTCCGGAGTGGGTGCCGCACCTGATCGACCGATCGATTTCGCAGCTTCATGCGCTCGTGGCCGCGGATATGGATGGCGACGGTGATGCCGACCTGGTCACCGGCAAGCGTTACAAGGCCCACGACAAAGGCGACCCGGGCCTGGATGAGCCCGCCCTGCTGGCCTGGTGGGAGCTGCAACGTGACGGGAAGCAGGCCCGGTTCGTCCGGCACGTCATCGATGAGGATTCGGGTGTGGGGTACATGGTCACGCCGGTGGACATCGACAGGGACGGTGATCGGGACGTGCTGACGTCGAACAAGAAAGGCTTGTTCCTGTTCGAGCAGGCCGGACGGCCGGCGTGGCTGGAGCTATTCAATGGCAAGGACCTGTCGAACTGGTCGGGAGATATGAGTTTGTGGTCGGTGCGGGACGGATCGATTGTTGGGCGGACGGAGAAGGGCCTCAAGCACAACAGTTTCCTCGTGTCGCGCGCGAAGTACGGCGATTTCGTGCTGACGCTGGAGGTCAAGCTCGAGCCGGATACGGCCAACAGCGGCATCCAGTTCCGCAGCACGCCGCGCGACGACGGCGAGTGCGCCGGCTACCAGGCGGATATCGGACGAGGCTGGTGGGGCAGCATCTATGAGGAGCTGGGCCGCGGACTGCTGAACGACGGGTACAAGGGTCGCGGCGAGCGGGCGGTGATCAAAGGCGGGTGGAACCGCTACGTCGTCTACGCCGTGGGTGACGAGCTGCGGGTGGAGATCAACGGAACCGTGTGCACACATCTGCGCGACGACAAGCTCAGAACCGGCGTCATCGGCTTTCAGATCCACAGCGGCGGGCCGACGGATGTGCGTTTCCGCAATATCCGCATGCGGGGGATAGGCGGCGAGTGAACGCACGTTCTCAGCACGGCGATGGGTTGCGGTACTGGCCCGTTTACGGGCCGTTCCGCCGAAGCCGGCTTCAGGCCAGTGCTTTTAGCACTGGTGATGCGGGCAATCTCTCAATCCAAACCGCTCCCCACGGCTCCTCACTCGCCCAAGTGGGGCGTTTCAACGCCCTTCCAATCTGGCTCTGGCTTGAGCCAACTCGTACCTGACCCGCGCTTCTCCGCTACGACCTGCATGATGTCGCACGTGTTCAGGGTAAAGCCCCAGCTCGCGGGCACGAAACGCTTGAGGGCGTCATAGGCACGGGGCCGCTTCAGTCCCAGGGCCAGCACCGAATAAAGCACCTGGCGGAAGCTCCGGGCGACGCCCACCGAGCGGACCTCCAGCGTTCTGAAGCCATGGTTGGCCAGGAGCCGCGGGAGCGTGCGGCGGTCGAAGTAGTGCAGGTGCGAGGGTGGATGGATCATGCGCCACTTACGGCCACGGAGGCGGGCCAGGCGGCTACCGATGTCGCCGGTGGTCACGTAGAGCAGGGCGCCCGGTCGGGAGACCTCGGCCACATGGGCGATAAACCGGTCGGGACGATCGAGATGCTCAATGACGTCCCAGAGCACGGTGACGTCCACCGGCCCGCCCAGGTCGGTCGTGGTGGCGGCCAGAAAGTCGTCCTGGCGGACGTCGAGATGTAGCGCCTCGCGGGCAAAACGGACGGCCTCCGGATTGACCTCATAGCCGACCACCTCGAAATGGTGCCGGGCCAGATCGAGGAAGAACCCATACGCCGCGCCAAGTTCCAGCAGACGGCCACTGGAGCGGCGCCTCAGGATCTGCTTGAGCCGCCTGGCGAAGTTGCGGCGAAAGAAGGCTTCGTCCGCACGGTAGTCCAGGTACTCCTCGCCGGTGAAGTAGTCCCCCTCGTAGAGCGAACGGGCGTCCAGCGGCGCATCGATACGGGCGGTGACGAAGCCGCAATCCGGGCAGCGTTGCAGAATCTCCAGGTGCGGGCCCATGCCTGTCCGGTTGCAGATCAGGCAGACGGTGTCCAAATCGGTCATTCGCCACGTCCTCGCCAGATGTCGTTTCGTTCAGTTCCGGGCGGCGAATGGCAAGGATGGCGTCGGGGGCCTGGGAATGCAAGCCGGCCTGAGCGGCGAGACAGCCAGAAAACGCTTTGCGATCGAATGCGTCGGCCGGCGCTCAAGCCTGCACCCTGCCCCCCCCGCGGCTCTCGAGGCGGTGCATGACGATCACGAGCACGCCGCGCAGCACGCCCAAGCAGGCAGACCGGCAGTCTCCGGCGCCAGCCGACACCCTGGTCGCGATCCGCCGGATTCCAACCTTTTGAAAAGCACCGCCCGCCCATGGCAGAGCCGCGACGCAGCCTCTAACATGTCGCCCGTGAGTGATTACCGTCACATCGTCCGGCTGCGGATCTGGGCCCTGTCCATCCCCTTGCGCCGGCCGTTCGGCCACGCGGCCAAGGTCCGTACGCACGCAGACCCGATCGTCGTAGAGGTCGAGCTGAGCGATGGGACGCATGGCTACGGGGAAACGCTGCCCCGGCCGTACGTCTCTGGGGAGACGCCGGATTCCGTTGTGCAATCCATCGCCGATGACCTCATCCCGGATCTGGTCGCTTTTCGGCCGACCAGCTTCCCCGAGGCGCTGGAACGAATCGACGCCCTGCCGGACCACGACGAAACCGGTGACGTGATCACGGCCGCCCGGTCGGGCGTGGAGCTCGCCCTGCTGGATGCGTACAGCAAGGCATTCGGCAAACCGATCAGCGAGGCCGTCAACTGGCTGGGTTTGCCCGGCTTCGGCTCGCCGGGCAGCGTGGAAAAAACCCGCTACAGCGGCGTGCTGTCGGGTACTGATCCAGCGAAGCTCCGGCGGGCGGTGCGGATGATGTACTGGTACGGCCTGCGCGACTTCAAGCTCAAGGTCGGCTATGAAGATGACCTGGAGCGCGTAGCCACAGTGGTGCGGGCGCTGGGACGCGGGCTGGGACGAAAGACCACGCTGCGTCTGGACGCCAACGGGGCGTGGACGCTGGAGACCGCGCTGGAGCGACTCGGGCGAATGGACGGGCTGGCCATCCGCAGCGTGGAACAGCCGCTGCCCCGGGATGATGACAAGAAAGTGGTGGCCCTCAAGCAGGCGGTGAGCCTGACGGTGATGCACGACGAGTCGCTGGTCACCATGAGCGATGCGAAGCGGCTCCAGGAGATGGGCGTGGCCGACGCATTCAACATCCGGATCAGCAAGAACGGCGGCTTTCTTCCGGCCGTCCGGCTGGCCCACTTTGCCCGCAAGCACAACGCCCTCTACCAGCTCGGCTGCATGGTGGGCGAGACGAGCATCCTCTCGGCCGTCGGGCGTCGCTTTCTCGAGAACGTTCCCGGCGTGCTGTTCGCGGAGGGCAGCTACGGCCGGTTTCTCCTGACCGACGACGTGGTCGCCCGCCCGGTGCGGTTCGGATATGGCGGCCGTGGCCATGCGCTGGACGGGCTCGGCTGGGGGGTGGAGGTGCGGCCCGAGCAGTTGGAGCGCTACGCGGCGTATGAGCCACTGGATATGCCCTTGTAGGGAAGATGGAGAGAAGGAGAGACGGAGCGAGGGAGAGACGCGCGACAAGGGGACAAGGAGACGCGGGGCAGTGGCGGGGCCAGTGACGGAACATCAACGCGCG
>BTUC01000066.1:0-22075 GCA_045863575.1 Phycisphaerae bacterium
ACGGCACTCATTCATGTCTGGACGTTTTTTGACAGCATCTCGGCGCCGCGTGCGTCCATGTTTAACGGCGGTCGCGCGCACGGCCACGCCACCTGGAAGAGACGCCTGCTCATGCTTGACGAACGCACGGAACACCTGATCTCCCGGCGACTCGACGGCGAACTGGCCGAGGGTGAGTCGCTCGATCTGAATAAGCGGCTCATCCGGGACCCCGAGGCGCGTAACGCCCTCGAGGAGTCAGAACGGATCGATGCCCTCGCGCAGGGGGCTCTGAACGCCTTGCTGGGGGATTCGGCAGGACCGGCTTCGATGGCCGTCGGCCCGGTGCGGCGTCGTTGGCTGTCCAGGCGAAGCGGGCTCAACCTGGCGGTCGGCGCGGCCGCCGCCGCTCTGCTGCTCGCCTTTACCGGGCCGTGGGTGGCGCCTCAAGGAATGTCAGAACGTTCACCAACGAAGTCCGGTGTCGCCTTAGAGACTGCGATGTTGGCACCGGCGAGCCTGATCCCCGCGTTGTCCGAAGGGTCAGACAACGAGCTCGATCTGGCCGAGCTCATCGATGGGCCCAGGCGACACCGCGAACGTGTTAACCAGAACGTCGTCGGCGTTTTCGATCCTGAGACGGATACGATCTACGTGCTCGAACTCAACACCGCACGGACGACGGTTTCGCCGTTCAGAGCGGACTACTAATGTCCTGTGCATAGACTCCATTGAAAAGACCGCGGGCCACGGCCTGCGACAGGCTTTCAGGAGCATTCCCATGTTGACGCATGTAAGGGCAGCACTCCTGCTGCTGTGTTCGGCACTGGCTGGAACCTCACTGCTGGCCCAGGAGTTCGGGCCGCGGGATCAAGAGCGATCGTTCCCTGATCAGGCGGAACCACGACTCGCGCCCCGGGACCCGCTGATCGACCGGTTCACGCGCGACCGCTTCATGCCTCCGGACTTCACCACGCCCGAGGAGGCTCTTCAGTGGAAGGCGGCCCGTGAGCAGCCGGCAGGCGGCACCTGGTTGGGGGTGCGGCTGTGCCCCGTACCGGCCGCCCTGGCCGAGCATCTGAAGCTCGGTGATCGCGGTGTCATGATCTGCAACATCTTCACCGGAAGCCCCGCCGATGACGCGGCGTTGGATCGCTTTGACGTGATCGTGCAGGCCGACGGCCGGGCGACGGAAGGCGGGCTTGACGCCGTCCGCAAGTTCTCGCAGCACGTGCGGGACAAAAAACCCGGCGATACGCTGGAGCTGGTTGTCATCCACCAGGGCGAGAAAAAAGCTTTGGCCGTCCAACTGGGCGAAGCGCCCGCCGACTGGCGTGCCTTCAAACCCAAGTACGAGGACGATCCCGATGTGGCCCATCTGCGCGAGTTCGGTATGCGTGGTAAAATCCTCCGGCCAGGACCGGACGGCTGGATCCTGGAGGACCTCGGCGAACTGCCGCCCGGGTTCAGGGAGCGCCTGGACCGTGGCTTCTCTCCGCCGTGGGGGTCCCCCCGCCGCGAGCGGGAACGCGATGCAGACCGGGAAGCCATGCCCCCGGAGAGCGTGAACGAGGCCCGTCGTACGGACAAAGCTGGAAACGTTCTGCACGTCCGGCGTGATGAAAGCGGCGAGATCATCGTCAAACGCCATTCTCATTCCGAGGATGAGAACGCCGCACGGGTCAAGAGCTACGCCAACATGGAACAGCTCCGCAAGGCCGACCCGGAAGCATTCGAGCTGCTCCATTCGGCTGAGCCTTCCGGTCGGCCCGTGAGGCCGGAGGCAGCACCGGATCGTCCCGATCATCGGCGAGATGCTCAAGATCGCCGTGGTCCGGCCCCAGCCCAGCCGGAGGCCCGAAACCAGCCTCGAGGGCGGCGTCCCTTCGGTGACGAGGACGAGTTGGCGGGAAAATGGCGCGAGTGGGGTGAGCGATTCTTCCAGGGGCCGATGGGAGAGTTGCCCGATCCCGACGGGCGGTTCGCTCCCGCACCGGCTCGCACGCGTTTTGAGGTCAGTCCCGAGGGCCGGATCACCGTTCACACGCGCGGCGGCGACGCCGAGTTGACCATGACCTTCAACTCGCGCGAGGAGCTGCGGGAGAAGGCTCCTCGACTGTTTGAGCAGTTGGAGCGGCTCGAGGCTCGGATGAGATCCGGCGATGGTCCTGAGGGTTCCAGGCGACCCGGCCCGCGCGAGGAAACTCGCGGCCCGGATCGTTTTGAAGAACCCTGACCCAGCGATTTCGGGAGACCGGCTTCCGGACCGGTCAGCCAAACCCGTAGCGGCCGGCGTCCCTGCCGGCCGTTTGCCTTTGGCTACACGCCGGGCGCTGCGGTGAGTAAAGGGTGGGCGGTTCCCGTTGCGGGCGCGGGCCGTTGTGCTTGAACCCGGCGACGTGGACCCCATCCTTCTATGGCGGCCAGGAAGGCGACGGCGCTGAAACTGTGATTAATGGGTTGCCGTCTGACGTCCCACGGGTCGAAACCCGGCGCATTCTGCCCGCCGCAGGCCGAAAGGCAGGCAGTCATCCCGATAGATCCCAGAGACTCGCGGGTCTGGCGACTCATGTTCACCGGCAGCCCGAACGGAAACGCGAGCACGGGAACGACGCTGTCGCTCTCGGACAGCTTGGCGTGCAGGGTGCTCTGCGCCGCTTGAACTTCGGCGAGCCCCTCCGCCGGTGGCAGCCGCCCGAGATCGACGTGGTTGGCCGTGTGATTCCCGAACTGGAAGCCCCACTCCACCATCTGGCGGACGTGCTCCCAGGTCATTGCGGGGACACCACCGCCGAGCTTCCTCAGATCATGCTCGAAAGCTCGCCCAGTCCCAATCATTCCCGTGGACACGAAGAACGTGCAGGGCAGTCCCGCGCGGCGAAGCAATCGAGCGGCCAGGTAGTTGTCCAGGTATCCGTCGTCGAAAGTGATGACCACGGTGGGCTTCCGGCGCGCCTTTGCAGGGTCCGCCAGGAAGGTGTTCAGATCAATGACCTGGTAGCAGCGGCGCAACAACTCGATCTGCTGCTGGAACTGCTCGATGCCCACCGTGACCGAGTCCAGGTAATCATCGCTGACCCGGTGGTAGAGCAGGACGGTGGTCCGGCAACGGCCGGTCAGCCGCAGGACCAGGTTTCTCACTGGCGCCCACAGGTGAACGTAAGCCGAGAGGAAGCTCCACTTGGCGATCGATCGCAGCGAGCAAACGGCACGTCTGCGGCGATTCAACCGCAACTTGATCGCCTGCTGCAACAGCCAGGGTGGACGACGGCAGGCGCCGACGCCGGGGGATGCCTGGTCGCGCCCTTGGGCCTCTCCCCGATCGATCAGCCGCAGTGCTTCCACCAGAACCTGTTCGCCGAGTACGTCCAACTGGGCCGCCAACCCATCCACGGTCGCGTAACAGGGGATGGCTAATGGTTGCTGATGGATGATTCTGCCAGTATCCAGACCGTCGTCGATCCAGTGAACCGTCGCCCCGGTGACCCGAGCTCCGTCGTGCAGCTCCCAGAAAGCCGGCGGTATGCCCCGATAGTCAGGCAGCAGGCTCTTGTGCAGATTGATCGTGCCCAGGAGGGGAATCGAGAAGAGCTCCGCTTTCAGAATCGGAGCTGCAATGGAGATGCCCAGCCAGGGCGAGAAATCCCTGAGCTGGTCCAGTACCTCCGGGTCTCGGAAGGAGCGACAAGGGCGGAATTCGACCCGGCCGACAGCAATGTGGCCCAGGCCGGAGGGCAACCGCACCCCTCCCCCTTGTATCCTGGGCCTCCGCCTGCACCTCGTCTGCAACCGTTCCGAGAGTATTTCGAGCGGATAAGAAATCGGCTCGCGCATGAAACGCCGGATCTTGCTCCGCACGTAGGCGCCTGGCCGACGGGAAAGCCGCTCCTGGAGGACCAGAACCTCCCAGCTCGGGAAAGCGCGGGCGATCGCTTCCACGGTTTCCACTGTGGAGGGCGGGCTGTACCCGCCGGTGAAAACGACCACCCTGCGGCCGCTGGCTTGAGCCGGGACTGTGCCCACGCTCTTTTCGGCCGGCGCGACAGGTATCCTTTGAGCCTCTCCAGGCATGATAAGTGGTCTATCGTCAGCCATGCCCCATAACTGAAGGGCCGATTCGCGTCATTTGGCCCGGGCGAACAGGCCACGAGAACCAGTGGAGAGTGTAGCGGTCGGCGTCCCTGCCGGCCGTTTGGGCATGGCACAACGACCGGTAGGTATTCTCCCCCCCTTCCGAAGGGGACAGGGGGGTTGTCGGGCACCAGGGAGCCAACACTGGCGGATGATAAGCTGTGAGCAGAACCCCCGGCAGAGACGCCGGCCGCTGCGATGACCGTCAAGTGGAACGGGTGCTACGCCCCGACGGCCGTCGGCGTCAGCCCGTGCCGCAGGGTATTCTCCGTAATCGTCTTCGGCTCCATGAATTGCACCACGTAATCCGGGCCGCCGGCCTTGCCGCCCACCCCACTCATGCGCACACCACCAAATGGCTGACGATCCACCAGGGCACCGGTGATCTTGCGGTTCACGTACAGGTTGCCCACGTGCAGCTCGCGCTTGGCCTGTTCAATATGGGCCGGACTCCGCGAGTAGATTCCGCCGGTCAGGCCGTATTCGGTGCCGTTGGCGACCTGGATGGCCTCCTCAAAGCTTTCGACCGCGGTGATGGCCAGCACGGGCCCGAAGATCTCCTCCTGGGCGATGCAGGCGTCAGGCGGCACGTCCGCGAAGATGGTCGGCGGTACGAAGAAGCCGCGCGCGGGCAAATCCCCCAGATCGGCCGACCAGACCAGGCGCGCTTCCTGCTTACCCTTCTCAATGTAGCTGAGGACCTTTTGTTGGCTGCTGGCATCGACCACCGGCCCGACGATGGTCTCGGGGTTTTCCGCGGGACCTACTGGCACGCTGCGCCCGGCCTCGACGAGCCGGTCGACGAAAGCATCGTGCACCCGCCGCAGCACGATCACGCGCGAGCACGCCGAGCACTTCTGCCCCGCGTATCCGAACGCCGAGGCCAGCACCCCCTCCACCGCCTCATCGAGATCCACGTCGGCATCGACGATGATCGCGTTTTTGCCGCCCATTTCGGCGATGACTCGCTTGAGGGCACGCTGTCCGGGCTGCCACCGGGCCGCATGTTCGTAGATCCACACGCCTACCTGGCGCGAGCCGGTGAAGGCGACGATGTCCACGTCCGGGTGCTCGACGAGCCGGGCCCCCACCTCTTCCCCGTTGCCGGGCAGGAAGTTCACGACGCCCGGCGGCAGGCCGGCCTGAGTAAAGGCCTGCATCAGATGGGCGGCCACGATGGAGGATTGCTCCGCCGGCTTCATGACCACTGTATTGCCGGCGGCCAGGGCGGCGGTGGTCATGCCGGTCAGAATGGCCAGCGGGAAATTCCACGGCGCGATGACGACGGCCACACCGCGGGGCGCATAGGCGTAGATGTTCTCCTCACCGGGAAAATCGCGCCGGCGGGGACGCTCTTCCAGCCGGACGGCCTGCTGGCCGTAGTATTCGCAGAAGTCGATAGCCTCGGCTACGTCGGCGTCGGCCTCGCGCCACGGCTTGCCCACCTCCAGGATGATCCAGGCGGCGATCTCAAACCGCCGCTGACGCAGCACGTCCGCCACGCCGCGAAGCAGTTCCGCCCGTTCCCGCGCACTTCGGCGCGACCAGCCCCCAAAAGCCTTCCGGGCGGCGGCGACGGCCGACTCGGCATAAGGCAAGCTGGCCATGCACACACGCCCAACGATCTCGACCCGATTGGACGGGTTGAGGGAATCCAAAAGATCCTGGGTCTGCACCGGATGGCCGTCAATGACCAGCGGATACTCACGGCCAAACGCCGCGCGGGCCGCCTGGAGGGCATCCTCCATCGCGCGGCGGGATGACTCGCGGGCAAAATCAGTGGTCGGCTCGAATGCGAACGGCTCCATGGAATCACTCTCCTCAAGGTCAACAACGGTCGTTCCGGGGAGCGGCGGGCTGGCCGGCCGAACGACCGCGGGATCTGCCAGCAGCCGCTCGGGCGCTTCGCGATCGGCGAAGCTGTGCTTGAGAAACGACTGGTTGGAGGTGTTCTCCAGAAGACGGCGGATCAGATAGGCCATGCCCGGGATCAACTCGCCGAACGGCGTGTACACCCGCAGCGTGTACCCCATCTCCGCGATGGCCGCCTTGAGCGGATCGCCCATGCCGTAAAGCATCTGGATCTCGTATTCCCGCCGGGACGCGCCCACCGACTCCGCGTACGCCAGAGCGGCCGCAAGACTCCGCACATTGTGGCTGGCCAGCGCGGGGCGGATAAGGTCGCGCACGTCCAGGAGCCGCCGGGCCAGCGACTCGAACTGGGCATCTGACTGCCACTTCTGAGTCAACACCGGAATGGGCCAGCCCTGCTGGACGGCCCAGGCGGTCTCAAAATCCCAGTAAGCGCCTTTCACCAGACGCACGGCAATGGGCGTTCCCCGGCGCTGCACCCAGGAGATGAGCTCTTCCAGATCGCGAGGCGCATCCGCCAGGTAGGCCTGTACCACGATGCCCACGTCGGAAAAGTCGCGGAACTCCGGTTCCTTGAGCACCTGCCGGAAGACGGCCAGCGTGAGGTCCTTGTACTCGTACTGCTCCATGTCCACGTTGACGAATGCGCCCAGCCGCCGGGCCTCGCGCAGGATCGGCCGCAGCCGTCGCAAAACGCACTCGCTGCTGCGTTCTGGGGCAATGGGGTCGAAATTGGGGTCCAGCGAACTGAGCTTCAGCGACACGTTCACCCGCGGCAGCGGGCCGTTCGGGCCGCAGTCGATCTGGTCGATTTCGGGCCAGCCACTGACCGTTGGAGCCAGCGAGCCCATCAACTCGTGGTACTGGCGCGCGTAGTGGTCGGCTTGCACGTCGCTGGTAGTGGCTTCGCCAAGGATGTCGACGGTGAAGGCCATCCGCTGCTGCCGCAGCCGATGGATGGTGTCCAGGGCCTCGGCCGGTGTCTGACCGGCGATGAAGCGCCGGGCCATCCGCAAAGCGCTGCGACGGGTAATGGACGCGAGCTGCCGCTGGTACCAGGCGCCGTCGGCCGCCGACTTCAGCAGCCGCACGAACGGCCCCGGCAGCGGCACGTCCTCTCGGAGCAGATACTCGGAGAGGTGCCGTACGACCTCCCGGCTCTCGGCCAGTGACGGCAACACGTCTATAAACCGGAAGAGCTGCACCTTGCGTCGCGGGTCGGCCGTGGACCAGTCCAGCAGGCGGTTCAGCCACCATTCCGGCCGCAGGACGGAAGGTTCCGCCGACCTGGCGCGGTCGAGGATCTCCGTGCCGATCCGCTGGATACGTATATCGAGCCCGGCGTTCTCACTGGGGATGGTCCGCCCCACAATCACTTGGGCACTCCTCTCCGGCAAGCCAATTGCCCATCTGATTCTAGGCTTCTTCCGGTCGACGACTTCCGCACCGGTAGCGGCCGGGCCTCCGTGCCGGCCGTTTGCACCGTAGCGGCCGGGCCTCCGTGCCGGCGGTTGCGACCATGGCCACCGGCCTCCATGCCGGCCGTTCTGCGCGGGGAACGGCCGGCACGGAGGCCGGCCGCTACGCAACTCACGAACCGGAAGGGGCACCAGGTCTCACCGTCGCTTGCTTGACAGGCTGAGCCGGGTTTCTACAATCCGCGCTCATATGTGCAGCTTCATGCGAGCAGGGACGCGGGTGGTGCTCATGGTGTCGTTACTGCCGGCACTTGCATGCCGATCCGGCGGACCGACCCATCTGCCCACGGAACGCGAGCGGGTCGAAATGCTTTCGCTGATGCTGCCGGCCTCTATCCGCATTGAGCCCTTCACCACGGTCCGCAGCTTCAACCAAGACGACGTGCCCGATGGCATCCTGATGGTGGTTCGGCCGCTGGATCGCTTCGGCGACCCGGTCAAGGCGGCCGGATTGTTCTATTTCGAGCTGTGGACGTTCGTGAACGCATCGGCCGAGCGAAAGGGTGAAAGGCTGGCCTTCTGGGACCGGATGATCGCGTCCAAGGAGGAGGTTGAGCTCTACTGGACGCACGGCCAGATGTACGAGTTTCAGCTGGCCTGGACGGCCGGCGTCGAGGGGCTGGTCCCCGACCGCAAGTACATCCTGACCGCTACCTACCGAACCCCCTGGGACGAAACGATTCAGGACGAATACGAGCTGGAATTCCATCCGACGTTCGAGTCGATCTTGCCTGCCGCGAATACTCCTCCACCGCCTGCCCCACCCGGGTAACGGCCGGCCGAGGTGGTGACTGGGTGCCGTACAAGGGGAACGTCATGAACAGGATCCGATGGGCGCTGGTTGTCGTTGCGGTCGCGGGTCTGGCGGTCTGCGGTTGCAGCCAGAAACTGACTTACGAACGCTTTCAAACCATCCACGTCGGCGCGACGCCGGAAGCCGTGGAGGGCACCCTGGGCAAACCCTGGCAGCGCACCGATAACGCTTGGATCTACCTCGATATGGACCGCGAGATCAGTGCCACGGTGTACCTGGAGGAAAACCAGGTCACAGGCACGCACTGGCAAGATCCGGAGCACGGCATGGTCGGCTCCAGCCCGAACGTCCGCCAGCCGGGTGAATCGGAACGCATCCGAGCGCAGAAGATAGAATAGTCCATATTTGCCACACCGTGGCGAAGAGCCGGGTCGGAATCCGCCCTTGATTTCTCGACACGCTCCGTGCGGTGCCGGCGTGCGGCCGGGTTGTTGTATCGCCGGCTCGATCGCTGGTCGCACATGGGTATTCCCGCCAGCGTGGGACCGGCGCTTCGGCGCCGTGTTGCACCGGCACTTCGTCAATGTGCTCGAGGCCGCTTATCTCGAGCAGCCCGTTCGCGCAGGGCTCCTTACTGATTCGACGGACCATGAACGAAGCATCGACTGATGAGGGCCGCAAGCGAGGACTGGGCCGCGCGGGTCCTGTGGCGGTATTTGCCATGGTCGTGCCGATCACCGGCTCGGTGACGGTGCTGATCGTCGGGCCCCTGATGGCTCCGTGGCTGCGCGACCAGGGAACGGCGGGAGTGCTCTACTTCATCGCGACCTTCGCTCTGCTCGGAGCCGTCGCGTTCGCTCCCACCTACACGACCTCCGTGATTGCGGGCTGGACCTTTGGCTTTCGGGTCGGGTATCCGGCGGTGGTGGTCGGGACCGTAGGCGGAGCCGCCCTCTGTTACCTGGGGGCCCGATGGTGCGCCTCCGAGCGGGTCCATTCTGCCTTCAGCGCCCATCCGAAGTGGGAGGTGGTCCGCCGGGCACTGTTCGAGGCCAGTGCCTGGAAAGCCTTATGGCTCGTCTTTCTGCTGCGGCTCTCGCCCGTGCTGCCGTTCGGCACAACCAACGTTCTGTTGGCCACCACCGGTGTTCGCCCAGGCGTCTACCTCGCCGGCACGCTGCTGGGGCTCCTGCCGCGCACAGGCCTGGTGGCGCTGGCGGCGGCGAGCGCGGAGCGATTGGATTTCGATGCCGCGGAAAGCTGGTGGTTGCTGGTGGTCGGCGTCGTGGCCACAGGAGCGTGCATCGCGGCATTCGGGATCATCGGCAAACGCGCCCTGGACCGGGCAACGGGGCTTTCCGCGCAGGGCTCCGATCTTACTCCCTCCCCCGGTACTCCAAAGGAGGGAATTAAAGCGCGATGCTCTCTCCCCTCAGAGTCCGGGGGAGGGAACTAGTGCTCCGGCGGCGGCGGCTTGTCGGCGGTGGCCACCGGCTCCTCAGGCACCGGCGGTTTTTCCTCGCGAGGTGGCGGAGGTTTATCGCTGGAGATGGCGTCATCGCCGTTTGTGCCGTCGCCGGGCTTCTCCGGGCGTTTGGCTGTCGGAATGTCCATCTCCGCGGCCTCCCGCAGGATCTCCTTCTCGGTGAGTTGCCGGCTGAACAGGCGCCGGAAGGTCTCTATTCGATTGATGAAGAAGAACGTCGGCTCGCCGTCCAGCTCGATGTCTCGCGCGGCCAGCGCCGACTTCACGGACGGAATGAAATAATCCTTGATCACCCAGTCGCAGCCGGGAAGCACGCGCACGCGGTAGCGCAGGATGGCCCGCCCCCCTACCGCGCGAAAGCGATCGATGAACTGTGGCCGTTCCTTGATCGGCTCCAGACGGGTATTGAGATACAGGCATACCGGCTGGATAGCCGCCTTGGCCTCGGTCACGTCGCCGCCGTTCTTCAGGACAATATCCACGTAGTTGTCGACGTATCCTTCCGGGAACCGCCGCGATGGAATGCAGCGGCTGTTGGGCACGTTCACCTCCTGGCCGGAGAGCGTGCGGACGCGCGTGTATTTGACGTTGAAGTCGATCACGTGGCCGAACTTGCTGTCGACTTCGATGAAATCGCCGACGTTGTAGTGGCGTCCGGCGATGATGTCCAAACCCTTGATGAAGTCCACCACGATCTGCTGGAACATGCCGGCCATGATCAGACCGACCAGCCCGATGGCCCCCGTGCTGGTGGCGGGATCTATGCCGAATTCGTAGAGGATGGTAATGACCCCGAAGATCCAGATGAACAGCTTGGCAATGCTTCCCGCGAAAGCGGCCAGTGTGCTGACCCGCTTGACCGAGAACTGGTAACCGGTCATCAGCGACTCGAACCGGGCGGCCAGGCGCTCCGACAACCACACGGCGATCTTCACCGCGTACCCGGCCGCGATCATGATGGCCAGCACGCCCAACGCCCGGAAGATCTTGCGATGCCGCTGGAAGAACGAGGGCTCCGGCGGCACCAGCACATCGGCCGTTTCGTTCCAGGTGGCCGCCAGCCGCCGGTTCAGCGTCGCCTGGCGCAGAAGCTGGTAGTGGATCACCGTCTGGGTGGTGACCATCTGATCGATCTGCTGGCGTTCGGTGTCAAAGATGCGCTTCATGCGCAGATAATGGGAATAGAGCCGCTGGTAGGCCTCCAGTGGCAGATTGCCCTGCATCCGCCGAAGAATGGCGTTCTCGGCCGCGTCGATGGCCAGCAGGGTCTCCTGGGTAGGCCCGATCCAGCTCAGGGCGATCTCCGCCTCGCGCTCCAGACGCTTGGCCTCCTCGGTGGCTGCGGCCGCCTGCTCGCGGAGCTGCTCGGCCAGATCGATGCGCTGCTCCTGCTTGAGCCGTGGACGGCCCTGCCGATAGTCAGCCAGCGCTGCCTGGGCCTGTCGGGCGTCCTCTTCCAGTTCCGCAATGTCCTCGCGCTGCTCGGCTTCGCGTTTTTTGATCGCGGCCTGGCGGACCCGACGGATCTCGTACTGCTCCGTCTCCCGCCAGTACTGAATACTGTTCTCGAGCTTCTCGGTGTCTTCGCCCTGTTGCACGGCCTCCTGGCGCTGCTGGTCCATATCGGCAATCTGCTGTCGCACGTAAGCCAGCCGATCGCGGGCTTCGAGCTCGAGCTCCTTTGCCAGCCGCTGCTTGTTCTGCGCCTCCAGCGCCGCGGCGGCGGTGCTGGGAGCAGTTGCCTGCTGAGTAGTGGGTTGCGTGGTGGTGATTTCGCCGAGCTCACGAGCCGCGGTCAGGCGCGCCTCTTGCAGCTCGCGGCGTGCTTCGACGGCGGCACGGCGCGTCGGTTCGCTTTCGAGTTGAGCCCGGAGCTTTCGGGCCTCTGACTCAAACAGGCCGCGGTTCTTCACCTCCGGGTTCTGAAGCTCACCCTCGATTTCCGCCAGTCGCTGCCGCCGACTGGCCTCCTGCTCCGCCAGCGATTTCAGCACGCTGCGCGTCTGTTGAAGCTGGGCCTCCAGCACGGCCGTGTCACCGGCCTGGAACCGAACAGCCTTCCGGGCCATAGCCGCAGTCAACTCCGCCTGCTCTTTGCGGAGTCGCTGCATCTCCTGATACGCCTCAGCGGCCGTCTGCCAGGCGCTGGCCACCGTCTGTAACTCGTCCAGCTCCGCCTCCAGCAGTTCCAGGCGCCGGGTCAGCTCCTGCTCGCGGGACAGCAGCTCGGGGCTCTTGCGCTCCTTCAGATCAGCCTCGACGTTCTTGAGCGCTTCGGAAGTTTCGCGGAGGGTCTTTTCAAGGGGTTCACGGCGTTCGGCCAGGCGCCGCCGGGCACTCCCCAGTTGATCTTCGAAGGGCAGATCCAGGCCATTCCCAGCAGGTGATTCGACGGCAGGACCGGTCGTTGGCGCGGGCTGAGCCTTTACCGGCCCCGTCGCCACCCCGAACAGGCTCGTACACATCAGAAAAGCCCGCCACAGGCGGGGCAGTCGGTTCATAGAAGCTCCAGATCGGGCCATGATAGCTCCCATGAGGTCGAGACTCAAACCGCCGTTCGTTTGACACCGCGTCCGATCATCCACAACATCGTGGCCATGAAAGGGTCTCTCCTGGCTATCCTCGCGATCGGCATCCCGCTCCTGCTGATGCTTTGGGTCACCAGCTTGAAGCGGCTCGATCCCGGTCGGCCTGTCCCCGATACGAATTCGACGCACTTGCTTCGGGCCCAGACCGGGAGCAGGCCTGAGCCGGGCATTGAATCGCCATCCACCGGGCAGCGGGCCAGCGCACGCGGAATGGAACTTTCCGAGCCGGTCCCCACCTCACAGCTGCCCCCACTGGCCGTGCTCACCGATGCAATTGACGACTGGCTTGCGGCGACACAGGCAACGAGCCGGCCGGTCGGCGGACAGGGGGACAGCCAATTCAGCGAACGTTGGCGCCTGGCCGTCAATCATCTTGCCCGCGGGAGTTTTGAGCGCGCTCACCGGGAGTTCGACCGGCTTCTACTCGGTGCGGCCGATGACCCGGATGTCATGAGTGGGAAAGCGACAGCCCTCCTGGGTCTGGATCGCTATGAGGATGCCTTGCCGCTGATGGAGCGCGTCATCGAACGCAGGCCGGATGACGCAACGACGCGCTTCAACTACGCGATCGCCCTGACGGCTCTCGGTCGGCGCGACCCCGCAGTGCAAGCACTGAAGGACCTGCTCACTGGCTCTCCGCATCACTCCCGGGCGCGATTCAATCTGGCCCTGCTGTTGCAGGCCAGCGGACGGCTTCGTGAAGCACTGACCGAGTGGCGCACACTGACCGACAAATCGGTTGGGCGGGTCGGCGTGGACGCCCCGGCGCACGCAGCTCACGCCCCGGCCGCTCTGGCAGCGGCATGGTTCCATCGCGGCGAGGTAGCCCTCGCGCTGGGCGTCTACGATGACGCCAGCCGGTCCTTCCAGGAAGTCCTGCATACCCATTCCGAAGACGCCCGGGCGTTGTGCAATCTGGGCATCGCCCAGGCCGCGGCCGGTCATGGGGAAGAAGCGCTCGACTCACTCGCGAAGGCCCTGGATGTTTCGCCGGACCTTGTGCCGGCCATCAACCAGATGGCTTATATCCAGGCGGCCAGGCTCCGCGATGAACCGGCCGCGTCACTGAGGCGAGAGGTTATCGAGCTGTGTCAGCGCTCACTGGCCATCAGAGCCGTACAGCCGAACATCAGTGCCCTGCGCGATCACCTGCTGGGTTGGCCGTCCTCACGACCTTTTTGAGAAAATTTTTCAGCGCGCACGCAATCAGACACCTGATGAATCACTGATTCGGAGTGATTCCGCCCGATCACCGGACATGCCCCGGCGCCAACAAGTCCTTCTATCAGCATAACCTCCTGTCGTGTCAGTACTTGAGGTTGGAACCCTACTCACCGAGCACCTCCAGTCGTGACGAGACGAAACACCGCCAAGCAGGCGCCTGATTCCGGAACACAGGCCGCCCGGCAGCGCGGCCCAAAAGTTGCATCAAGAATACATCTTTGTCCTATAAGTCAAAAGGTTCCAATAAGTTAAGTCATTTAAAACTCTTTAATTCATATCTGCACCTGCTCGTGGAAAAGTCTGGATTTCCTGCTTCCTGGTGATATATTGGTAATGAAGAGGACTTGAACCAGTCCTGGCTGTCCATTCTGCATGAGGTGATCGATGAACCCACAGCACAGTTCTCATGGTCATTGTTCCGGACGGCGGCACAGTCATCCGCCTGTTCCCGCACGACGTCCCGACGCAGGAGTCGTAGCCAAACTGTCGTGGGCGTGGCGGTGGTTCTGGTTTATTCTGGTCCGCAATCGGTTCAGCATTGCGGTCGCGTCGCTGATCTGGCTGGTCTGGCGCAGCGGTACCCAGCCGCGGCGACTCTCGTACCCCTGCCAGCAGGCGGCGGCCGCGAACCTGGGCTTTCTCGCGGTGCTGTTTATCCCTGAAATTGCCCGCCGACGTCACGGTCGGACGGGCTCGGTCGCACCTCATGCGATCCGGCTGGCGACCGGTTCAGTCGCCCTGGCCGGCGTGCTCTTCGTGCTCATCTCCGCCGGAGTATCTGTGTACTCGGACTTCGGCGGAATGAGCACGGAGGCCGTTTTACCTTCGGGCCCCAATGCTGGGGTGGCTCCGACGGTGGTCAGCATCGTCAAGGAAAAAGACGGCCTGGTCACCGCGGCCGATATCGACCAGATGGTCCGCCGGGCGGTGAGTCTGGCCGGCGGCATCCAGAGCGTGGTCCAACCGGGACAGAGTGTGGTCATCAAGCCCAACCTGGTCACGAATATTCCCTGGAGCACCTATCCTGAGAACGGCATCACCACCGATGCACGTGTGGTCGCCAGCGTCGTGGCCCTGTGCAAAGAGGCCGGCGCGGGGTCGGTGACCATTGCCGAAGGGTCCGCCAGCGGCTGGCCCTGGCCGAACGGGGACCTGAGTCGAAACATCACCTGGAGTGCTTACCAGGCGTGCGGGTACGACACCAACGGCGACCGTTGGTTCGACTATGACCCGACGGTTGCCCTCTTCGATCTCAACGACTCCGGCGGCCTGAATGTGAAGGACCCGGCCAAGGTCACGGAGGTGACGCTCGGCGACCCCTGCCTCCGTCGGAAGTACTGGGTGCCCAACATTCTGCTGAACTGCGACGTCCTCATCAGCGTACCGGCTTTGAAGAATCATGGTAATGGCAGCGTGACCATTTCGCTCAAGAACCGCATTGGCTGCGCTCCCAGCGACATTTACCACGACAACACGGCCGGCCACCCGAACCAGATGAAGCGGGCCCTGCACTTTACGTCGCTACCCGATTCGGCTTTCCCGCGCGACCCGTCCATCATCAGCCCACCGGCGCCGGCCAATGAGAACACGACGGTGAACTACACCATTGTGGATCTGAATATGGTCCGGCCGCAGGACTTCGTGGTCGTGGACGGCCTGGTGGGCATTCAGAACGGCCCCACGGGTACGAAGAAAGCCGACCCGACCATGAAGCTGGTCATGGCCGGCCGGGATTCGGTAGCCATCGATACGGTGGGCACGCTGGTCATGGGCTACAACCCCGTGAAGGTTCCGCACATCGCCTGGGCTGATAACCGCGGCCTGGGGACACTCGACACTGCGGTGGTCACCGTGGTTGGCGATCACGTCATGGACGTCCGCCAGAACTTCGACTTAGGCTGGAATGCGCCCAACATTACCGAGCGGGCTGACGAAATTCCGCCGACGCTCGGCGACATCAATGTGCCCGAAGGTTCCACTCTCACCGGCATGGTCAGCGTCACGGGCACGGGCATCTCCGATGACCGCGGCGTGGTCAAGTCCGAGTTCTCGGTGCGGCCCCTGCTGGGCGATAACCTGCTGTCCAACGGTGACTTTGAGTTCGGGCAGGCCGGCTGGACCACCTGGCGCACCGGCTGGGGCACCAACGAAGCGTGGGACTTCGCCAACACCGAGCCCGGGCATTCGGGCAGCTACTGCCTGAAGCTCGGCAAGACCAACCCGACGAGCAGCTTCGGTGTCTACCAGCAGGTACCGGTCACACCGGGCAAGTCCTACCGCGTCAACGCCAAGTGGAAAGGCAAGAAGCACGGCGCCTACGTCTGGTACGAGATCCTGCTGCTCGATGGTCCGTGGAGCCAGGCACAGGCCGATGACGGTGACGACGCGACGGTGGTGCGGCCGAACTACATGTATGCCTTCGATTCAAACACCTACGGCCTGCCCGGCGATTTCGACTGGACCTGGACGCACCGGCAGAACACCACCCCGGTGGACTGGAACAATCGCAACGGCATCCGGCGGGCCAGTGGCAGTTACATGACCGTGGTGCTCAAGGCCGGCGCCTGCTGCGGCAGCATGGGCGACGAATTGTGGTTCGACGACGTGACCCTCTACGAAGTGGGCGAGGAATACGTCGTGGCCGCCAATCCGAACGATCCCTTCGATCTCCTCGTCGATACGGTGATGGCCCCCGGCGGTCCTTGCGAGGCCAAGATGACCGTCTACGATGCGGCCCTGAACGAGGCCAGCATTGCCGTCAATGCGGTCGTGGTGCCGATTCCGACGGAGCCGATGCTGTGTGTCGAGCCAACCAACCTGCCGCATACCTTGCACGTGGGCGAGCAGGTGCCGGACGACATCATCACCGTTTCCAATTGCGGAATTGGCGTCCTCAACTACAGCATCACGCCCAGCGCCCCGTGGCTCTCGGCGAACCCGAGTTCCGGGCAGCTCAGCGAGGGGCAGGCGCAGCAGGTCGCGGTGAGCTATGACTCGGTGAGTCTGCCTGCGGGCCTGCACGTTGCGACGCTGACGGTCTCGGCTCCCGAGGCCTATGGCCCGCCCAAAATCGTCACCGTCAGCATGCAGGTGGAAACCGTGAAGCCGGACTTCGATCTGGACGGGGACGTAGACATGTCCGACTTCGGCAAATTCCAGATCTGCCGCAGCAGCGCACCGGGAACCGCGTACCCGGCCGGCTGTGCCGCATGTGATCTGGATGGCGACAACGACGTGGACATGACCGATTTCGGGCACTTCCAGCTCTGCCTCTCGGGCGAGCACATCCTCGCCAACAAGACCTGCGATGATGCCCTGCCGTGATGTCCGCAGTCGGCTGCAGGCCTTGACGACGCAAACCGCCGCGGGCGCCTCACTTGCCGGTGAGACGCCCGCGGTTTTTCGTGCGGCACCGGTCTCGCCTTGAACGCTGCGCAGAGCCGCACTAGAGTACGCTCAAGGCGTGAACAACACCGTCCCGGCGGATTTCTGATTGTGCCGAATCAACCCGATGACTGCTGGACATTCTGTCGTGAGATCCTACCGGACGTCTCCCGTTCGTTCGCGCTGATCATCCCGCTGTGCCCAGATCCGATTGACCGGGCGCTGTGCGCGGCTTATCTCATCTGCCGGATCGCCGACACCATCGAGGACGAACCGGCCCTGACGCCCGCTGATCGGGATGGCCTCTACGATGCTCTGCTGATCGCCGTCGACACCCCCCACGAAGCGGCGGCCAACGAGTTCGTCCAGCGTTGGCGGCGCCTGCCTGATGGCGATTACGGCCGGCTGGTGGCCAACACGCACTGTGTGCTAGCGGCCTATGCTTCCCTTCCGGAAAGCTGTCGCGATCCCATCCGCGGTTGCGTGCACGCGATGGTTGCGGGCATGCGGCGGCTCCAGCCCGTGGAGGTCCGCGGCCCGGTGGCCTACTTCTGCCGTGATCTGGGGGAGCTGGACCAGTATTGCCACTATGTAGCCGGAACGGTCGGCATCATGTCCACGGCTCTCTTCGAGTCACGGTTCAACCCTGCCGAGTTCGCCGCCGGCCCATCATGGCACGAGCAGGGCCGTCGCCTGGGTCTCGGGCTCCAGATGACCAACATTATCAAGGACTGCCGGTCGGATGCGGACCGCGGCGTGAGCTATATTCCGCCATGTTATGTGGATTTCGACTCGCCGAGATACCAACTGCTTCCTTCTGGCCGTACCGAGCTCGTCCGGCACGCGGTGGGCCATCTGGACGCCGGCCTGGCCTACGTCCAGGCCGTCCCGGCCGCCGAGAACGGAATTCGTAGCTTCCTGCTGGGGGCGCTGCTTCCGGCCATCGCTACGCTCGAGGTGGCCGTCCAGGGGCAAGTCGATCAGCCCAAAATCACCCGCGATCAAATGGTCCAGATCCTGACGCTGATTGGCAGCCAAGCCGCGGATGATGCCGCGGTGACCGGATGGTATGAACAGCACCGTGCCGCCACCCTGGACAGCAGCCCGCGCAGCCGTCAAGCCGATGCGTCCTCCGCTGATGTGAATGCTCAGTTGCCATTCGATTCTCCCGTGCGATAATTGCCCACCCATGAGCAGATCGACTGGCAAGCTCAATAAATACGACGCCTTCCTCTTCCCGCCGCCCGATTCGGTCGCGGGACAGCATTACTTCTACGTCACGCAGCGCCCGTGGCCGAGCCTGCTCTTCATCCTACCGATGCTGGTGATCTTCGAAGTGGGCACCTGGCTTCGGTTCCATGGCAGCGCCGGCCGGGGTCCGCAGCTCGTGGCCCCCTTCCTGATCGAGTGGCTGGTGAATGCGCTCGGGGCTCAGGGGCAGCGATTCCCCACGCTGCTGACCATGGCTCCGGGCCTGCTGCTGGTGGCCATCCTGCTCGGCTGGCACGTGGCCGCCCGGCATCCATGGCGGGTAGACCTCGTGGTCTTGGCGACCATGCTCGGTGAGAGCCTGTTCTGGACCATCCCCCTATTTGTGTTCGGTCGCGTGTTGCTGCAATCGGCGCTTCTGGACTCTGCGGCCGCGCGCGAGGCGTGGATCGACACAGTCATCCGCAGCTTTGGAGCGGGCATCTACGAGGAACTGGTGTTCCGGCTGATCTGCATTACCGCGCTGGTGCTTCTGCTCATCGATATCCTGCGGCTGCCGCGCACCCCGACGGCCATTTTCATCATTCTCTTCTCCGCCGGGCTGTTCGCCGCACACCACCATCCGCCACTGGGGGCGGATGAGTTCAGGATCACCAGTTTCGCGTTCCGGACGTTGGCGGGCCTGTACCTGGCGGGGTTGTTCGTCTATCGCGGTTTCGGGATCGCGGCGGGGAGCCACGCCTTCTACAATATCATCGTGGCGACGATCAAGGCCATCCACTGACGTGTTGGAGGATCAGGCGGGCACATGCGCCAGCTACGCATCAGCGGAATCGTCGGCACGGCGAACCATGTGCGACGGGTGTTGAGCGGGCCATTGGGAAAGCCTGAGCGCGAGAAGCTCGCCGCCCACGTGCAGCGCACTGTGCAGCAGATTGAGGCCGTGCTCCGCGATCATGGCGGCAACCCCGCCAACCTGCCGGCTCCCTCGCGACGGGCTTACCAGTTCCTGAAGGGGCTTGATTTCCGAAAGCTGCCCGCACCTGACGCGGATCCGGTCGGCGGCTCGCCGGGCCAAGACGGCCGCGCGGCGAACACGACGCTGCGGTTTCCAGGCCTGCGCGCGTTCCTCGACGGAGTGCTGGACGACATCTCCCGCCGCGTCAGCGCAGGAACTTCCGACGCGGCAGCGACCGGTCGGATCGTCCGGAACACCGCCGAGCGGCTGGAGCACATGCTGCATCGTGAGCGGGCCACCGCCGACCGGCTGCGGGAGGAGTCGAGGGATCTGCTGGGCTGGTTCCGGTATTTCTCACGTGAGGAGAAGCTTGCCAGCTACTTTGAGGCCGTCAAGCGGGCTCAGGATGCGCTGCTGCCCCTACTCTCGGCGCGGGCCCGATGGCGCCCGCCCCTGCTGGTCCACTTCCGTCGGTCCAGCATGTTGTACCGTCTGCGGATCACGCCCTTGGGTACGCGGATCGTTTTCGATACCCCCATGATTACATTCAGCCGGGAGGATCTGGTTCGGATCGGCCGTCGGATCGCAGGCCACGGCCGGCATCAACCGGAGATGATGGCAGCCATGCTCAGCCCGGCCTATCAGCAGGTGCTGGCCGACTTGCAGGCTGAGGCGGGCCTCGTGGAGCGGACGCGGGGCATGGCCTACGACCTGGCCGATTCGTTCGACCGGGTCAATCGGGAGTATTTCGCAGGGCAGATGCCGCGCCCCTTTCTGAGCTGGAGCCGCACGATCACCGGCCGCAAGTACGGGCACTACGACTTCATCCACAACCGCATCTGCATCAGCGTGGCTCTCGACAGGCCGGACGTGCCGGTGCACGTGCTGGACCACGTGATGCATCACGAGCTGCTGCACAAAAAGCACGGCTTCGAGTTTCAGGGTAACCGCCAACACGCCCACACGCCCGCCTTCCGAGCCGAGGAAAAGCAGTTCAAGCAGTACCAGGAGGCCTGCGCGTTCCTGAATCATCTGACCGCACAGCGATGATACGGCTTCTCCCCCTCTTAAAGGGGGCAGGTGTGTGGACGGGCAACACTGACACGGCTTCTCCCCCCCTTTTCAAGGGGGGACAGGGGGGGTTATCGGATACCGACCAACGCCCGTTCCCAGCCAGCAATGCTCGCCCCGAACGGCCGGCAGAGACGTCGGCCGCCACGCCGTTGGGGACCACCTGAATACCACCTGTTTATCCTCTTGACTCTTTGATGCCGAACCGTAAAGTCTTTGTGCTCGCTTCGCAGGAACGAAGCGCGGCGTTGGACATCACAGTTTCAGAATCCACAGCAGGAGGTTCCTGTGAAATTGGCCTTTCGACTGATCCTGGCGGCGATGATCGGCTTGACCACGGCGTGCCAGAGCGGCGTCATGACGGATAGTCCACTGGACGGACTTGACCCCGCGCTGGTTGGAACCTGGCAAGGGACGGCAGAGTCCCCTATGGGCACCCTGCCGTTGACGGCACAGTTCGCCGCCGATGGGACCTACTCGGTGACCACGCCGATGGGGACGAACTACGGCACGTTCTCCACGGACAATACCCAGTCGCCCGCCTGGATCAATGTGCACAATCAGCACGGCCAGACATGGAAGGGCCTCTATGAGATCTCCGGCAACACGCTACGCTGGAGCGAAGCCGTCGGCAATCGCCCCGCGTCACTGGACTCAGCCGCGTACCGCTATACGCTGACTCGGAGTTCGTGAGCAGTAAGTACCCCTTCCGATGAACGACCGCCGCGTCTGTAGCCACCGGCCTCCGTGCCGGCCGTTCTGCTTAGTGAACGGCCGGCAGGGACGCCGGCCGCTACGCGCTCACAAGGAGCTGAGCAGGTCAGTCATTTCGCCGGCGGCGTGGGCGTTGCCGTTGGCGGTGGCCACCTGGATGCCCTGCTGGAGGACGGCGCGCGCCTCCTCGGTGCGACCCAACGTGACGAGCGAATTGCCTTTCTGGAAATAGGCCGGCACGTAGGCCGGGTCGATCCCGATCAGGTGGTCAAACTGGGCCAGTGCTTCCTCGTGCCTTCCGAGCTTAAAGTACTCCATGGCCAGGCCGAAGTTGAGAAAAACATCCTGCGGCTCAGCGGCCAGCAGTTTCTGAATCTGCTCCAATCGCGACACGTCACGCTCACCTCTGGCGGCATCGGCCTGTTGTCAACTAAGGATGGTCCCGAACCACGAACAGAGGACAGTTTAGACGACCTGGCGCCAGGCTGCCACTCCATGAAAGGGTGCGATCCGAAAAACGGCCGGCGCCGCTCACCCTGAGCGCGTTGTTCTCGCGGAGCCCCTGTGCACCTGGCTACAGTTCTATTGAATCTGAATCGGCGCCGGGTATGATCACGGCCTTGGCCAGAAAGTCTCTGCCCGCCTGAAACAGGGAGTACCATCATGACCTTCCGTCGGTGCGGCTTCACCTTGATCGAGGTGCTCGTCGTGGTTGCCATCATAGCCCTGCTGGTGGCGATCCTGTTGCCGTCGGTGACCAGAGCCCGGGAGCAGGGCAAGGCCATCGTCTGCTCCAACAACCTCCGCCAGATTGCAAACGGCTGGCATCTCTACGCCCAACAGTGGAAGGACGTCATCGTGGCGGGCCGGTTTCCGAAGATCTCCGGCTCTACCAACCTCTACTGGGTCGGCAACGGCTATAAGTACCGGGCACGCTGGTTTGCCGTGCTCGGGGCCCAGGTAAAACTCTATGCCTACAAGAAGCCCAGCCCGGACCCGGCAGACGACAACACGCAGCCGGTGGACGGAGAGGTGTTTCTCGATCCGGCCGTCCGGGAATACAACAACACCCGCAACTATCCCTACGGTTACAACTTCCAGTTTCTGGGCAACAGCCGAAGCAAATTGAGCGGGCCGGTCAGCAACTGGATCAACTGGCCGGTGCGGATCGAACGTATCCGGGCGGCCTCCGGAACCGTCATGGCCGCGGACTGCATGGGCACAGCC
>BTUC01000067.1:0-19922 GCA_045863575.1 Phycisphaerae bacterium
GTTCAAGACGCGAGGGCCGGGCAAGCCATGATCGAATACCTCATCCAGTTCACCTATCTGGTGGCGGCCGCGCTGTTCGTCCTTTCGCTCAAGTGGATGAACAAGCCGGCCACCGCACGGCAGGGTGTCGCGGCCGGCGTGGGGGCCATGGCCCTGGCCATCGGCGGTACGCTGCTGCATCCGCACATCGTCGGCTATGGCTGGATCGGACTGGCGCTCATCGCGGGAACGATCATCGGCGTACCGCTGTCGTGGGTGCCGCTGACGGCCGTCCCGCAGCGGACCGCCCTGTCGCACGCCTTCGGCGGGCTGGCCGCGGGGCTGGTGGGCACGGCCAAGTATTACCTGTGGCTCCAGGAAGGCTATCTGACGCCGTTCCGCTCGGGCGTGATTGCGATTGAGGTGCTGCTGGGCTTCCTCACGTTCACGGGCAGCCTCATGGCCGCCGGCAAGCTCCAGGAGGTGCTGCCGACGCGGCCGATCCTCTACCGCAACCAGAACTTCATGAACTTCGGCATTCTCGGTGCGGCCGTCCTGATCGGAATCGTGCTCACGGTTCGCCCGGAGACGGCCTGGCTGTTCCCGCTGCTGATCCTCTTATCCCTGTCATTTGGCGTGCTGCTCATCCTGCCCATCGGCGGCGCGGACATGCCGACGGTGATCTCACTGCTCAACTCCTATGCCGGTCTCTCGGCCGTGGCCATGGGGTTCGTGCTGGAGAACAACCTGCTCATCACGGCCGGGGCCCTGGACGGCTCGTCGGGCCTGATCCTGTCCATCATCATGTGCCGGGCCATGAACCGCTCGTTCACCAACGTGTTGTTCGGTGCATTCGGCCAGGTTCAGGCGGCCGGTGCCGATGTAGCCGAGCAGCGCACCGTGAAGAGCGCCACGCCCGAGGAAGGCGCTCAGCTCCTCGAGGCGGCCCAGTCGGTGGTGATCATTCCCGGATACGGCATGGCGGTGGCCCAGGCTCAGCACCGCGTGCGCGACCTGTATGAGCAGCTCGCCAAACGCGGGGTGGACGTCAAGTTCGCTATTCATCCGGTGGCCGGGCGCATGCCGGGCCACATGAACGTGCTGCTGGCCGAGGCCGAGATCCCCTACGACCGGCTGGTGGAGATGGACGACATTAACCCTGAGATGGGCCAGGCAGACGTGGCCCTGGTCATCGGAGCCAACGACGTGGTCAACCCGGCTGCCCGGCATGACGCCAAGAGCCCGATCTACGGCATGCCCATCATCGACGCGGACCGCGCCCGCACCGTGCTGGCCATCAAGCGAACCATGAACCCCGGCTTCGCCGGCATCGAGAACGAACTCTACTTCGCGGAAAACACGCTGATGCTCTTCGGCGATGCCAAGGCGGTCCTGGGCGACCTGGTCAAGCAGTTCTCGGGTACCAACGGGCACTGATTCCAGATATCACCACGGAGACTCGAGACACTGAGCAGAATGACGAAGGAAATCCGAAATCCGAATGACGAACGGGGCAGGGCTTCGTGGTTGATTCGTCATTCGGATTTCGTCATTCTTTCCTCATTCGGGCTTCGACATTCGGATTTAAGCTCTTATCTGAACTTCAGACCAGGCTTTCGATCACCGTGCCGTCCCGGACGACATCGATCGGCCGGTCGCCGGGCGAGATCGGCTTTCGCCTGTAGTCGATCCCGATCTGCTCGAAGAGGGTCGCGGCGATGTCTTCGGGGGTGACCGGGTTGTCTCGAGGTTCCGCGGCGTGTTTGTCCGAGGAACCGACCACCTGGCCTGCCTTGATCCCGCCACCGGCCAGGGCCACGCTGAAGACGCCGGGCCAGTGATCCCGGCCGCGATCTTTATTCAGACGCGGGCTGCGTCCGAATTCAGTGGTCACCATCACCAGCGTTCGGTCCAGCAGGCCGCGATCAGACAGGTCAACGATCAAGCCGGCAAGTGCCCGGTCGACCAGCGGGGTTCGCTGCTGCATGCCGGAAAGGATATCCGCGTGCATGTCCCACCCGCCGACGAAGACGGTCACGAAGCGCGCGCCGGCCTCGACCAGTCGCCGGGCCAGCAGCAGTCGTCGGCCGACGGGGTTCCGGCCGTAAACCTGCTGCATCTCCTGTGGCTCGGAGCCTGCCAGGAATGCCTCTCGCGATACCCATGAGCCAGGCAGGTTGTGTGAGCCTTCCAAGAAGGGATCCGTGCCCGTCAAAGCAAAGCCATGCTCTTCGTCGGGCAGGTTGACGTGCGTGGGCAGCTCGTTTCGCCACGGACACCCCGAGGCGCTGAAATCCGGCACGCCGGAGCGGCCGCCGGCCGGATGGGTCAGGCAGTCAGGAAGCATGGCCCGGCAGGCGCGATCATGTACAGCCTGAGCATGGTGGACAGAGCGGACGAAGGCGATCCTGTCCGCCACCCGGGCCACATGAGGCCAGAGGGCTGAGATCTGCACGCCATCTGCTTTCGTGCGGATCGCGCCAAAGGGGCCGCGGATCTCGCTGGGCGCATCCGGCTTGGGATCAAATGACTCCAGCTGGCTGAGGCCGCCCTGTAGGACGACGCCGATCACCGCATCAGCCGCAGGTCCGCAGCCGGAGGCGCGTGCAGGCGATGTCGCCCGCACCGGCAGGCCGTCGCCCAGTGTCAGTCCGAGCGAGCCCAGCGCCCCCATCCTGAGCAACTCGCGCCGAGTCAGGCGTGAGAAATGTGCAGGCCTGCCGTGCGAAAATGTTTCCGGAGAGCTATGCATACTGCCCGCCCTTGCCGACTTCAGAGCCCTGAGCGCAAGCGAGGGGCCAAAACAGCAGAGGCCCCTGAAGTAGAGTTCAACCCGGCACGTTTCGTCAGCTTAAGCTATTCGCTCCAGGCGGATCAACCCTTGTAGCAGCCTTTCTCGCGCATCAGGCCCGTAACAGAATGTGGCACCGGTTTCCAACCGGTGGATTTGGAGGCTCACCAGAGAGACCCAGGGCTGAATGACGAATGTCGAAACCAGAATGACGAAGGAAACCAGAATCACGAATGACCAAAGGGCGTCGGATTCACCGTTCTTCGTCATTCGGGTTTCGTCATTCCTTCGTCATTCGGACTTCGTCATTCGGATTTCAGGCCTCCCTGCCCCGCCACAAACTGGAACGCATACAGATCCGCATTCCGCAGAAGGATCCGCAGCCGCACCGGACGGCCGGCGAGCTTGCTCACGTCGCGACTGCCCTGCCAGCTCACGGGCCGGTGAATCTCGTTGGCCGTGTGGATCAGATCGCACTGCTCGGCTGTGAAGCCCTCGATCGGCTTACCGCTTTCATCGAGGATCCCCACCTGCACCAGTCCCGTCGCGGAGGTGTCCACGTTCAGGACCAGCATCCCGCCTTCGAAGACCAGCGGCGGAGTCGTGAACTCACCACCGGTATACGCACCGCGGATGGAAGTGAAGCCGTCCCGCCGTGAAACCAGCCGGCTGATGCAGGCGACGTTCTGAGTCGCCCCCAAGCCGTGCTCGGTCAAGATACGCTTGTTGCGCTCGTCGCGGTCCCAGCCGTGGAGCCAGTCGCCGGCCCGGTAGTAGATGTACATTTCACGGCCAGCTACATCCGGCACCAGCCCCCAGATCACGCGGGCGCACCCCCAGTCGAACTCGCCTTTCATGCCCAGGGGCACGAACGGCTGGCGGTCGTAACGTTCCCAGTGCACGCCGTCGCGGCTGGCCCCGAATTGGCTGTCCAAAGGGCCGGCATTCGCCGGGCCCTCCTTGCGGAACTCGGGCAGTCGCCCCGTGTAGTGGTAATACGCGGTCGGGAACATGAAGTACGCGTTCTGGGCCCACGGATACTTGACCGCCGCGCTCATGTAGAAATCGACGGCCGGCAGGTCGTCTTCCTTGAGGTCGTGCTCGTCGGGCTGGAAGACGACCGGCATGTCCTGGACGGCCGGGAAGTCGCCCAGCCGATCCGATTCGCCGCGCGAGATGCTGCGCGCACGGCCACGCCGCTCGGGGCGGTTGTAGCGGACGTAGGCCACATACTTGCGAAGCTGGTCGTCCCAGAAGATCACGTTCTGCGAATCGAGGTGGCTGTGCTCCTCCTGGCGGGAGACGACCGCAGATGGGTGAGTGAGTTCCCAGTGGATGCCGTCGCCGGAGGAGAAGATGTGCAGGGCCTGGCCGGATTCCACCGGGGCTCCGAAACGCGCCACCATGCGAAAGCGCTCGTCCTTCGGTGCGTTCGGGTCGAGGAAGACCATGCCGCCGTCCTGTCCAAGCCGCACGCCGGTCGCGCCGTGCCCCATGACGATGTTGTTCTTGGGGTCGCCCTCGTATTCGATCAGGCCGACGTCCGGCTTCTCCCAATGGATGCCGTCCTTCGAGCGTGCATAGCAGATCGACCCCCGACCATGGCCGGTGTCCCACTGGACCGTGTCCATGGCGTGATACCACATGTGGTACGTGCCATCGGCCCACAAGACGCTGCTGTACGGCCCGATGCCGCCGCGTTCCCACGCCCCCTCAGGCTTGACCGACATTTCGCCGGCCTTGCGCGGGGGATGAACCACGAGCTCGACATCGCGAGACTCGGCCAGAAACGTCTTGTCGATGAACACCTGCCGATGGCCGCCGATGTCAAGCGGCCCAACGGCCACTGCCGCGCCGACGGGCAGACTAAACCAAGCGACGGTGGAAACGATTACCCCGCGTAATGGTCCCCTGCTTAGCGGCATACCTCTTCCTTTCTGAGTCGCCGTCTCGAATTCCTGTTCGTACGGCTGAAGCAAACCGGGTCGGCCGCAAGAAGAGGAATTCGCACGCATGATCGCTCCACCGGCGGAGGCAATGGCGGCAGATCGTTGTACGGCTTCGTCGGATCAAACATGGCGGTGATATCCCGTCCGAAAATGGGGGATGGGAACGCGCTCGACCGGTGGCTCCGGCAGAAAGAAGAACCCGAACGACGTGTGGGTCGCCTTGGCGAACGCCTCCAGTTGCTTCAGCGTCGGCAGATACTCGCCCGTAAGCCAGTCCGCCAGCCGAGGGAACTTCGGCGCAAGCTGGTCAACGGATCGGCCTGTCCGATCGATCGCCCACCTCAGGACCTCCGCACTGACGGCCACCCGGCTCATGAGAACAGTCTACTCCGCGGACTCGCGCGTGTCATCGTGCCATCGCAGGGTTGAATTGACCGTGTGCAGTCGCTGGTGCCGCACGAGCCCTGCCCAAGCACGTCGGGCAGCGAGTCGCCCCATTCACCCCCATGTGCGTGCGATCACCCCCCCTTACCCAGGGGGGGCCGGGGGGGTTCTGTTCAGCCCACGTGGGCGCGGGACAACTCCCCCCCTTCTTAAGGGGGGGCTGGGGGGGGTTTGCTCAGCTTATGTGCGTGGAAACAAGCAGCCGTGTGGCACCAATTCTTAACCGGTGTCTTCCCAGTTCCCCCACCGCGTGTCTGCGGACAACGCCGATATGTCCGATCCGACGGATGGGTCGGAGCGGTTCATCCCAATGCGCGGAGATGGGCGAGACGGGACTCGAACCCGTACGACCTTTCGGTCAGGGGATTTTAAGTCCCCAGCGTCTGCCGATTCCGCCACTCGCCCGGCGGGCGTTTACAGACACGATCAGTATAGTGGGTTTCAGTCGCTACGGTAGAGGGCCCTCGTCCGGCGGGCAAACTTAAACACTCCGGGTGGGCGAGTTCCACGGCGCCGGCCCGGGTCTGCGGAGTCACCGGCATCCGTCCGTCACTCAGCACCAGAGGCAGGTTGAACCCGGTTGTGTCCGCGTAACGGTATTGCCAAAGTGTGGCGATGGACCGCGTCCCAGAAGAACACGCGATCAAACGGCGACTGCTCCGACATTGAGCTGATTTCTTCGTCGGTCCAGTTCGTTTTCTGTAAACGCGGAGCAGCCACGTTGGCGACCGTCTTTCCCGAAGCAGTGATCAAAAGCCATTTCTCCTGGACATCTTTCCAGTCGTATTCGGTTGCCTTTCGATTTTTAGCCTTGACCGCGGAAATAATATGGCTCTTGCGAAGACCGACGCACCCTGTCGTGACGTTTGTGCAGTTCCAGGACATACGCGCAACGGTCCATGCGAGCCCGGAAGCACGATAGATGCGAACCCAGTCCAGATACGTCCCTAAGAGCTCGTACTGTGCCGGAATTCTCCCGGGACCATGCGATCGATAGCAAATATGAAAATCAGGCTGGGACGGGCTCTGCAGCACGAACTCGACGAGCTCCGCCGCGAATCGCCTGGCAAGTTCGGAGTAGGCTGTCCTGCGACGACACCCAGGTAGATTGGGGGCTGAGGAAAAATGTACGGTGACGTGCGTCGAGCGAAGTGGGGTGCGCCTCACGATCCGATGCGTTATGCTTCGCTGAACGGCCGTCCAGAATTCGTCGAGTTGAGCCGTCTCGGAGGCTTGACCCGCAGGGGCATCGCTGTAGTAGTCGGTATGCTCAATGGCTATCCGAACTGTCCTCCTGCCCTTGATGACGGTCAGAACGGCATCCGGTTTGTCCTGCCAACTCGCCCGAAGGATCCGGTAGCCGCGGTGACGCAAGAAGCCGCGGATCAGCCGCGATTCGTACTCTGGTTTCGTGCAGTACACTCGGGGCATCGCAGGAACTCTCGGTGGCAGGTCCGGTAAATCTGCCGAATCAGCACCAACTGACCATCCCCATCCTCAGCCCGCATTCTGGCGGCCGATTCGGGAGCAGGCCGCCGCCAGCCCATGAAAGGCATTAAAAAACTAGGTATCCCTTGATCGATTAAGGTATTATATCGACTTGAGGAGCGAGAGGCGAGAACTCGCAATGGATGCGAGGGAAGGCCTCAGGTGAGATCCAACCCTCGTTGGAGTCAAGAAAGCGCCGGCAATGTGTCCCGATATCAGGAACATCTCCACGGTGGATCGGAGGCGAAGAGTGTTCTCAGTCGCGAGGTGTGCAATCGGGTTGGCGATCGCCAACGTGGCTTCCGCGGTAACCATGCTCAGCCCAGTAGCCGTCGGTTCCTCTCAGGGGGACCAGTTCTTTATGGTCGCCTCGCCTCCCAACAGCGGATCTGGCGTAACTGGCTTGATCGAGTTCTCGCTGGCAGGGCTTGAGCCGGTGAGTTCCGCCCTCCTGTCATTCACAGCAGATCGGTATCAGATTGGAAGCTGGGCCTTCAATGAGGGATTCGTCGTGCTCGATGCCTTCTTCTATGAGGGCAACGGTGTAGTGGATAACGTGGATCAATCGGACCCGAGCCGCAGGATTAACCCCTTCCAGGTGTTTACAGTCTCTTCAGTCAGTATTCCGAGCTACCTTGACATAACGAGCAAGTTCAATGAAGCATTGGCGCGAGGCTGCACCCATCTGGGGATCGGTTTCACGGTGGATCTCCAGTCTCCCGACTCCTATGTTCGCGTGTTTGGGCCAGGGCAAGGAGCCGGTGACGAGATCCTGGAAAACAACTTCTCGCTCTGGCTGGTGCCGGAGCCCGGCTCGATGGCAATGGTACTCCTTGCACTGATGATCACAACGACACGAACGGGGCTGGCTGGCTTTGAGAGTCGCACGAAAGGGCGCAGGGGGATCTGATCCCCTGAACTGGCCTGATTACCCAAAACAGATGGCTGACCGCTGCCACTATCGACCCATTAGCCACATGCCTCTAACAGAGGCGATTGGCTCAACTGCGGAACCTGGATGCCCCCAATGGGTGCAGACAAGTCGAGGATGTCGCCTCTACGCGGAGACATCTGCTTGGGATTATTTTCGAGGTAACAGGTGGTTATGCAGTCCGTCGCCATGATTAGCCTGTAATAACTTGCTTGCAGACTGGGCATTGCCAATAGCCATCTCCTAAAACGAGAAGAGGCACGAGTTTCTCTTTGTCTTCAAAACAGCCGATGCAATAAGGCTGCTCTGGGGGTCCTTTTCCCTCGCCCCAATAAGCATTGCCGCGAAAGTACAGCGACTTTCGAATAGTCGCCATGTCCTGCTTGGCTTTGAGTTGCTGCTCTTGCTCTCTCAGTTTCGCCTTCAACTCCAAGTTCTCTTCCTGCAGTTGTCCGACTTGCGCCTGCAATAAGAGGACTTGATCCAAGAGCCCGCTTTTCACTTCTGCTTCCCGGACTTCGCGTACGAGCCTTCCCAAAGATGACAGGGTTTCAAGAGCGCCCATGATGCCAACCTCCTTGCAGCATTGTAACTCCATGGCGCTTGTCAGCCATCCGACAGCAGTTGCTTCCTATCGCGACTGAGGAAAAACCGTCTTGTCCAGCGGCTGCCGAAAGACCGTTGCAAGGGGGTCAGAAGCAGACCGGAGGCGAAGCGGTAGGCGAAGGCTCCAACACTCGCAGAAGTCCAGCCATCTGCCTTCAGGATAGCCACGAGAAGGAGGGCGGGGAGAGCGATCAAGTAGAAGGCTTGAAATGCGGTCTTAAACTTGGCGGATGGCATTGAAAACCTCCAAATGCTGCAGACGCTGCAATGCAGCGAACGCAGTTGACCTGGAAGCATCACAGCCTCCGTCGGAAGCACCACGGCCTCCGAGAAAAACCCAAAAACTGATCTGCAGAGTTAATACATCAAGAAATGGCGCCGGTCAAGCGAAGGTTTTGTCTTCGGCATTTGTTACATAAAATACCCGCTAGCTTACGAATCCTCACCCGCCACCCAAACCTGTTCCATCATAAGGCATTCGGTACAATGGCTTTACGACGAATTGCCTGCCTTTAAGTCCCCAGCGTCTGCCGATTCCGCCACTCGCCCGGCAGGTGTTGGTTAGCACGATCAGTATAGTGGCTTTACATTGCTGCGGCACAGGGGCTTCGCGTCAGGGTCCCCTCGCAGGCGGTCTTGGACGATCACTTGCCCCTCATCATGTAAACGCCGCAGACGACGGCCACAGAAGAAGCGAGCAGGAAGGTGGGCAGGTTCTCTGGTCCCTGATTGTGGATGGAGGTGTCCATTCGCCAGCCCCTTCTCCAGTACTGCCACACGGCGGCGGCCGCTAACACCAGAGCGAAGAGCGTAAAGGAAGCACCTACCCACGTGCGTTGCCGAAGTACAATCACCGCCGAATGGGCCAGAGCCGCCAGGGAGACGGCCGTTTGAAGCCAGAAGAGGTTAGCCATCCATCGCCCGCCGGGCTGAAGCCCCCAGCAGCCCAGGCCGTACTTGGCGTGCACCAAACCGCCGGTGACAAGAATGGCAATGGTTGCGACTATTGCGTACATGGGGCTTTAGTACCACTAACGGTGGAATACCCACAAACAGCCACTTTACTCTTGAAAACCAGGCCCGTCTACCGAGTTGCAGGATGGATTTGCGTAGGATCCGCGGCCGGTCAGGCGGACTGCCACCTGGCTGAAGCCTGTGAGGCAAGCCCGTTGAAAACGGGCTGGTCAGGCACGATGAGGGAAGATAATCCGCGCGGCCTGACCAGCCCTGAAGGACTGGCCTAAGAGCCGCCTTCGGCGGAAAGCCCCGTGGAACGGGGCGCAGCGCGAGCGGTGATCCTGGAACGGGGCTTCGTGCGAACAATGAGACTCGAACGGGGCACCCTCGATGCGGGATACCGCGGGATGCATGCGATCCCCGGAGCGCGTTATGGCCCCGCGGATTCTGTCACGAACCCTCAAGCAGATGGGTCTGGACGGGCTTGCCTCGATCTTCATTCGTCATTCAGCTCTGTTTCGGCCTGCCAGGAGGCTTCAGGCCTGCATCCGTGCGATCAGCGCCATCCGTGGTTAAAATGGATCTGAACCACTGATTCCACGGATGGGCACGGATGCGTTCGTCATTCGGCTCAGTGCCTGATCGGCTACTCCTTCACCTCGATGAAGTTCAGCTCGTCAGTGCCCAGGTTCAGCAGCGCGACCGTCTTGACGGCTGCGCGGTGCAGGGCCCCGGGATTGATGATGCGCATGCCGGCTTCGCGATAGTCGTCGCGGCGGTGGGTGTGGCCGTGGAAGACGTAGTCCAGCGGCGGGCGATGCGGGTTTGTCGGCCCCGATTGCTCCGGATCGACCGCGGGCGCCAGGCCGTCAGCCGACTTGGGCAAGGTTCCGCTGCTGCCGCTGCGTAGGGCTGGGGGCAACAGCGTCGGCTGGCCCAGGGCGGCGGTTCGCATGAGCTCTCGGAAGGCCACCTCGTGGCCGTGGAACACGCCGATCCGTTTGCCGGCCAGGGTCAGCGTCAGGGGGATCTCCGGCCAGGGCAGGCCGAGAGCTTCGACATGACGCCGCCAGCCGGAGCCAATCGGATCCGTGTTGCCCCAGACGAACCAGCAGCGACGGCCGGCCAGTTCATCGAGGACATCCAGGCTACCGACGTCGCCGCAGTGGATGATGACCTCGGCCCCGGCCGCATCAAGCAGCTTCAACGCCTGACGGATTACCGTCACACGACCGTGGCTGTCGGACATGATGCCCAGCTTCATGGATGCGAAACCTCCCTGTTTTGCGAGCACACGGCTTGGCACAAGAGAATAGGCGAAGAAGGACCAAGAGGGAACGGCAGCGATTCAATCATTGAGTAGCCCATTCTCAAATCCGAATGACCAAGCCAGAATGACGACAGGAACCGAGATCCGGCGCCCCCCTTTCGTCATGCGGGCTTCGACATTCGTCATTTGCGATCGCTTGCAGGTCTATTGACAGGTTGCCGGGGATTTCCAACAATACGTCTCGCCTCCGTGCGCCGGGAAGGTCTTCGGACGCCGCCCGGTGCCTTAGTATCGTGGAAATGAGCAGTTACATCCCAACCTGGGGCACTGCCGGATCGTATCCACGGTAAAGGATGATAGGAGCGCATCCCGGGCTTGTGATGAATTTCACGAAGCTCCGGGCGGGCCATTTTTCATTGTCAGGTTGAATTTCCAGCGGCTGAGCGGTCCTTCGTGCGGATCGGTACGGCCGTCTGCCCCTTTTCCGCAGGCTCGGGCGCGCTGCCTGGCCGGCGAAGGCTATTGAGTATGGCTACCAAGCAACTCGTGACCAAGGTCTGGATCGCACCCGGGTGCATTGTCTGCGACGCTTGCGAGACCACCTGCCCGGATGTTTTTGACGTGCAGGAAACCACCTGCCTCATCCGGCCGGAGGCGCTGAACGTCGAGTTCACCAAGGCCCGCACCGAGACCATCATTGAAGCGGCCGAGGAGTGCCCCGTCGAGGTCATCAAGTTCGAAACCGTTGAGGTGGACGAGGCGGATGCGCCGGCCCCGGTCAGCGCGCCGGCCGCAGCACCAGCCGCTCCGGCGGCTGCGGCGGCCGCAGGAGCCGCGGCGCCAGCAGCAGCGGCTGGTACGGCCCCGAGAGCGGCGGCGGCTCCGGCCGCGGCCACCCACGCGGATAAGCCACCGGCCGTCGTCGATCCGGCCATCGCGGCCCTGCTCAAGGCCACCACTAGCCGGGGCGGCAAGGCCGGCATCGGCAAGGGCGGCGTCGAGTCACCGCCGGCAGTCAAGGCCCTGCGGTCCCGCAAGATCGACGAGTTGCCGCCGGATGCCCGATTCGGAAAGGTGCTGGAAGCGACCAAGGCCCAGAAGGCCGAGGCCCAGGTGTCGCGCCGGGCGGTAATTACTGCGGCCGGCGTGGGCTGGCTCTCCTTCAGCGCGGCGGCAGCTGCCGGCGGCCTGGCCGTCCAGCGCTTCATGTTCCCCAACGTGCTCGAAGAACCGGATCCGAAAGTCCGCCTCGGCGACCTGAGCAAGTACCTCGAGATGCCGATCGGGTCGGTAAACGAAGACTTCAAGTCGCAGGGCATCTGGATCGTCCGCCTGGAAGGCGAAGTGGCCGCCTTGAGCACCACCTGCACACACCTGGGTTGCATCCCCAACTGGCAGGAAGCGGAACGCAAGTTCAAATGCCCTTGCCACGGCAGCGGCTTCATGCAGACGGGGGTCAACTTCGAAGGCCCCGCCCCGCGTCCACTGGAGCGATTCCAAATCGGCATCGAGGATGGCGTGGTGGTGGTCAATCGGGCCAAGAAGTTCCAACAGGAAAAGGGTGAATGGAGCAACCCCGACAGTTTCATCAGCGTCTGACGCTGTTGCTGATTGCTGACGCTGTTGCTGATTGCTGACCGCTGAAAGCTGACTGCTGAATGAGAGCAAATAATGGGTCCACTAGCCAGGTTGGGTGATTACGTCCGCGAGTCGCAGGTGTGGGGCTCGATTTTCCGTCACGGCATTCCGCGCGACCGCCGCACGCGGGCCATGGCCGTTCTGAGCAACGTGTTCCTGCACCTGCATCCGGTGGCCGTCCGCAAGAGCGGCATCCGGCTGTCGTTCACCTGGTGCATGGGCGGTCTGACCTTCTTCCTCTTCCTGGTCGAGGTCGTCACCGGCATCCTGCTGATGTTCTACTACCGGCCGGTGGCGGAGTTCGCGTACAAGGACATCCAGGGGCTGCGGGCTCACGTCACGCTGGGGCTGCTCCGCGAGCTTCATCGCTGGGGCGCCCATGCCATGATCATCGCCATCTGGTTGCACATGCTGCGCGTGTTTTTGACGGGCAGCTATAAGCCGCCGCGCGAGTTCAACTGGGGCGTGGGCGTGATTCTGCTGGTGTGCACGATGCTGCTGTCGTTCACCGGATATCTGCTGCCCTGGGACCAGTTGGCCATGTGGGCCATCACGGTCGGCTCCAACATGGCCCGGGCGACGCCGTTCATGGGCCACGAGGGGCCGGGCGCCTCGCTCGTACGAATCGGAGACGTGCCGCTGGTGCACGCGGGCTCGGACGCCCGCTTCGGGCTCCTGGGAGGGACGTTCGTCGGGCCGGCGGCCATCCTGCGGTTTTACGTGCTGCACTGCGTGGCACTGCCCACGGTGGTGACCATCCTGATCGCGGTGCACTTCTGGCGCATCCGCAAGGATGGCGGCATCAGCGGGCCACTGTAATCGAATCGGCTGTAGCGGCCGGCCTCTGTGCCGGCCGTTGCGACCGACTCCCCAACGGCCGGCACAGAGACCGGCCGCTACGAACAGGGATCACCTAAGAGGTTCGAGATCTCCACATGCTTGCACAGGCTGAAACTTTGAATGCGGCGTTCTGGGTGGGGACGGCATCGTTCTTCGGGCTGAGCCTCTTCTCGGGGGCGCGGCGCTGGATCCGTCATGCGCTGCTGGCCATCCCCATCGTACTGATGATCGCTTTCGTCGCACTGGGCGAGTGGGACGGCGTTCGCGACTACGTCAACTGGCTGCTCGGCCCCGAGCGGATGCTGTTCTTCTCGGTCATGCTCATGGTCCTGGGCATGGTCTATTACCGGCAATGGACGCAGCCGTGGTTCATCGGTTTGCTGGGCATTGTCTTTGCCCTCATCTACTTCGGCAGCGCCGCCGATCCGAATTTCCGCGAGATCATCAGTAAGCCCGACAATGTGCCCATCACGCTGATGATTTTTCTGGTGGGCCTGACGCTGTGGGTATCCTTCCGGCAGATGGCCATCAACGACGAGCGCACCGCCCGCGCCGAGCCGCTCATCGAGGCCGGCAGCGACGACAAGGTGCTCACCTGGCCGGACCTGGTGTACACCGAGCTCATCGCCATGGTGCTCTGCTCGGTGTTCCTCATCGTCTGGGCGATCTTCTTCCGCGCTCCCCTTGAACCACCAGCCAACCCCAGCGCGGTGCCCAACCCGTCCAAGGCGCCCTGGTACTTCCTGGGGTTGCAGGAGCTGCTGGTGTACTTTGACCCGTGGATCGCCGGCGTGCTGCTGCCGGGGCTGATCGTCTTCGGGCTCATGGCTCTGCCCTACATCGACCGCAACCCCAGGGGCAATGGCTACTATACGCTGCGGGAACGGCCGTTCGCGATCTTCATGTTCCTGTTCGGCTTCATCGTGCTGTGGGTCGTGCTTATCGTGCTGGGCACGTTCCTGCGCGGGCCCAACTGGAACTTCTTCGGGCCGTATGAGTACTGGGACCCGCACCTGCCGGCCGCGCTGATGAACGTCAACCTGTCGGAGATCTTCTGGATTAACATCCTGCACACCGGCCTGCCCACGCGCGAGACCGCCGGCCCCTACTACTACCTGCTGCGCGAGGCCCCGGGGCTCATCCTGCTGGGCGCGTACTTCATCCTCACACCGTGGATCCTCAAGCACACGCTGTTCAAGAACATGTACGCACAGATGGGCGGGGCCCGCTATGCGGTGATGATGGTCCTCTTCACCTGGATGGCCCTGGTGCCGATCAAGATGCTGCTCCGCTGGTTGATCAACCTCAAGTACATCGTGGCAATCACGGAATGGTTCTTCAACGTGTAAGCGCGCGACGACCACCGCGGCGGACGGTAACCGAAGTCACTCCTTCAATGCGAAAAAGGCGGCAGCACCCTTCTCACTCAACGTCGCCACGTCCGCGTCGCGCAGCGCCCGGCCGATGACCAGTACGTCGTCCACGTGGCCGTCGAGTTGCTCGTCGCTGCCGCGGGCGGCGTCTTCGCCGACCAGCAGGTTGCGGGCCAGGCGGACCGGCTCACCGCCGGGGATCCAGGCCTGCCCGGCGGGCCTGCCGTCCAGGTAGAACGAGACGTGGCCGTCGTCGTAGACCACGGCCAGGTGGTGGTACTTGTTGTCCGTAAAGGTCAGTGCGTCCGAGTCCGCCTCGATACCCCTGCAAACCAGGCGAAGTCCATCGAGCACTCGGCCGCTGGGATCGAATTCGAAGATCAGCTCGGTGGTCTTCACCGGGAAGTTGCCCTGGTAGGCGCTGAACAGCCGGGCGCGCCGGTTGTTCTTGCTCTTGACCATGGCCGCCAGCGTGAACTGCCGGCCCAGATCCTGCGATCCGACGATCTCCGCGCGGTTCCATGGCCGCCACATGGAACTGACCACCAGTGAACTCTTTCCAAACGCTGGCTGGGGCTCTTTATGATCCAGCGTGCAGGTGCCCAGGTTCCGCAGTTCCTGTAGCCCGTCCTCGCCCAGCCGGTCAGACCAGGGGTCCGCCTGGCCTTCGAACGTGTACAGGGCCTGCAGCGGCACGGGGGCGGGGTCGTCGATCACCTGGGCACGCTCCCCAGGCATGAAAGAATAGAGCTGCGCTTGATCGAGCAGAAAGCGGAGGCGAACCACCGGTCCGGTCGGCAGTTCGCGCTTGGTTTTCCATGCGACCGGGCCGCGTATCTGGCTGCCGGTCAGCGGCATGCACTCGTCAGCGCCATAGCCCGGGATCACCCGGCCTTGGGCATCGAGGACCTCCACGCACAGAGCGCCGCCACGCGCGTCGTAGTTGACCTGAAGCGTGCCGCCCGTGTTCTCGAACCGCTTGGTGACCACCTCGCCGGCCACTTCATCCGCGTCGAGTGAGACGAAGCCGTCCTTGCGCATCTTGGCCAGGCCGATGGCCGCCCCATAAGGCAGCCAGTCGTGCAGCTCGTCGTAACCGGAGTAGTACAGCCACAACTCGTCGCCGACCATGATCGGCGCCGGCGCGATGACCATGCCGTCATCGAATTCGCGGTACTTGCCGATGTTCAACAGCGGCGGCCGGCTGGTGTCTTGAAGCGAATAGATGCCGCGGATGGCCGTGTCCGGTTCGGCACGCAGCCAGTGCATGCCGTCACGGCTGCTCACCAGCTCCAGCCACAAGGGCCCGTGGAAGTATCCCTCGGGCTCGGCCGCCCGGTAGATCTGCAGCAGGCCGATGTACATCGTCTCATACGGCAGAATGTCGCAGCCGTAGAAGTGCGTCCGCTGCACCGTATCCGGCTTGCACCACAGATCGTCGATATCGTCGGGGGCCATGATCAGCCGCATCGGCGGGAAATTGATCAGGTCAGTTGTTTCGCTGTAACCGACCGTGCGGCGGCGAAGCCCGCCCACGTCGCCATTGACCCTCGCTCCCGTACCTTTCACCGTGCAGCGGAAGAGCTTCGTGTGCGGGTCCCAGTAGAAGTGGCTGGTATCGCCGCCGCTGATGATCGGCTCGGTGGAATCTCTCTTCCACTGTATTCCGTCCGGTGAAGAATACGCGTGATACTGCCCGCCGCCCCCGACGCCACGATAGCGCTTCTGGGGATCCGGTTCCCACGGCGTGAACATGATGTTGCCAGGCGCGTTGGGCAGGATGTTGTTGTCCCGGCTGCCCTTGTACTCATGCAACCCGAGATTGGGCTTCTCCCACTTGAGGCCGTCCTTGCTGACGGCATAGCACATGAAGGAACCCCAACGCCTGCCAGAACCCTCGGGCGGCTCAGACCAGCAGTTGTAGTACATGCGGAAGCCTGATCCGTCCTCCGCGGGCAGCACCTGGCCCACGCGCACGACCCACTTCTCCCACGGCCGATCGACCACCATCAGTGGATTGCCGCGGTGCTTGCGGAAGGCGTGGTACCGGCGCACGACGTTCTTTTTGGACGATACCAGGTGGTCATCAATAAAAAGCTGCCAGGGACCGCTCATCTGCTCGACGGACTTGATGTCCATGGCGAAGGCCGGCCACGCACCCGCGATGATCACCAGGATCAACAGCGACGCACCCAGCGAACGTGTATGAATCATGATCTGCTCCTGCGATTGGCTTTGGCTGACCGAAGGGTCGTGGGCCTCGAAAACAGCTTGTTGACACAGTATGCCCAGATGTGTAAACAATGCAAGCTACTTTTCGTGAATGAGGGCTGTCCCAAATGAAGCATCGAGCCGTCTTGCGCCTCCTGGCCGGGTTGACCACTACAGCCGCTGCCCTGGCCGGTGAGACGCAGCCCACCGCACCCCCGGCGTTTGGCTTACGCCCGTCGGCAGGCGATCGATATCTGCAGGCCGTTCAGCAGTTCGCGGACAACGTGCTCACCCACGGCCGGGACCGGATGCGCCATACCCCCCTCCTGGTGGACGGGATCAACGTGGATACCCGTGAGCCGGCGATCTGGCGCCTGCCGGAGGATTGTGCACGCGTCTGGAAAATGCCGCGGCAGTGGGTCATGTCCAACTTGGCCAGCCAGCAGAACCTGTTTCGCGTGCTGGATGCATTGACCACCATCACCGGCGATTCGCGGTATCGGAAGACGGCCGTCGAGGCGACGCGCTACGCGTTCGAGCACCTGTGTTATGAGGATGGGCTGCTCTTCTGGGGCGGCCACTGCCTCATCGACCTGGCCACCGGCCGGCCCGTTGGCGAAAGTCATAAAGACTGGTCCAAAGGCATCCCCATTCCGCCCACTTGGGATACCGGGCTGGTGCACGAGCTCAAACACCACTTCCCCTACTATGAACTGATGTGGCAGGTCGATGCTGCCGCCACGCGCCGGTTCATAGAGGCTTTCTGGGGCAGCCACATCCAGAACTGGTCCAATCTGGATATGAATCGCCACGGCATTTACGGCCGGGGGGCCGGCCCGGGCTGGGACCACGCTTATGTCGGCGGGCCGGTGCCGTTCACGGGCAAGGGTCTGTCCATCCTGCACGGCGGGAGCGATCTGATCTATTCAGCAGGCATGCTGACGCTGCTGAGCGATGACGAACGGCCCCTGACCTGGGCGAGGCGGCTGGCCCGGCGCTACGTAGAAAGCCGGCACCCGGTGACCGGGCTGGGGCCGGATCTGTACAGCTTCTATCGTAACGAGCGCATGCTGGCCCAGTTCGGCCCGGAGTGGGGCGACCGCATCAATGAAAGCACCATCGTGAGCATCTATGGCGCCCGGTATGGCGACAGCGCCTTGGGACTGCTCAAGCTGGCCGAGCGGTTGGGCCCGCGCGGCGAGGAGTTCAGTGAGCAGGTGACCAAAGACCTGCTCGCCTATGCAAAGCATGCCTACGACGCGAGCGACAACTCGTTCTGGTCGATGCTGACAGACGGGACCAGGCTCTCGCCGGAGGTGGTGAAACGGCCGGGCTCGCTGACGCCCGGCACATTCCACAAGCGCGGGGCGCGAGCCGTGCACCTCTGGGTGTACGTGCTGGCCGCGCACGCCGGCGGGGATCCGCTGCTGGGCAAAATGGCACGAAGCATTGGACGGGCGCTGGGGCTGGGAGACCTCGGCGGCCTGGGCCCCGCGGACACCGATGCGCCGCGGCTTGACATGGCCACGAGGTGTACCGATCCTGAAATCCTGTTCGCACTTCTGGATATGCATCGTCTGACCGGCCGGCGTCAATACCTCGAGTTGGCGAAGCATATCGGCGACAACCTGATGACCGCCCAGTTCCACCACGGATTCTTCGTAGCCACCGCAGACCATCTCTATTGCAGGTTCGACACCATCACACCGCTGGCCCTGCTGCATCTGCACGAGGCCCTGAACGGCCGCCCTGACCAGGCGCCTTTCTATCCGGGCGGCAGTTCATACTTCCACTGCGACTACGAAGGGAAAGGCCGATCGTATGACGGTGCTGAGATCTTCAGCCAGAAAAGGTTGGCGCACCCGGCCGTCGGCGATCAGCCGCATGGCGGAAAGTGAGGACCAGCGATGATTCTTCGCATGACCTTATTCCTGCTGATTCTCGCGGTAGCCACAACCACGTTGGTTTCCGAGACCAACAGACCTCCCAACGTTGTTTTCATCCTGGTCGATGATCTGGGCTACATGGACATCTCACCGAACAACCCTGACACGTTCTATGACACGCCGAATATCAGTCGCCTCGCTTCCGGCGGCATGCGTTTCACCAATGCATACGCCGCGTGTCCGGTATGCAGCCCGACGCGGGCGAGCATCCTGACTGGCAAGTACCCCGTCCGGACCGGCATCACCGACTACATCAACCCGGCCGGCGGCAACCAGCCGGAGAACTGGAAGCGCAACACACGCCTGCTACCGGCCGCCTACCGCGACCGGCTGGATCTGAATGAAATCACGTTGGCCGAAACACTGAAACAGGCGGGCTACGCGACGTTCTTTGCCGGCAAGTGGCATCTGGGCCCGGAGGGCTTCTATCCCGAGAACCAGGGCTTTGACGTCAACAAGGGCGGCTGCGAACAGGGCGGACCCTATGGCGGCCAAAAGTACTTCTCGCCCTACGGCAATCCGCGGCTCTCCGACGGCCCCGAGGGCGAGCACCTGCCCGACCGCCTCGCGGCCGAGACGGCCCGGTTCATTGAGGCGCATCAGAACCGGCCATTCTTTGCATATCTGTCGTTCTACTCGGTGCACACGCCGCTGATGGCCCGCAAAGACCTGGAGGAGAAATACAAGCGGAAACGCGAGGCACTCAAGCACGAGGGGCCGATCTTCGGCACCGAAGGCGAGCGCCAGGTTCGCCTCATTCAGGAACACGCGGTCTACGCAGGCATGGTCGAGGCCGTGGACCAGGCAGTTGGCCGTGTGCTCGATACGCTGGACCGGCTGCAGCTTGCCGACCGGACGGCCGTGTTCTTCACCTCCGACAATGGCGGACTCTCCACATCCGAGGGGCACCCGACCAGCAACCTGCCTTTGCGAGCGGGGAAGGGGTGGCTGTATGAGGGCGGCATCCGCGAGCCCATGCTGATCCGCTGGCCCGGTCTCACGGCACCAGGCACTGTGTGCGATCAGCCGGTCATGAGCACTGACTTCTATCCGACTATTCTCGAGCTGGCTGGATTGCCGCCTGCACCTGGGCAGCACCCCGACGGTGTCAGCCTCATGCCTCTGCTGAAAGGCGACGACCGCAAGCCGCGGCCGTTCTTTTGGCATTACCCTCACTACGGGAACCAGGGCGGTGCGCCGGGCAGCGCGGTACGGGAGGGAGACTGGAAACTGATCGAATGGTTTGAGGACGGACGTCTCGAACTGTTCAACCTGCGCGAAGACATCAGCGAACGCAACAACCTCACCGCCCGTCATCCCGAGAAGGTATCCCGGTTGCACGAACTGCTCAAAGACTGGCGTCGCCGGGTCGACGCACAACTCCCGGCGCCAAACCCGGCGTACGCCGGGGGAGACTCTCAATAGGCGGCATACGAAAAGCGTAGCGGCCGGGGGGGGGGCCCCCCCCGCACAAAAAAAACACACCCCCCACCCCCCCC
>BTUC01000067.1:19932-21947 GCA_045863575.1 Phycisphaerae bacterium
GTCCGCGGGGGGAGACTCTCAATCGGCGCAATCCCAACCGCGCCGCGGCCGGCGTCTCTGCCAGCCTTTCAGACTACCCCCCGCCCCACCGGCCGGCAGAGACGCCAGCCGCTACAGAGCCAGGTGGTCGCGTCTTGAACGCTCAGGCGTGCGCGGCGGACTCTTCCATAAGCTGCTCGGCAGCGATCATGGCGCTTTCCATGGACGAGTACTGGCCGCGCAGGATGGTCTGATGCGGCGCGTTCTCCTCCACGATGCGCCAGGTGCGAACGCCGTCGTCTTCAAGTTGCCCCCATGCGGCGTAGCGACCCGTCTCGTGCTCGAAGATCCAGAGCCATCTGCTGGTCACTTTGACCGGGATCCAGCCTTCTCGAACGTCCATGCAAGCACCTTCCTCCGGCACCTCTGGTCCCGCGTGCATCCTCTGTTACTGACAACCGACGAATTTTCCTGATTTGCTCTTTACCTGGCTGATATCACCGCTGGCCACCTGGCCATCCGAGTTGACGTCGAATCGAACATTTCCGACCACCGCGGACTGGCCACTGCGGCTCTTGACCTGCGTGATGTCACCACTGGCAACCATGCCGTCGCCATTGATGTCACCGGCCAGAACGCGGACCACGCAGTCGGTGTCGCCGATGAGCGCCTGGCCCCCCAACCCGATGACCGAGCCGGCCAGATCGATGCGGAAGCACGACTGGTCAGGCAGACCGCCTGCAAAACTCAGGGTCAGCGCAGCACCCGCCGCGGACGCGACGGCCATGTGTGCGGTGCCCGTCTGGAGATTCACCGCGGCCACGGGTCCGGAGATCTGTACCGGCGCGCTGAACGTCACCTGAACCTGCTGAACACCGCCGCTGCGACATTCCACCGTGCCCAGAGAAGAGGACGCATCGAGGTTGATGGCCAGGCTGCCGGCGGCACCGTGCGCGCGAACGCTGTCCCAGGCCGTAACCATCGGAGCTCCGCCTGGATCAATGACCAGTGACGGCTTGCTGGCAAGGTCCGAATCCAACGCATCGATGAAGACCTGACTGGCTGCTGCCTCGCTTGCCGGATCGATCTGGAAGCGAAAGGCCACCGCTTTCGAGCCGGCCAGCGCCGCGTTCACGGAAGCGCTGACGTTGATCGAGAACGGGGCCTTTTCCGAGCCGGCTTGGGTTCGTATGGTTCCCACCAGCGATGCGGGCCCGGCAGCAAAGTCGGCCGCACTCTCCTTGAGATCCGCCGGGTAGCTGTATACCTGCACGACGACGTCCGAGGCGGGATAGACTGGCGCAGTGCGGAGCGTGAAGTTCAGTACCGCGCTGACCGGCGGCACCAGGGTGACACCCGCCAGGTTGTATTCACAAACCATGCGGCTCTCCAGCCGCGTACCCGTTCGCATCGAGCGGGTGATGGATCCCTCGAAGCTGGACTGGTTAAACGTCCAGTCCAGACTGTCCGGCACGCCGTCAAAGGAGCCATAGACGCCTCCATCGGCCAGTGTGCCGTCCGCGGATGGGCGAATCGGTTGGCTGGCACGAGCGGGCTGAACCCCGAGAATCCATCCGCCGAGAACCAGGACCGCAGTCCATCGAGCACATGTCGACAGGACGGTCGAAGCCTGCATGATTCGATCTTGAACATTGGCCAGCATATCGCACTCCTCCAGCCGCTTCACCATCGCTTCAGCGTCTCGCTGCTCGTCGTTCACGGTACGCGCCAAGCGTCTCAAGGAGACTTGTGCACGCGTTCGACCGACCAGGGTGTCCCGTCGCCGTGACAGGACGCGCAGGTTTCCACGAACGTGCCGGACAGCGTGCCCGCCTGCACGTGCTCGGCCGTTTCGGGACCGTCGTGGCATGATGTGCAGGCGACCATCCAGGTCCGCATGTTTTCACGAACCGGCGGTGACTTCCAATCGTCGTTGGTATGGCAAACCTGGCACTCGGCAGCCGCGCCCGGCATGGCCGAAATCAGCAGGTGGCTGAAATCAACCAGGCCGGCGTGGGCCTTGAGTTCGTAGTGGC
>BTUC01000068.1:0-21891 GCA_045863575.1 Phycisphaerae bacterium
CAGCTTCTGCGCGCCGGCGCGGATGACGGGACCGCATAGAGCTCGACCGCCTGAGCCGGCTCCGTGCGGGTTGGCTGATCGGTAACACTGGACCAGATCAGCTTCAGCCGGTCCAAAGGGGGCTCGCGGCGGGCGATCCGGCGGAATTGCCGCAAACTCGCCAGCGATGGGCCGTGGAGCGTCCAGCCGGCGTGCTTGGGGTGGCCGGCGGGATGATGATCGGCCCTGCTCACCAGGACGCTTGCGCCGCCGAAACGGGCGATCCATTCGTCGGGGGTGGCGGGCGGCGACTCGATGCGCTCCACGGGGGCATGGGGCAGCCACAGGTGCAGCGTGCTGAAGCGGTTCCAGGTGAGGGGGGCGGCACACAGTCGGCCGCCAGTGGACGAACCGGGCGAAGATGTTGTCCTGGGGAACGGGGATGCCCTGCGTCGCGCGCCACGCATAGTCGATGTAGGTCAGATCGTCGGACCCGACCACGCCGGTGAAATAGACCATCTGCAGGCCCACGAGGCGGTGATGATCAGGGCATCGCGGTAGCGGTACACGGCCGCGAGCGGCTGGACGGGCATCGATTCGGCGGGCAGGACAGCAACGCTCACGATTGGGCCTCCCGTCAAATCAGATCCAGCGCAACTTGCGGAAGGCCACGCCGCACATTTTGAGCATGATCCAGCCGTTATGGAACCGGCGGGTCATCTTGGTGACGCCGGCCACGCGCTCGCGATAATGGACCGGAAGCTCCACGATCTTGAGATTGCTGCGGGCGGCGCCGAAGATCCAGTCGTAATCGCCCCATACGTCGCGCTCGCCGAAGTGGAGCCTCCCGGCCAGCAGCTTCGGGTAGTCACGTCGCCAGACCACCTTCGTTCCGCAGAGCGTGTCGCGGATGCGTTGTTCGAGCAGCAGGCTGAACAAGCCGGCGAACAGCTTGTTTCCCAGAATATTCAGCGGCCGCATGGCCTGGCTTTCCTGGGGGTAGACCATGCGGGAGCCGTTGATGAATTCGCCACGGCCGCGGGTCAGGGCCTCGAAGAACGCAGGCAGCTCTTCGGGCATGACGGTCATGTCGGCATCCAGGATCATGAATACATCGCCGGTGGCGACGGCAAATCCCGCGCGGACCGCGGCGCCCTTGCCCTGACCGGGGCCCTCGACGAGGCGAATGTTGCGGTTCGGCCGGCGATCTATGGCCGTGCGGATGCGCTCGGCGGTCTCGTCGGTGCTGCGATCATCCACAAAGATGATTTCCGTCCCGGCGCCCATCTCGGGAATCCGCTCGACGAGCCCGTCGATGTTGTCCTGCTCGTTGCGGCAGGGTACGACCACCGAGCAGGTGGAGCGGTGCGGTGATTCGAGCGGCACGATGGGCCGGGCGATCGCATAGGAGATGAAGCCCAACCCGCGAAACAGCGGCAGCCGACCCAGAAACGAGTTGAACAGGGCGTTGAGCCCCGGCACGCGCACGGGCAGCGGCATGCTGTTGCCCTGGCGGATGGCCTCGTAGCCACTCAGATGCAGTAATCCGCTGAGATCATGCGGCGACAGCCAGTTGGGTGTCGGGTTGTCCAACTTCAGACCCAGACGCGCCGCCAGCCGGCAGGCCGGTTCCCACAGGTAGTTGTAGTGGACGATGATGACGCGCGTCCCGGCCGAGCAGTAGCGGTGCAATCCGCGCAGCGTCGCGCCGATGTCACCGATCTCGCCGATGGTGTTGACCAGCAGGATGTAATCGTAGGGGCCGTCAGGAATGCCAGCCGCTTCCAGGTCGTCACCGTAACCGACCGCGAAGGTCAGGTCCGGATGGCGCTGGCGGGCGAGTTCCACCATCCGGGGACTACAGTCCACGCCGACGCCCTCGGCCGGCTGAAGCTGTGCCAGCACGTCACCGGTGCCGCAACCGATGTCCAGGATCCGTGCTCCCGGCTCGACGCAGTGGCGCAGCTGCCTGACGAGCCGGTTGCGGTAGTACCGGAACCGGTCATTCCAGACGAGTTGCCGCGCACCCAGCGCGTCGTAGAAATCGCGGACACGGACGCGGGCGGCCTCGATGAAGGTTTCATACGGCCCCGGCGAGGGCTTCCGCTCGAGGGGCGGAGCTTCCGACAGCAGCGCCATGCTTGGATTCTCCCTGCTGAGCCCATTCGGAGCGCAGCATTTCTTCCAGGATGTCATCGAGCGTGCGGGTCACGCTCCACTGCGGATAGTGGGCCTGAAACCGGCCCAGGTTGCTGTAATAGCAGATGTGATCGCCGGTGCGCGGATTCGGTTCGTAGCCGGCCTGCAAACTCTTGCCGGTCAGGGCCTCGGTGCGCGAGATGGCCTCCAGCACGGAGATGCTGTTGGCCGCCCCACCGCCCATGTTGTAAACCTCGCCGGCCCGCGGATTCTCGGCAAACACGTGCATGGCCCGCACCAGGTCGAACGCATGCAACTGGTCGCGGACCTGCTTGCCCTTGTAACCGATGATCGTATACCGCTCCCCGCTCAACACGGCCCGGACCAGGTAGTTCAAGAACCCGTGGAGCGGCACACCCGAGTGCCGCGCGCCGGTGATGCATCCCCCGCGCAATACGCACGTAGGCATGCCGAAGTAGCGGCCGTATTCCTGCGTCATCACGTCGGCGGCCACCTTGCTGGCCCCGAAGATGCTGTGGGTACTCGCGTCGATGCGACAGGACTCGTCCACGCCCGCGCGGTCTTCGGGGCGGGCATACTCGTAGCGCGTGGCCAGCTCGACCACCGGAATCTCGTTGGGGGCGTCACCGTACACCTTGTTGGTGCTCATGGTCACGAAGGGCGCCTCCGGGCAGAATTGTCGTGCGGCCTCGAGCAGATTGATGGTGCCGACGGCGTTCACGTCGAAATCGTCAAGCGGCCGGCTGCGGGCCAGGTCATGCGACGGCTGTGCGGCGCAATGGATGATGACGTCGAAGCGCTCAGCCTGGAACAGCGCTGCCACGGTGCCGCGGGCCCGGATGTCCACGTCGTGGTGGCGGAAGCTGCGCGTGTTCGCGCGCAGCCACTGGAGGTTCCATGAAGTGTCTCCTCCTGGCCCGAAGAAGTCACGGCGCATGTTGTTGTCGATGCCGACGACGTCCCAGCCCAGCGCATCGAAGTAGCGCACCGCTTCGCTGCCCACCAGTCCGCTGCTGCCGGTCACCAGTACCTTTTTCATTTCGTCAGACTCCTCGTTACCTCACCGGTGATGCCTCGACACCGTGCCAGGGGGGGGCGGTGAAAAGCCCCCGGGCCGACCTGAAGGGGAGACCGGCGCTCAAGGTTGATGGGAATGTCGGTTATCGGAAGGGCTGACTTGAGTTATCTGACGCACGGCACGCCTTCCAAGCCGCCGCGCAGGCGGTAGAGCACCATACCTTGCTTGCCGGCCTCGATTGCCGTGTAGTCACGGCCGATCTGTCGGGCAATCCGCGGCAGATGCTGCTCGAACTCCCCGGGCTCCATGACCAGGATGTGGCCTGGGGGCCGCCGCAACAGGTCCTCCTCGATCCAGGGCTGGCAATAACCCATCCACTGCGTATCGCGCGTCGGCCAGTCCAGACCCAGCAGAGCATTGACCCACGCTCCTTCGGGGACACAGGCGATGGAGCCGGCGCCGATTTCCGGGCGGCGGGATGCCACCATCTGGAGCGCCTCGTTGAACCAGGCGGGAGTAAATGGCCGGCGACGTTGCCAGGCGGCTGTCTGACCGGTGGAACCCTGGAGCATGACGGCCGGACGGGTATGCAGGAACACCATGTTGTCCCAGGCGCAGGCCGTCATTGCGACCAGCAGCAGTGCCGTGGCCGCCGTCCAGAAGCGGCGCGCCTCGCGGCGCCAGCACATCCAGCGCGGCATGATCAGACCAACCAGCCAGGCGAACAGAATCGGCGGGAACGGCTGACGGAGGATCTCGTTGCTGCCGGGGATCTCTCTGGCAGCGAACATCACCAGCCCCAGTGCCAGAAGCGCGGCCAACTGGCCGCGAAAACCCAGCCTGAGCCACGTCGCGCGCGGGCCGCGGCGCCAGGCCCGACGGCCCAGCAGCGCGCCCGCCAGGACACAGATCGGCAGGCACAGAAGCGGTGCGCACTCCACCAGCAGCCGGACGCGCGGCTTGGGCCAGGCACTCCAGCCCTTGCCCGACAGGCCGGCGCTGCGTACCCAGACCTCTGCGGTGAGGACTGCGATGATTCCGGCGGCGAGCAGTATCCAGCCTGTCCGACGCACCCTCAGGCGCGGCCATCTTGGCCTTCGACTTCCGAAACACAGCGTGAACAGCGCCACCGCAGCCGCCGCCAGGCCACACACTTCGAGCAGCAGGGCGGCTTTCGCGGCGTCGATGACCGCGCCGGGGCCGTAGGCCAGACCGCCCCCGTACGAGGCGAGGCAATCCTTCGGCCAGAGGTTCTCCCAGACAAGCACATTCCACGGCGTCCCCGCGACTACAACCGCTGCGATCACCGCAAAAGGCACGATGCCGGCAAGACCCTGCAACAGGGCAACGCCTGGGGCACGGCGGACCAGCAATCCGTCGAGGGCGAGCACGCAAAGCAACGCCGCCGAAACCGCCGCGTATTCGTGCTTCGTAGCCGCGGCCAATGACAGGAGCAGGCCGGCCAATGCCGCCCACGCGAGGCGTCTCCGCACCAGGCGCGCGGCCTCATTCGAGCTGATCAGCCGCGCGTTCAGCTCGAGCTGGCGTGCAGCGCAATAGACCCCCGCCGTCAAGGCCAGGACGCCCCACCCGACTGCGGCCGAATATGGAGTCAGCAGCGTGAAGCACAGGGCGTACCCGAAGGCGCACAAACTCAAAGGCCCCAGAACGGGCCCGGCCAACTGCCGTGCCAGCAGACCAAGCAACAGCAAAGTAGTCCCGAAGCGAGCGACACTGATCCACCAGAGTGTGTCCTGGTGGTATCCGAACAGCGCCACCAGCCATCCCTGGATCCAGTAACCCAGAGGACCATAGAAACAGCGGATATCCGTGTAGAGCGCGCGCCCCTCGGCCAATAGCCGTGGAATGATCATCTCCCGACCGGCGTCGAGTGGAAACGCCTGCACGGTCCAGCGCTGCCAGGTCGCGGCCAGCGTAACGAGAAACAGCAAGGCCGCCATCGGTGCACAGAACACCCGGGCAGCCTGCACCAGCCGTCTGTAAAGGTCTGGTTTCGCTGCAACGGCGGGTAAGGTGCAGGCTGTTGTCACCGCGGGAGTATCCATCTTATCAGACCCATCGGAGAAGCGCGGGGCAGAGTTGAACAACGAACCGTACCCGGCGGCGAGGGTGGTGATAATAGCTGCAGCCCGGACTTTGCAGCGCCGATGTTATCAGGCGGCTATGCCCCGCGCCGAAGGTCCGAAAACCAGCGGGCGGATACACCGCGCGGCGCCGAAAGGACTGGAGAATGACGGCCACACTGGATCGCGTGTTGCGCGAGCGAGAGCACTTCGAGGCGCTGGTCAGCAGCACGGGGGAAAGCTGGTGGGGACATACCACGCCCGCGGGCAGTCGGCGCCTCCAGCGGCGTGCGGCCATCGTCGCCCGGCGGCTCGCCGGATTGGCCTCGCCGGAATTGCTCGAGATCGGCTGCGGCACTGGACCCTTCACGGTCGAGCTGCTGGCTGCGATGCCTGCGGCGCAACTGACCGCCGGAGACCTTTCACCTGCATCGCTCGAACGTGCGGCGGCCAAGTGCGGTCATGCGGGCCGTATCCGCTTCGAAGTCCAGGACATCACCCGCCTGGATCATCCGGATAACACTTTCGACGCTGTCGTGGGCAACGCCATTCTGCATCACGTGGATCTGGCACCGGCGTTGGGGGAGATTTGCCGCGTGCTGCGGCCGGGCGGCCTGATGCTGTTCTTCGAGCCGAACCTGGCCAATCCTCAAATCGCTTTCGATATCCAACTCCGCCGGCGGCTCTCGCCGGGCACGACGGAGTACTCAGAAGACGAGCGCCCCTTCCTGCGCTGGCCGTTGCGCCGCGCGGTTCTGCGGGCCGGCTTCAGCCGGGTCATCGTCGAACCCATTGACTTCCTGCATCCGCTCGTGCCGGGCTCGCTCATCGGTGTGATCGATACCATCGGGCGTATGGCCGAGCGGATCCCCATCCTGCGGGAGATCTCCGGATCGCTTTCCATCTGTGCGGTCAAGCCGTCCGACAAATGAGGGTTCGGACCACCGCGGACGAGGAGCTCCGAGGTGCAGGCTCGAGCCAACCCCGGCCCATTCCCTCACGTGAGCCCATCTGCCGCACGGCAGCCGCTTGTCGAGCCCGCTCCGGCGCGGGTCAGAGTGGTGTGAGGTGGTGTGCATTGAGCCGCGGCACAGACTCAGCCGCGCGGGCAGCCCAGCAGATCTGTGGCCGCGTTCACGGAATCCTCAACGGCAGCGCGCGTTTCCCGCACCACCTTGTCCAACTCTGACTCGCTCAGACAGGAACACAGAGGCAGCGAAAGGAGTTGATCCGCGAGGTTCTCTGCATGGCGCGGCCGATGCGGCGCGAGGCAGCGCCCGGCCATGGCCGGCTGCCGGTGAATCGGAATCGGGTAATGTATGCCAGCCCCGATTCCTTGGGCGTTCAGACGCCGCAGCACGGCGTCCCGCCCGGTGACGCGGATGACGAAGAGGTGCCAGACGTGCTCGAGGTCGCCGACGACTGTGGGCAGGCCCACGCCTGCATCGGCCAGCAACTCGCGGTAGCGGGCGGCGAGCCTCCGTCGCGCCATGTTCCACTCGTCGAGATGGCGCAGCTTGACGCGGAGGACGGCCGCCTGGAGGTTGTCCAGACGGCTGTTGGTGCCGGGCAGGATGTGGTGATACTTGACCTTGGAGCCGTAGTTGCGGGCGGCCCGCAGCCAGCCGGCCAGTTCGTCGTCATCGGTGGTGATCGCTCCGCCGTCACCCAGAGCACCGAGGTTCTTGCCGGGATAGAAGCTGAACGCCGCCGCCTTGCCGAGGCTCCCGCAGCGCCGGCCCTTGTAGCGGGCACCGTGCGCCTGGGCGGCATCTTCGAGGATGGGAATACCGTGCTCGTTGGCGATCGCCCGGATGGCGTCCATGTCAGCGGGGTGGCCGTACAGATGCACGGGCAGAATCGCTCGGGTGCGCGAGGTTATCGCGGCCGGCAGACGCCTCGGGTCGAGATTGTAGGTCACCGGGTCGTGATCCACGAGCACGGGCGTTGCGCCGGCCTGGTGAATAGCCAGGGCCGTGGCGATGAATGTATTGGCCGTGGTGATCACTTCGTGCCCGCGGCCGATGCCCAGCCCGCGCAGCATCAAGGCCAGCGCGTCCAACCCGCTACCCACGCCGATACAGTGCTTCGTGCCGCAGTACTCGGCGAACTCGCGCTCGAACGCCTCGACCTGCGCGCCGAGAATGTAATCTCCCTGGTTCAGCGCATCGTCGATGGCAGCACGGATCTCATCGCGCAACGCCTCATGGAGCCGTTTCAGGTTGACGAGTGGTATGGCCATAGCCGTGTTATCGGATGGTAGAACAGGTGAGTTCTGTTGATTCGTCCGGGGTTCGCCCCCTGAACGGCGCCTGCTCCAGGAAGAGGATGTAATGGCTGCTGCGGCCGATCTGCTGCCAGCCGTCGGGGAGAGTCACCGGGCGTCCAAATGGCCGATCCAAAGGTTCAGGACGCTTGGCCACCAACGCCCGAGCTCCCGCCCGGGCCAGGAGCCCCAGCACTCGCTGTCGCGTCATGTCATCAGCCATCCAGAAGTCTTCCCCCGGCCGGATCTCCGCGATGATTTGAACACCGGCCAGATGCGCCCAGTAGGACCAGTTCTTCAGGCCCGACCCGACGTGGGCAACCCGTTCGCCAGGTTTTAAGCCCAGCGCCTGCACGCGACTCGCGATCTGCCACTGCGGATGGGGAGCTGTATCTGTGCGCCGGCGAACATCCTCGAGGAGTCGACCGACGGCTGGTAGAGATACATAGCTCAGGGGCGCGGCCAAAGCCAGCAGCGCCGCTGCGTAGGCAGGAACCAGCACGTTGCGGATACCCGGCCTCGCGCGCAGCCGAATGGCGCCCAGGAGGGCAGCCCACAGAAGCACCACGAATGGTCCGACATAGCGATCTTCCACGTGCACCAACAGGTAGATGCCACAGCCGCAGGCTGCCGGCACGAGCAGCCACCACGACTCCAGCAACCCCAGCACCAAAGTCCGCCACGCGCGAGCGACCGCTGCCAGCACGATGAAGACGGCCAATAAAGCCGCCTGCCGGACACAGAACAAATCGAAGTAATAGTCCAGACCAGCCTGGATGGCTTTGATCTGCCCCTGCCGGTTGAAAACCCCCCGGACTCCTTCCGACCAGTAGGCGGGATCGTACCAGAGTGGATAGGAACCGCCGATCGGAGCTGCAAACTCAAAGACCGCCGGCTGATCGCTGATCTGACGGCTGGGATGGGCAGGCAACCCCGAGCCTGGCGGTTGACCCCGCCAGTGATCCCAGGGAATCGCACCGCTGACGTGAAAGGCGTAGTTGCGCTGGGCTACGTCGCCCCAGGTCAGCCGGCCCTTGGAGGAGGACAGGAAGCCGATCCATGGCCCGGCGATCACCAGAAAAGCGACAGCGGCAAGGGCAAACCGCGGAGCGAAGCGCCTCGGAATGGTGCCCATGCCCGCAGCCACCGTCATCAGGACCAGCCCCATCGGGAGCATCACCCCTTTGGTCAGGTAGCCCGTGGCCAGAATAACTCCCAGCAGAGCCAATTGACGCGGGCGCCGATCACCGCACCTGATGCGCACCATCACGCCCATGGCCCAGTACACGGATGCGGCCACCCCGAGATCAGGTGTGACCATGCGCGTCGTAATGAGCACCAACGAAGACCATGTGAACAGGGCATAACCGAAGGCCCAGAGCATCCGCCGCGGCAGCACGGCCTGTCGGGCCTGGGCCCGCATCGCGCACCAGCCAAGCAATCCGCTCCAGAAAAAATGGAAACCGGCCACCGCCACGGCGTACAGACCAAAATTGACCAGGTGGGCAGTGGCAGCCTCCCATTGGACGGAGGGTCGCAGCACCACAAAAGCAGCCGCCAGCAGCCACGAATACAGCGGGCTCCAGTAGCTGTTGGCAACCTGTGACCAGTCGCCGCGGGCGTAGGCATGGGCGATTTCAACGTAGGAGATGCCATCGGCATCCATGCTGTGCCGGTCGGCCCAGGCATGAACGGCGCCGAGCAGAAGAGCGGCCGCAGCCATTCCGGCCGCCCACCGACCGAGGCCCGGAGCAGGGCGAAGCGTCTGGTGGGCTCCGGGCTTTGTGTCCGCCGCATCGCGTTCCCGGTGGGGCGTGGTTGGCGGAAGAGTGGAAAGCAGTTGCATGACGGGCACCTTGGGTGTCAACGCGGCGGCGGAGCCGTCATCTGGACGAGGACCGCCGGGTCAGCGCCGGATCCCCAGCCCCAGCAGAAGCATCGGCCGCAGAATGCTCCACCAGCCGCTGATGGGCTTCATCTTGGTGTAGCCCAGGGACCTGGGCGGATAGATTTTGGAAACCGGGACCTCTGTTACTCGAAAACCCGAGCGAATGGCCCGGTAGAGCAGATACACCTCGAGCTCATAGGCGTCCAGCCAGGACTGTTGCAGGTCCGACCAGAGCGCCTCGAATACGCGGCGATGGATGGCGCGAAAGCCGTTGGTCGTGTCGGTCATGCGCTGGCCGCTGACCAGCGAAAACAGCAGCGGATGTACGTAGCGCGTAGCCACTCGGCGGTAGAGGGGGGTATTTCCCGCACAGCCGCCCGGAAGGTGCCGGGAACCCTGCACGAGGTCGCTCTCCCCGGCAAGGATGGGGGCAACAATCCGCGCGATTTCATCGGGTCGATCCTTGTCGTTGCCAGCGACCAATACCATGATCTGGTAATCGCGCTCGAGGAAATAGCCGATGGCCGTCCGAATCGCCGCGCCCACGCCGCGACGCCGTTCGTGCCGCACGGTGGCGACTTGATGTTCGCGGATGAGGTCCGGCGTGCTGTCCGTCGAAGCGTCGTCCACGATCAGGGCGTCGATGCCCTCCACGCACGCCAGGCGTTGTAGAACGCGGCTCAGCTTGCCGGCCTCGTTGTAAGCACAAGTCACCGAGAGGACGCCTGCGTCGACGAGCCCCCGGCCCGTGGGCTCAGCCCGGAGTTCACCCTTCGGCAGGCAAAAAGCTGGCTGGGCGGCAACACTCATCTGGGCATCTCTTCTGAACGGCAACCGCCGGCTGAAGTCCGATCTGGCATCAGGTGCGGCACGGAGAAGTTATCGGCCGCGCTGTGACGTGAGTTGAGTAAGCGGCCCTTCACTGAACCGATCATTCACACAAAGTTCGTGGGCCAACTCCTGGCCGCATTCTGCGTCAACGACGCTCAACAGCTCGAGTCCGGCGTCGGCAGTGAGCACCGCCTTCCTTCCTCTCAGGCAGGCCACCTGGCCCGGGATGCGTCCGACGAACACGGTAAACTCCGGAGCAACCACCGCTGTCCGGATCAGGACGCGCCGAGCACCCAGGTAGCTAAACGCCCCCGGCAGGGGCGCAGCCAGGGCGAGCACCTGGCGGCGGATGGCTTCCGCCGGTACCGACCAGCGGATCAGGCCGTCCGCCGGCACGCGTTTGACGACGTAAGTCGCCTTCGATTCATCCTGCGGCACAGGGATGAGACGGCCATCCAGCCAATCGCACATCACGCGACCCGTGTGCTGCCGCACCGCGTTATGGACTTTGCGCAGCACCGCGCCGTAATCGTCGTTCGGCAGAATCTCAAAGGGATGCGCGGCCAGAATCGGCCCGTCGTCCACGCCCGTAGTGACCAGGTGGTAAGTAACGCCGCCCATGGTTTCGCCGTTCATGATCATCCACGGAAGCGGATGGCGGCCCCGGTAGGCCGGCAGCAAAGCCGGATGGATGTTCACCGCGCGCACGCGCTCCAGTACCTTGTCCGACAGGATGCCCGTGTAGAAGCACAACAGAACCGTTCGCAGGCCGCTGGTGCGCTGACAGGACAAAAGCGCCTCGTTGCTGTCGACGTGCTCGCGGCAGCTGCCAGCAGCGATCAGATGCCGCAGGCGCGATTGCTCGTCCGCAGCGAGTTCGTCCAGTGCCCCCTGGTACCAGACTTCGCCCACCGGCATCATTGCCTCGGCGAGCGATTGCAGCACTTCGAGGAGCAAGCGGCCTCGGCCCAGCAAGGCAATGGGCTCAGACAAGCTGACCTCCATTCTGCAGGTCGATGCTGGCTGAGAGCCGCAAGCAGGGCTGAGCGCCGAAATGGCTCTTGAATCGATACAGGCCAAGATTGGCGATGGCCGCCCCGGAGGCGGTGCAGACGCCGAAATTGACCACCCGGCATCCGGCCTGGGTCGCCTGGTTGAGCAGATGGTGCTTGACCAGGGTCAGCGGACGCAGGCTCTGAAACGCGTAGTCCTGAGCGAAGTAGAACGTATGCCAGGCCCGCGCGTTGAGGCGGAAGACGACCGTTCCGGCCAGCATCCGGTCGCCGTCGAACGCTGCCAGCAGCTTTACCTCGCCCGGGCACAAGCGGCGCAGCGATTCGATCTCTTCCAGCGTGTGCGTGGGGCGGGTTTCGTGGCGCTCAGCAAGCGTGGCGCCCAGCAGTCTCCAGAAATCCTCGAAACGGTCGCTCTCCTCCACATGCAACCCTGCCCGGCAGGCTTTCTTCAAGGCGCGAATAACGCTGGGATGATAGTGGGTCTCGGGATCGAGGCCCTCCAAGGGCACAAACTGGGCCAGTTCGCTTGTACTGACACGAAAGCCGCAGCGGTCCAGAACGAACGGCAAGGCATCCATGGGCTGGGCGCAGACGCAACTCGGGGGCATACGCATCGTCGCCCGGTGATAGCCTTCTTCCCGCAGGTAGTGAATCAGGGCGGAAACCAGCGCAAACTGCGCGTTCAAATCGGCCGCCGGGGAAAACAGCAGTCCGCCATGGGAGGAGAATCGATGCGCGCTCCACACGCGGCAGTCGCCTTCCGCCGCTGCGCACGCCGGGGCGACAGCCAGCCAGCCGCCCGGCCCCTCAAACACCAGCGAACGGTCGTTGAACCGTCCCGGCGGATGGTAGCTCAGGAACCGCCGGGTGTGAAACAGGTTTCCATTGCTGGAATTCTCTACGAATCCTTCCCAGGCGCGGGTATCGTGCGCGGGTTCAAACGGCCGCACGCGCACGGCAACCGGTTCGGCTCCCAGCAGGGAGCAACCGGGCGTGTGCAATGCCACCCCCAAAGCTCTGCATTCTCCAACCGACTGTTCTGGTTTATCGTCAAGCACAACCATGAACGGGCCCCTGTGGCGCGCTGATTCACACTGCTTTGCGCAGCTCGTGGACGGCCGGACCGACCCGTGACATCGCGCCGCCGGAGCGCATGGATCGGGTCGCGGCCTCCAGCACGCGGACCACGTCTGCTCCGAAACGGGCGTCCGACAGGCACGGCTTGCCCTTCAACACGCAATCGAGAAATGCATTGGCCTGGTTGGTCAGCGGTTCGCCGCGCCGGACAGCCGGCAGATGCACGTCCGCACTGCGCAACAGGTACTGGAACTCGCCGAACGAGTCGTAAAAGGGCTGCTGCTGGATGCCCTTGTCGTAGATGCGCAGGGCGTCCGGGTTGATGTCGTCCCAATGGGCCATCTTGCGCTCACCCACCAGCGTGATGGTGCGCGTCTTGTGCGGGTTGAGCCAGCTCACATGGATGTGGCCCAGCGTGCCGTCAGGATAGCGAAGGGTTGTGAAGCAGACGTCCTCGATGCTCTTCTGAGCAATGCATCGGCCCAGCGCCGAAACTTCCATGGGGGCGGAGCCCAGCAGGAAGTTGTAGATGCTGATGTCGTGCGTCGCCAGGTCGTAGAGGGCGTTCACGTCTCCGCGGATGGGGCCCAGGTTGGTGCGCACGGCGTCCAGGTAGTGCACGCGGCCCAGTTCTCCCGAGGAGAGGATTTCCCGCAGCTTGAGAATACCGTCGTTGAACAGGAAAACGTGGCCGATCATGAGCACGCGACCAGCCGCTTCGGCCATCGCAGCCAGCTCCAGGCCTTCATCCGCATGCTGGCAAAGCGGCTTCTCGACGAGCACGTGTTTGCCGGCGGCCAGCGACTGACGCACCAGCTCGGCATGCAACGCGGTGGGTGTGGCAATCACCACCGCATCGATGTAGGCATCGTTCAGGATCTCGCGGTAGTCGTGCGTGGTGCGGATGTTCGGGTATCGATGCCGGATCCGATCCAGCCGATCGCGTTTCAGATCGGCGCAGGCGGCCACGCACGATCGATCGAGCTCCGAAAAGACGCGGACATGGTTGGGCCCCCAGTGACCACAACCGATGACGCCCAGACGAAGCCGGCTTTGATCCTGTGTCATGATGTATCTCCAGGCTGCCGGAAGACCGGCGCTCCGGCTATATCGGACGGCCGGGGGCACAAGTTCACTTATCGGCCGGTGGGTCAAGAGGCTCTCGCCCCACCAGGACCGCTCCATGCGCCAGCCGTGCCCGACGGCGGAAGAATGGTCGGCCAGACCAGCGAGGTGAGCAGGGTCGGCGCCTCACAGCCGCGCGATGAGCCGCCGGGCTTCGCCGAAGATACCTCTTACCGCGGAAGAACAACACACAAAGGCCAGGAAGCTGAGCCAGCACAGCACCACCATGCCGCGCCCTGGCCAACCCCGTGGTTTCTGATCCGAAGGCTCCATGCCTATTCCTCTGATCCAGTCGAGGCGCACAATCAACCGCCCGTCGCCCCGCGCGGCGCGTGCGAAGTACCGATAATCCTTCAAGTGTGTCGGCGGCGTGGGGGGGGAACTTGAGTGAGTACCCATTCCATTGACGCTCTCCGCGTCCGTAGCGGTTTTGGAGTGAAAGAATTTCAGGATTCTGCGTGGCCGACCGGGAGGAACAACAGGAAACAGGCCCCGCCGTTCTGCGTCGAATCGAGCCGCAGGTCGCCGCCCATTTCACGGGCCAGCCGCCGGCTGAGGGCCAGGCCCAGGCCCACACCCGGCGCCGAATTGGCGGCATCGCGAGCGGACTTCGAGAAAGGCCGGAACAGGCGGCGGGTTTCCTGCTGCTGAATGCCGGGGCCGTGATCGCGGACGCATAAGATGGCCTGGCCGTTGACGCGCGTGGCCTCCAGATGGATCAGCGGTTGCCGCCCGCAGACGGCATACTTGCAGGCGTTGTCCACCAGGTTGAAGAGGATCTGCTCGACGGCCGAAGGGTCGGCCCGCACGTCGACCTGTTCCGCTCCATTGGGCTCGACGGCCAGCTCCATGCCCGCCTGCTGCGCTCGCTCACCCAGCCGCTCCCGGACGCGAGCGATCAGCGCGCCGATGCTCAGCGTGACGATCTGGCCGCGGGCCCGGCCGCGCTCGATCCGCGAGTAGGCCAGCACGTTTTCCACCAGGTGACCCAGCCGGTCGGCCTCGGCGCGGAGGGTCTGAAAGTAGCAGCGCCGTTTCTCATCGTCGCGAACCATCCCGTCGGCGAGCATCTCGGTGTACATGCGCAGGGTGGTCAGCGGTGTGCGCAGCTCGTGCGTGACGGCCGAGACGAATGCCCCCCGCCGCTCACTGAGCACGATGGCCCCACGCAGTAACACGGCGACGGCCAGCCCGGCCAGCATCACGCAGGCCCACGCGACCGCCAGCGACCACCGCAGGGGATTACCCGCTTCTCCCAGCTCGACGGGAACCGCCCCTGGGATCAGCCGTACCGGGAGAGCGGCCAGCATCCGTTCCTGGCGGGCATCGGAAACCGGTGCGGCGGGCTCCAGTCTGGCGTTGGGCAGCAGGTCGGCCACGTCCTCCAGCAGCGAATCCCGGATGGCCGGCCAGTTGAGCCAGCAGCCCTGCACATACTCCTCCCCGCCCGCGGAGACCCGCCGGGCCAGCAGCAGCGCGCCACTCACCCACACCGGCTTGAGCACGCCCTCGGCCACGACCGGACAGGTGGAGCAATCACCATTCGCCAACACGTTCATAAAGTTGTTGGCCCCGGTGTTGTCCCGGGAGTAACTCTGTGCCGCCCGGCTGCGCATGAGATACTCGACCGTGTTCTTGGCCCTCTGGTCAACGTTGATGCTGCCCTTGCGCGACCGCTGTGCAAGATCTTGCTGAAGCGAAGGCTGCACCTGTTGAGTCAGTTCTGTTTGTTGAGAGAATGCGGGCTGAACGCTACCCGCTTGCGGATACGCCGATTGCGCACCGGCCATCTGCGATAACTGCTGAAACTGTTGCGGCTCGATCTGATCGGCGGGACGCGAGGAACTGATCCGCCGTGGTGCCGCGGCCTGGGTTTGATATCCAGGAGACGCCACCTGCTCAGCGCCCTGCTGGGCCACGAGAAATTCCTGCACCTGCCCCGGCCATCGCCACAGGGGGGAGTGAGGCAAGTCCGGCTCGGGCAAATCGGCCAGCAGTCGACTCTGGTCCAGGAACATCCGGAGCTGGACGAGCCGCTGGGCGGCGGCATCCATGTGCTCACTCGACGACAGCTCACCGACCGCCCAGGTCCGCAGATGGCCGGTCGGCGACTGCGGCGAGGTGAACTCACCGTGCGGTTCGATCTGAAAATGCACGAGCGTGTCGCCCGATCTGTAGGTGAGCAGCGGCGATGGAATGGGCGTGTCCTGGGGTCCCAGGTCGGTAAACATGTTGACGTAGGCCCGATCGACGGCATAGAAGGGGCGGTAGGTGAAGTACGGCCGGGCGCTCTCACGGGCCACCAGCGCACCGAGGCGCGAATCGAGCCGCCACAAGGCCAGGCGGATGTTCTCCTCCTGAACGGCCTGCCGGCGGACCGTACGCTCCATGTCTTCCAGGCGCACGGCCTTCAGACTGACCCAGCCCATGGCCATGACGGCCACCACCATACAGAGTCCAAACGCGATCCAGGTGAAAAGGATGCGGCTCATGCGGGCGCTCCCGCCAGGTTGAACATGTAGCCCTTGCCGCGCACGGTGAGCAGGATGCGCGGCCGGGCGGCGTCGTCGCGGAGCTTCTCGCGCAAGCGGGCCACGTGCATATCAATCGTACGCGTCTCGATGCCCTTGGGGTCGAGACGCCACACGCGGGCCAGGATCTCTTCGCGCGAAATAGCCCGACCGCAGTTGCAGGCCAGGTAGCGCAGCAGCTCCAGCTCGCGCTCGGAGAGCTCCACGCGCTGCCCGCACTCGAAGCGCACTTCGCGGCGGGCGGGATCGATCGATCCGCCGGGAATGGCGATCTCGGAGAGATCCGCGGGGCGCTCGGGCGAACGGCGCAGCACGGCCTCGACGCGGGCCAGCAGCTCGCGCACGCTGAAGGGTTTCACCACGTAATCATCGGCCCCCCGCCGCAGCCCCTCGACCCGGTCAGCCTCCTCGCCACGGGCGGTCAGGATGATCACCGGCAGCGTGGGGCGCGTGGAGCGGACCTCGCTGAGGATGGCCAGCCCGTCGCCGCCCGGCAGCACCAGGTCCAGCAGCACCAGGTCGCAGTCGCAGCCGATGGCCATATCCCGCCCGGCCGGCCCGGTCGCCGCCTCCAAGGTCCCGTAACCTTCGAACTGCAGGGCATCGACAATACCGCGCCGAATGGGGGTATCGTCCTCAACTACCAGGATGCGTCTCGTGGTCATGGCTACCTCTAGCGAGCGGCGATGGGCAGATCCTGTGCCCATTATACACTATCGCATGTTGATGTGCTTGCGTTTCGCCTGCTCCCGGAGTGACTTGATCATGGCCGCGTCCAGCGAGTCGCCCGCCGGAGCGGTGGCAGTCGCTTTCCTGGCCAGCTCGGCGAGATAGCGGCTGCGCTGTGCACTGAGCTCGCCGATCTTCTTCTGGATCGCGGTCCGCTCCTTCGACTTCGCCTCCAGCCAGCTCTTCCGCTCCTGGACCGTCATGCCCCGCAGTTCCTCCGGCAACAGATCGGGTTTCACGTCTTCAATCTTGACGCCGCCCTGCTTCACCGCGTCCACCAGATCCCAGCCCACGTTCAGGTACTGTGCGGAGCCCTTGGTCATCGCCCGCTGGACGGCCACGTTGTTCGAGAGGCCGAAGGCATTCGAATCCTGGGCCATCTGGTTGGCCGACCCACGCCTGCCGTCGGTTCCGTAAGGGACATAGGTCTTGTTGATTTCTGCTCCCAGCCGGGCAATCTCCCGGTCTTGGGGGGCCTCTGGCTCCTGCACCACCCGGTTCTGATCGATGCTCACGTATGCTCCGTCGGCCAGCACCGCGCCATCTTTCCAAAGGGTCCGAACGCCCTCCGCGTCCGGGCCGCAGAATATGGTGTTGATCGTGATCCCTCGCTCGACGGCCGCCTGGCACGACTTTCGAAAATCAACCGGGCCCTGCGTAAATGGTTCGTTACCGGCGATAAAGATGACCTTGAGTACGTCGCCACCCGGATTCCACACCAGATTCTTGACCGCCGATTCAATGACCTGTCCGCAGTATTCCTGTCCGCCCAGCGTGGTCAGCGCGAACAACTCCTCGGAGACTTTGTCCAGATCGGTGGTCAGCGGCAGGACCTGGCGGATGTGCCCGGACTCTTTGCTCAGGCGGTTGTTGCCGTATTCGTACAGCGCCACGTGCAGCTCGGGCTGCTTGCCGTTGCGATCGGCAGTGATGAACTGATTGACCACCGTCCAGAGCTGGCTCTTGGCCTGCGCAATGAGGCCGTCCATGCTGTTGCTGGTGTCCAAGAGAATAGCCATCTCGATGAGCGGCCTGACGCCGGTCGTATCCGCCGGGCGGGTCGATTGCCCGGCGCCCACGGAGGTGATCAGACCGGCCGATATGCACAACAAGACGCTGGGGTTCATGACAATCCTCCCACGGTGTTGAAAACACGCGATTCTGCGATCACCGGTCACTCGTTGCCAGGGGGCTCTTCACCAGCACCGGCTCGCCATCCACGATCATGAGCACGTCACCGGCCAGGGCAATGCAGCCCTGCCGTCCTTCGCTGGCCAGCCGCTCCGCCAGCCCGCGGAACTCCTCCGACCCGAATTCAATTGTCCGGCGGGGGGCCAGCGAGGACTCCTGCTCCACGATCCGGCTGTCCACCCAGCGGTTGTTCTTGCGGAAGAAGGCCCGATCGGCGATCTGCTGCACGGTCGTAATGGCCACGCGGTTCATCTGCTGATCGACGTAACCGTTGTCGAAGTTCAGATTGGCCTGGTTGGCCATGAACATCGAGTTGCTGGTCTGGTTCAGAGAACCCCAGCCGGAGCGCACGGCGATCGCACGGTTGACGAAGTTGCCGTTGGCCTCCGAGATGATCTGAGCTCTCTTCGACAAATCCGTTCCCTCGTGCGCGAGGAAGGCGGTGTACTCGGTCAGGATACCGAACTCGGTGGACAGCCGGACGATCTCGTCGACGAGCTCCTTCAGCCGCGAGTCCTGGCTGCTGGTGACGGGAGCTGCCGACGCGACCAGGCTCCCGCCCATGCTGCTCAGGGCGGCTGACGGTAGGCCCGAGCCCAGGTGGCTGGAGCTGCTGAAGCTGGCGACCCCTGCAGACGGGCTCTCGGCCCCGATCTGTCGCACGGAATCCACGAGCACGGCGATCTTGCGGCTGGCCCACAGGCGCGGCACGAATGCGTTGCGGGCGGTGGCTTTTTCCAGCCCGAACGAGAATCGGAACACGCGCCGCCCGCCCAGGTAATTGCCGCTCACCTGGAAGGTCAGCGGATCGTCGCCGACGTACTGGCCGAGGAGCACGAGCTGATCGCCCTCATACAGATCGGGCAACCGGGCGGGCATCAGGTCGCGAACGCGCCCCGGCGCCGCGCTGCCTGACTCGGTGACCACCTCCAGCTTCGCGTCGGCCAGAACCGGACCGGCCAGGCGCTTGAATACCTGCGAGACCTTCACCTCGACATTCTCACCCGGCAGCACGAATGTCGGCGCGGCCCGCGTTTCGGTGGCGATCTTCTCCAGCAGCGGCGTGTTCACGTCCACGCCCACACCGAAGGTGAAGATGCGCCGTTCGTGCGGATTGTTCTTCAGCGCCAGGTCGCGGATGGCGGCCTCAGAGGTCTGGCCGACGGTGGGCAACCCGTCCGTGAGGAACAGCACCAGCGGCAGGAGACCGGCCTCGGGTTTGGGCCGGAGGGCTTCTTTCAAAGCTTCATGGAGGTTCGTGCCGCCGCGGGCCTGAATGCCCTGCACGAACGGACGGATCTGGTTGATGCTTTCCTCCGACTTTACGATCGGCTCGGTGCTGTAGGGTTCGACGGCCTCGTTATAAACGATGAGTCGGAAGGACTCGCCCGGTTCCAGGCCGGACAGAACCTGGAGTACCGCCTCACGGGCTTGCTGGATCTTTTCGCCGTTCATGCTGCCGGAGCGGTCCAGAACCAGCGTCACCTCGCGGCGGATGGCCGGGCCGTTGGTGGTGGATTTCGGAACGGCCGGCAAGCCCGCCAGCATCAGGAAGTACCCGCCGCCCACCTTAGCATCGGGATAGGCCAGCAGCGAGGCGGTCAGGTCGCCGCGCTCCCGCAGATACGACAGACGAAATGCGCCGGGGCTGTGACTCCCCTCGGCCGTGAGCTTCACCGAAACCAGGTGGCCGCCCGGGACCGTCGCATCGTGCAGGGAACGCAAATCCAGTTTGGTGATTTCCACCGGATGGCTCGGCGAGTACACCGTGGCCACCGGCTGCTTCGATCGAATCTGCACGGAGATGTTCCACGGAACGCGATAACCCAGCGACTCGCTGCGCGGCAGAACGTAATCGACGCGGTCACCGTCGCCGGCCAGCAAATGCTCGTAAGTCAGCCGCACCTTCTGCGTGGCGTTCGGCTCGACGGGAAACACGCTCGTGCGCACGAGGTTGTAGCCGGCGAACTCCAGCAGGGCCGGATCGCGCACCTTGGCCACGATGGAATCATAGATGCGTCGGGCCTCATCCCTGGGCAGAAGCTGGGCCGTGGGCTCACTGCTTGAGCCCTGGAAAGTGAAACCGCGAACGACGGCCCCGTCCGGCACCGGCACGAGCAACTCGGCTTCCGTGCGCCGCGGTCCCGGATTGCGCACGCTCACGTCCAGCGCGGTGGTGGCCGCCTGCTCGAGAAGGACCACTTCGGCCGAGACCTCGGTGATCTCGACCCCCGGTGTACCCACCGTCGCGAAAGCCCGCGTCTGCGGCATGATGACGTTTGCAGCCCAGGGTCGCGCGGACACGCTCACCTGGGCGTGGACCGGTAACGCAGCGATGATCAGCAGACCGGCGATCCGGACAAGCCGCTGAGGAAGCGATGGCACCATCGAAGCACCTCCAGGTAGGCTGGGGATAAACAGTCGCACCGGATTAAATCTAATCGCCCTGCGGGGGTTGGTGTGTAACAGGGGCGCAACATTGCACGTCTTCATGTGACGACGGTCCACCGGCAAGTGCGAAGGTGCGAAAGTGGGAAAGTGGAAAAGTGAACAGGGAGAACGCAAGGAATAGAAACATGACAAAGATGAGAACGGGCGAATGACGTTCACGGGTCCTGCATGATCGCTTTACACTTTCTCACTTTCGCACTTTCCCACCTGCTCCCACAGTGATGGCGCCGCACCTGGCGAAGCCTGCAAGCCCAGGTAGGCCAGTCCGGTCGCAGCAGCGCAGCGCGTGCTGACCGGCCGGTCGATCGTGACGGCAGGCTTCACGCCCGCCCCCACCGCGAGCATCCAGACGCGGCGGCAGCCTTCGTCGGTATCCTTGCCAGTGTAGAAGTCGCTGTGATGGATGAAGCCCATGCCACCGGCGCGATCCAGTTCGCGGCCATGATCGGGCACCACGAGCAGCAGCGTCCGGCCGCGGTAGGCATCGAGTCGCTCGGCCGCGCGCCACAATCTCCAGGTCAGCTCGTCGGTGCGCCGTATGGCCTCCACGTAGCGCGACCACGAGCCGTAGTGGGCGCAGTCGATCTCACCAAAGGCAACGGCCAGCACATCCGGTGCGAAGCGGCGCATGCAGGCGATGGCGCGGTCGGTGAGAAAGGCGTCGTGGCTGGTGGTGCCGGTGCCGTGCTTCCACGCGGTGTATTCTCGTTCGAGGAAGTCCCGGGCGGCGTCGGAGCGCAAACCGCCCGTCGCGATGCGACTGGCCGTGCGGGCCATTTCGGCACACCGCCGGGCCGCTTCGAGCTCGGCCGAGACCGAGCCCGAAGCAGCCGCCCGTTGCATCCACCCCGTCATTTCATCGGCCGTCACCCGCGGTATGGTCGGGGGCTCCACCACGTTGGCCGCAAACTCACGCCCGTAACCGGCGGCACGGCTCTCACCCGTCTTCGCCAGGATCGACGCGTAGACAAAGGCCCACGCCGATGTGTCGGCAGCGCGGCGCGACCTGCGGAGAATCTCGAAGATCGTGGGATGATCCACCGGGCGCGACCAGTCGTTGTCCTCGTACTCGATGTGGCCGGTGAGGATGGCGGCCGTGCAGTTGGTGTGGACGATCGTGTCGTCGGCTCGGGCGTGGGTAAACAGCGTGCCGCGCGGCGCCAGTTCGTTCCATAAGCGCGGAATATATCGGTGCTCGGGATCACCGATCGATTCGCTGAACCGCGTGCCGCCGCCGAAGATGACCACGATGAGTTTGCGCTGCTCGGCAGAGCGCGGCCTGTCAGCGCCCGCCAGAACGCTCGTCCGTGCATCGTCCCGACCATCCACTGGATCGTTGCCTCGACCCTGGGCGCAGGCCCGAGAGGCTCCGGCGACCAGCGGCATGCGCAGTGTGCCCGCAGCGGTAACCCCCAACGCCTGCTGAATGAACTGCCGGCGGTCCATGATGTTCACACCTCTTCGCTCCTGAGTGGGCAGAGCCGACACGGCTTCGCCAGGGCGTAGCCCGGCTTCGCCGGTGCGGAGCACGGCAGTGCACACCTG
>BTUC01000069.1:0-21775 GCA_045863575.1 Phycisphaerae bacterium
ACAGGCGGAATCGCGTGGGGCTCGGCGACATCAGAGAGATAAGTGTTGCCCCGGGCAAACTCACGCTGGTAACCGAAGATGCTCGCATAAGCATTGGTCCTTACTACCGTGGCTGGCGACACTGCCTGGAGTTTCTCAAGCGACAGAAGGCACTCGATGAGTGTCCTTTACTTGTGCGTGAAGACCCTGATGGACATTAACCTCGTGATCAGTTGCCTGAGCAGGATGAGCCCACACTTCCGGTCCGCGTGTGTGACGAAGCGGCTGAGACGATTCATGAGCTCTATCCGCACCTGCCGTTCACTCTGGCCGGTGACCACAGCAACCTGGATCGGCAAATTGCCGAGTTGAAGCGAAAGCTGCCGCCCCGGCCGATGTGAAGGTCGTGCGTGCGAGTATGACGCTCATTGGAAAGCGTAGGCACAGGCGACGGCATCTACGATGGGAAGAACACGCGTGTCAACCTTGTATTGTCCGCACTGTCAGTACAACCTGACGGGGCTTCCGGAGAACCGGTGCCCCGAGTGCGGCCATCCTTTCGATCCGGCCCGACTGGCCTTCGGTCCTGGGGAGATCTACGTCCCCGAGCCGATCGTCGGCCGGCTGGAGTTCATGCGACGGGCCCACTTCGGACGGATTCTCGCGGTCCAGGCCGTCGTGGCGATGGCATTCAGTATTGTGCTGGATGGGGGCAGGCTGCTTTACCTGTTCAGCATCGTGATGCTGATGTACTGGGGAGCCGTCCTGTTTTCGGTCGCCCGCCGTGAGACGTTCGCACAGGCGGAACTGACACTGAACTGGGTCGGGTGCTTGCTCCCCGTACTCGTGATCGCCCTCGCGTTTCTGTGAGCTCGGCCGGGCAGGCGCTGTCGAGATGCAGGCCGCATGCTCAGGTTCTCTGCAGAATGGAGATAACCCGATGGCCTTCCACGCTGCGCCGGCTTGGGTTCAGCTTGACGCTTATTGATGGCTATATTACCATAAACCCATGGACTGATGAGCGATGGGACATAATGAGGCCAGGTTCAGATGCCAACCCAGACACAAGAGGCCGACGCTTTGCCGCGGGCAGCCGCAGCCGCATCTGTGCACCCGAGTAAGACAAGGCGCGGGAGCATGCGCAGGTGGTTTTGGCGAGTCGGAAAGACTCTTTTGCTGCTGGCCGTCGCGGCGGGCGGGATCTATTGGCTCCGGTTTTCTCCGGTTCGGGTCGTGGGTCGCACGGTGGAGCGCGGCCAGGTGGTTGCCGAGGTGATGGGCACCGGCACGCTCGAGGCGCGCATCAAGGCCACGGTCAGTCCCAAGATCTCCGGGCTGATTACCCAGGTGCTGGTCGATCAAGGCGATCGCGTCACCGCCGGGCAGGTGCTGGTGCAACTGGATGATCGCGACCTGAAGCGCCAAGTGGAAATCGGTGAGGCCGGTGTGGCCGCCGCCACCGCCGCCCTCGACCGGCTGCGTGCGGACAAGGCCAGGGCCGTGGCCGTCGTCGAGCAAGCCCGGCGCGAACACGCGCGGATCCAAGCCCTCATGGCCCAGGCAACCGCCGCCACCGTCGAGTTCGACCGCGCCGTCGAAGCCCTCGGCGTCGCGGAAGCAGAGGTGGCCCGTGCGGAGGCGGGCATCGTCGAAGGCCACAAGAAACTCACCGAGGCCGAACGAACACTCGAGTATCACCGCGCCAGGCTCGCCGATACCGTCATCAAAGCGCCTTTCGATGGCCTGATCGTTCGTCGCGATCGAGATGCAGGCGGCGTGGTCGTGCCGGGCAGCTCGATCCTGGTGCTGATCTCGACGGAGGAGGTCTGGGTCAGCGCGTGGGTCGATGAGACCGAGATGGCTCGACTCACCATCGGTCAACCCGCAAGGATCGTATTTCGGTCTGAGCCGGGACAAATCTACCGCGGCGAGGTGGCCCGCATCGGGCGCGAGACCGATCGCGAAACGCGAGAATTCCTGGTAGACGTCCGCGTCCAGCGCCTCCCCGAAACATGGGCCGTGGGGCAAAGGGCCGAGGTTTATATCGAAACCGCCAGGAAAGCCGACGTGGTGGTTGTGCTCGCCGGGGCGATCCTCTGGAATGGCGGCGAACCGGGCTTGTTCGTCGACTTCGATCAGCGCGCCCAGTGGCGCACACTGAACCTGGGCTTGCGGTCGCGAGAGGCCGTGGAAGTGCTCAGCGGCATACAGCCAGGCGATGTGATCATCCGCCCGGCCGATCCGGCCGGCAGTCCGCTGACCGAAGGCCGAAGGATTGCCCGATGAACCTGGCCTACAAAGACATACGGCATAACCTGGGCCGCTTCGCGCTCACCGTTCTGGGCGTGGGCATGCTGCTCATGGTGGTGATGGCCATGGGCGGGATCTATCGCGGCCTGATACAGGAAGGCACGCTGCTGGTGGACCGGATCGGCGCCGATATCTGGATCGTGCAGAAGTCCACCAAGGGCCCGTTCGCGGAGATTTCGCGCGTACCCCGGACGCTGGTGGACCGCGTCGCTGCCGTACCGGGAGTGCTGGAGGCGAGAGAGTTTGTTACGCATACCATTCAGCGGGAGACGAACGGCAAGCCCTTGCGGATGGTGGCCGTCGGCCTGAGTTGGCCGACCGACAAGGGCGAATGGGTGCCGCTGGCAGCCGGACGGCCCCTGGCCCAGAACCACTACGAGATGATCGCCGACCGCTCGCTGGGCATGTCCATCGGCCAGAGCATTCGCCTCGGCAAAGACACCTACACCGTCGTAGGCCTCACGCGGGGCATGACCAGTTGGGGCGGTGACGGCACGGCATTCTTCACGCTCGCTGACGCACAGGCCATCCAGTTCGATCTCCCCGGCGAAGCTACCCGCCTGGAGCGCCAGGCTCGACGTGCCCGGGGCGAGCAACAGGATTTCGGCCGGGCACAACCCCAACTGCTGGAAAAAGCATCCGGCCCGTCAACGGCCATTCCCGCGCTGGCGCCGCCCGCGATCAGCGCGGTCATTGCCCGGATTGCGCCCGGTGCAGACCGCGCGGCCGTCTTGCGAACGATTTCTGCCTGGAGCGACGTGTCGGCCATGAGCTACGAGGCTCAGCGCGATCTGCTGCTCAAAGGGCCGATAGAGCGGTCTCGCCGTCAGTTGGGTCTGTTTCGTCTGATTCTGATGATCGTCTCGGCCATCGTCATGGCCCTGATCATCTATACGCTGACACTCGACAAGCTCCACACGCTAGCGATGCTCAAGCTGATTGGGGCGCCCAGTTTAGTCATCATGGGCATGATCGTTCAGCAGGCCGTGCTCCTGGGCATGCTCGGCTTCGTGGTGGCTCGATTCCTGGGAATGAAGCTCTTTCCGCTTTTTCCACGGCGCGTGGTCATCACCAACGATGATCTCGTGCACCTCGCCTTCCTGGTGCTGGCCATTTCGATCCTGGCCAGCGGACTGGGTGTCTGGCGAGCGTTACGGGTTTCACCCAATGAGGCCTTGACGCGGTGAGTCGAACCATGAGCGATGTCCCCGCCATTCAGACGGAAGATCTCTGTCGCACCTACGGCAGCGGCGACACGGAAGTGGTGGCGCTGCGTCATGCCAGCCTGAGCGTGCGACGGGGGGAAGTGGCGGCACTGCTCGGTCCCAGCGGTGCGGGCAAGAGTACGCTGCTGACGGCCATCGGGCTGATCAATCCGCCGACCTGCGGCCGAATCACCATCGACGGGCATCTGGTGATGGATGGTCCGCAGGCGCTGACTCACCTGTCCACCTTCCGCCGACGGCACATCGGCTTTGTCTTCCAGCAGGCCAATCTGATCCCGTTCCTGACGGCCGGCGAGAATGTCCAGGTGGCCATGGAACTCGAGGGTTGGCCCCGGCGAACCGCACGCCGGCGAGCGCTGGAACTGCTGGAGTACCTGGGCGTCGCTGAGCGGGTCGATTTCTATCCCTCCATGCTCTCCGGAGGGCAGCAGCAGCGCGTGGCCGTCGCCCGAGCCCTGGCCAACGAACCCAGCATCATTCTGGCCGATGAGCCAACCGCGGCCCTCGACAGCCATCACGGGCGGCGGGTCATGGAGCTGTTCGGCAAGGTCGCCCACGAGCACGGCACCGGCGTCATCGTCGTCACCCACGATCATCGTTCTCTGGACATCTTCGATACCATTTATGAGATGGAGGATGGCATCGTTCGCATGCGGAGCAACGGCCTTGTGCCTGGGCAGCCAGACCTACCGGGGTGGTCACCCGATTCGCATCTCCCCTACGGAAACGGACGAATCTGAGCTTGACAGATTTTAATGGCAATATTACCATAAGTGCATGAAACTCAAGTCGCCTCAGTTTTACGAAGCCCGCGCGCGGGTGGCCAAGGCCATGGCCCATCCCAGCCGGCTGCTCATCCTGGACGCCTTGCAGGGCGGGGAGCGGTGCGTCTGCGAGCTCACTGAGCTGGTGGGCGCGGATCAGTCCACCGTGTCCAAGCATTTGGCCGTCCTCAAGCAGGCCGGGCTGGTGGAGGACCGCAAGGAAGGGGTCATGACCTTTTATCGGCCCAAGGTGGCGTGCCTTGAGGGCTTCTGGCGCTGCATCGAGACGGTGCTCAAGGAGAACCTGAAGTGCCAGTCGGCGGCCATCGACAGCTGAGGAACGCTTTTTTGTTTTGCCTCATCCATGGCCACATGGCCATGAAACCATTAAGGAAAGACCTCCCGTGAAGCAGTGGAAGATACTAGTGGCTTTCGTCGCCGTCTTCCTGACGGCCTATTATCTGCCGCTATCCAATCCGAAGGTGACGGCCGCCATCGTCGAGGCTTTCAAGCTGCTGCAGTGGTACGCCCGCAACCACACGCTGGCCTGCGTCGTGCCGGCTCTGTTTATCGCCGGCGGCATCATGACCTTCCTGTCGCAGGCGTCGGTCATGCGCTACCTGGGCCCGAACTCGAACAAGCTCGTGGCCTACAGCGTGGCCTCGGTGGCGGGAACCATCCTGGCGGTCTGCTCGTGCAGCGTGCTGCCCATGTTCGCCGGCATCTACAAGCTAGGCGCGGGACTGGGGCCGGCCAGCGCATTTCTCTACTCCGGTCCGGCCATCAACGTCCTGGCTATCTTTCTGACCGCCCGGGTGCTGGGTTTTGACATCGGGCTTTTTCGGGCCATCGGCGCCGTGGGCTTCGCTTTCTTCGTCGGTCTGGGCATGGCGACCCTCTTCCGCAAGGAAGAGAAGGCCAAGGCCCAGGCCGCCCTGTTCATGCCCGAGCCGCCGCCCACGCGCCGCAAGCTGTGGCAGAACGCCACGTTCCTGAGCCTCATGGTTGGCTTCCTGATCTTCAGCGACTGGTTCAATCCCGGGAACGCCGTGGTGCGCAAGACGGATGGCACTTCCATCCGGGGGGTCGTGCTCCAGGAAATGCACGATGAAATCATGATCCAGGTCCAGGAGAGCAGCCAGGGTATCCGGGCGGGAGACCGCGTGGTTCTCAACAAGGATCAAATCGCCGAAATCGAGGAGGTCGAAAGCTGGGTCATGGACATCCATCACATCCGCTGGTGGCTGGCCGGTGGCTGCGGCCTGGCCGTGGCGCTGATGGCCTGGCGGTGGTACGACCCCGGCGAGGTGCGCGAATGGATGCACAATACCTGGGAATTCGCCAAGATCCTCGTGCCACTTCTGTTCGGCGGGGTATTCCTGGTGGGCTTTATCGGAGCGCTGCTGCCCGATGAGCAGATCGCGCGGCTGGTGGGTGATAACAGCCTTCAGTCGAACTTCTTCGCGTCTATCGTCGGAGCGCTGTTTTACTTCGCCACCCTGACCGAGGTGCCGATCACACAGGCGCTCCTGGAGCACGGCATGGCCAAGGGGCCGGTGATCGCCCTGCTGCTGGCCGGGCCGGCTCTGTCGCTGCCCAACATGATCGTGCTGTGGAAGCTGATGGGCGGCCAGAAAACCATGGCGTTCACGGTCTTGATTGTCGTAGTGGCCACCGCGGCCGGCATGCTATTCGGCAGGTTCGGCTGATAGGTCAAACGGAAGGAGACAGCCATGCGGATAGAAATCCTGGGCACCGGTTGCCCCAAGTGCAAGACGCTGGCGGACAACGCCAAAGCCGCAGCCGACAAGCTGGGGCTCCTGTATGAACTCTGCAAGGTCACCGATTTAGGCGAGATCATGAAGCGCGGCGTGGTGTTCACCCCGGCGCTGGCGATTGACGGTGAGGTGAAGTCTGCCGGGAAGCTGCTCTCAGAGGCGGAAGTCACCACCCTGCTGGCGAATGCACAGTCGTAGTCGAACCGCGTTTGCGGGCGGACGTGAGGTGTCGCGTGCAGGTTCTTCAGCAGTGCAACTGCGGCCTTTCGGTGGGCGTGTGGGCGGCGGCGCTGCTGATACTCACGATGGGGATGACCTGGAGGCACTGGTCAGGCATGCGTTGGGCGGGGCGCCTGAGCCTGGCAGGTGTGTGCATCCTGGCTCTGGGTGGAGTCATCGCGGTCAGCTACCGGGGGGATGCCGGCGGCGCGGCAGCCACGTGCGGCACTTGCACCCTTCCCGTTCTGGCCAATCCCGCTGATCTTCCAGACAGCATGCCTGCTATGGATCCCACCATGACCGCCTCGCGGTCCGACGGCGACGCGCCTGCGATCGCACGGTCGCCCGAAGTGATCGTCTTCTATTTCCACCGGACGCTGCGTTGCCCATCCTGCCTGCAGATCGAGGAATGGGCAAAGCAAGCGACCGAAACGTACTTCGCCGGAGAGCTTGCAGACGGGCTGGTCCAGTGGCGAGCCGTTAATACCGAAGAAGCGGGGAACGAACATTTTGAGAAGGACTACGGGTTGACCGCGCAGTCGCTTGTGCTCGCTCGAATGAGCGCGGGGCGACGGACGGAGTGGAAGAATCTCGAAGACGTCTGGGAACTTCTGGGGGATCATGCTCGATTTACAGATTACGTGCGGACGGAGCTGTCCTCGTTCCTGGGCGGCGCATCCGCGCCGCAGAGCACACGCGCCAGTCAGGAGCAAGAATAACCATGAGCAACGCAACCCGGATTGGAATCGTGGCGGCCTTGCTGGTCGTCGTCGGCGTCACCATGGCGCTGAAACAGAAGGACAGGGAAGCGGCGACGGCCGGCGGTCACCCGTCAGCGAATCCCGCGACCCAGCCCGCAGACGCGACACCGCGCTCCGCGAGCCAGCCGGCGGAGGCAACACCCATTCCGTCTACGACGGTCCCGAAGGCCTTGCCGCTGCTTCGCGACCTGGGGGCCGGCAAGTGCATCCCCTGCCGGATGATGGCCCCGATCCTCGAGGAGCTGAAGACGCAGTACGCCGGAAGAATGGATGTGGAGTTCATCGACGTGGGGGAGAATCCAGGCGCCGGTGAGCAGTACGGGGTCATTTCCATCCCCACGCAGATCTTCTATGACGCCAACGGCAAAGAGCTGTATCGGCATCGGGGTTTCTTCTCCAAGGAGGATATCCTCGGCAAGTGGAAAGAACTGGGCGTGGATGTCGAGAAGAAGCCTCTGTGAAAGCACGGGGTACCGATGGAACAGCTATTCACGGTTCTGACGCACGCCGTCGAAGGCACGCCGCTGATCGCCTTGGCGGCCTCCTTCGTCTGGGGTATTCTCAGTATCGTTTTGAGCCCGTGTCACCTGGCCAGCATCCCGCTCATCGTGGGCTTCATCGACCAGCAGGGACGGATGACCACGCGCCGCGCTTTCGGCATCTCCACGCTGTTCGCCGTGGGGATCCTGATCACCATCGCCGCGATCGGCGTCATCACGGCCATGGCGGGCCGGATGTTGGGCGACGTGGGTCGCTACGGCAACTATTTTGTGGCGATGATCTTCTTCCTGGTGGGCCTGGTGCTGCTGGATGTGATCCCCCTGCCGTGGTCCGGCCCGGGGCAGGTCAACATGAAGCGCAAGGGCGCCCTGGCCGCCTTCGTCCTCGGGCTGGTCTTCGGGATCGCGCTGGGGCCCTGCACTTTCGCCTTCATGGCTCCCATCCTGGGCGTTGCCTTCAAGGTCGCGACCACCAGCGCGATGTACGGCGCCTTCCTGCTGCTGCTTTATGGCGTCGGCCATTGTTCGGTCATCGTGGCCGCTGGCACTTCCACCGAACTGGTGCAGAAGTATCTGAACTGGAACGAGCAGTCCAAGGGCGCGGTCATCCTGAAGAAGGTGTGCGGAGTGCTGGTGCTGCTGGGCGGCGTGTATCTGCTGTACACGGCGCGTTGAGAGGGAGAGGCCTTTTCCTGGCGGCTCATGAGGTCGCCCACACCGCCCAACGAGTGTTCCGCGACCAACCGGCCTGCGGACCATTGTCACCTGAACGACACTCAAGAGGCCCTTCAATTCAATCACGAACCAGCTCTTCAATCGCACCGTATTCCCAAGAGACTCTTCAATCTCATCACTCTGCATAGTGGCCGCGCGAAAAATTGGCCATTCCCCGCTTTAAATCACTTCCAGTCTGGTAATCGCTCTTGACAAGTGGATGCCAGAATGAATACCTTCGACTCTAAAGGTCGGTTGAATCTTGCCTGGCAACTGCGTTCAAGCACCATAAAGCGGAGGCAACGTATGAGACACGCCCGGCTTACACCCATCGCATTCATCCTGGCCACGCTGGTCGGCACGACCCGGATCGTGGCCGCGGAAAACTCGGGCCCGATCGTCGGCTGGGGCGGGCAGGTCGTGGGCGTCGATCTGTCGACGGGCTTCACGGCCATCGCGGCCGGCGGCGCTCACAGCATGGGCCTGAAGGAAGATAACTCGATCGCCGCCTGGGGTTCGAACGATTCCGGGCAATGCAACGTGCCCGCGCCCAACAGCGGGTTCAAGGCCATTGCCGCCGGCTCCCACCACAGCCTGGGACTCAAGGAGGATGGCTCCGTGGTGGCCTGGGGATCAGACTACTGGGGCCAATGCTCCGTCCCAACATCCACCAGCAGTTTCAAGGCAGTTGCGGCCGGTTCGGCCCACAGTCTCGGACTCCGGGAAGACGGCTCCATCGATGCCTGGGGATGGAACCACTACGGCCAGTGCGACGTCCCCGCGCCCAATGAAGGCTTCATCGCAGTGGCCGCGGGCTGGTGGCACAGTCTGGGCCTCAAGGAGGATGGCTCCATCGTGGTCTGGGGCCGCGACGATGTCGGCCAGCACGATGTCCCCGCGCCCAACGAGAACTTCAAAGCCATTGCTGCCGGCGGGTATCACTGCCTGGCCATCAGGAAGGATGGCTCCCTGGTCACTTGGGGTTATGACGGCATGGGGCTGACCCATGTGCCCGGACCCAACGCCGGCTTTAAGTCCGTTGCTGCCGGCTGGTACTACAGCGTGGCCCTGAGGGAGGATGGTTCGATCACCATGTGGGGAGACAACGGCCACGCCTGGCAGAACGTCCCCGCGCCCAACAGGGACTTCGTGGCCGTCGCGGCGGGTAATCAGCACGGGCTGGGACTGAAGGCGGACGGCTCCGTCGTGACCTGGGGGGACAACAGCGCGGGCCAACGCAGCGTTCCCGAACCCAATGAACGATTCACGGCAGTGGTATCAGGGAAAGGGCACAACGTGGCCCTCAGATCCAACGGCTCTCTGGCGGCGTGGGGTGATGATCAGTATTGGCAGTGCCATCTTCCCGAACCGAACCGAGGCTTCGTCGCCATTGCAGCGGCCGACGATCATACGCTGGGCCTCAAGGCGGATGGTTCTGTCGTCGGCTGGGGCTTCAACACGGCCGGCGTGTGCGACGAACCCGTGCCCAATAGCGGTTTTGTAGCCGTTGCCACCGGATACAGCCACAATCTGGGTCTTAAGGAGGATGGCTCAATCGCGACCTGGGGCTGGGACCAGTACAGCCCGAACGGCGTGCCCGACCCCAACGCTGACTTCAAGGCCATCGCGGCCGGCGCGTATCACAGCCTGGGGCTCAAGATCACCGGCGAAGTCGTGGCCTGGGGGGACGACTCTTCCGGCCAGTGCCAGGTGCCAGCCCCGAACAGCGACTTCAAAGCAATTGCCGCGGGCCAATCGCACAGCCTGGGTCTCATGAACGACGGCGCGATTGTGGCCTGGGGTGACAACAACTACGGTCAGTGCGATGTTCCAGAGCCAAACTCCGACTTCATGATCATCGCGGCAGGCCCGTACCACAGCCTGGGGATCAAGACCGATGGCACTCTGGTAGCCTGGGGCTTAAACGCGCACGGCCAGTGCGACGTGCCGGCGTCTGACGTCGGCTACATCGCCATGGCCGGGGCCAGTGCTCACAGCCTGGCCATCCGTCGCGACGTTTCCGGAGAAGGCGATGAAGACAAGGACGGGGTGGCGGATGCACAGGACGCCTGCCCCGACACCATTCCTGGCGCGTTCGTAGACGAGAGCGGCTGCCCGGCGATGGTTCCGTTTGACTGCCAGCGCGACGGCGACGTGGACGGCTACGATTTTGATGCGTTCGTCGCCTGTGCCACCGGTCCGTCCATCACGGGTCCGCCGCCGGGCTGTGCGCCTGCTCTGTTCGGCGTTGCGGATCACGACGGGGACGCGGATGTGGATCAGGAAGACTTCGGCATCTTCCAGCGATGCTACAGCGGGACAGACTCGATGGCCATCCCCGGCTGCGAGAAGTGAGCCTGGCGTTTCGCATGCCACCGAAAGCATCATTCCACCCTCAAGGGCTCTATTGTCCGGAGGCCTTGCGCGCGTACACCTTCACGCTGGCGGCATAGTCGTTGACGTCGTACCGGCGAAGCAGGTCCGCGAGTCGCTCATGGAGACTGGGCGCATCACCGGGATCAGGCGTTGATCCGCAGCAGACGGTCTCGGCGATCGGCAAAGCGGCCGCTGTGGAGGCCGGCTGCGCGGGCGAGCAGCAGCCGCTCTGGTTCTCCACGTTGGCGTAGGCGTTCAGGTCCGCCCCGCTGTCCACGACCTCCACCTGCGCCAGACCCGCTTCGATGAGACCGCGCCGATAGTCCTCAATCGGAATCGCCCCAGCGATACACCCGACGTAGGCCATCAGGTTGTTGCCGATCTCGTCGGGCAGCGGTTTCTTAAGGGCGATATCACTGGCGGCCAGACGGCCGCCTGGCCTGAGCACCCGGGCGATTTCCCGGAAGACCGCCGGTTTGTCGGGCGCCAGGTTGATCACGCAGTTGCTGATTACACAATCGACTGAGTCGTTCGGGAGCGGCAGCTTGTCAATGGTAGCCAGGTGGAACTCGACGTTGGCTATTGGCTGGCCGTTGTCCGCCTTCGCCGCGTTGGCCCGAGCCCGCTCGATCATCTCCGGCGTCATGTCGATCCCGATGGCTCTCCCGGTCGGTCCGACGCGCTGCGCCGCCAGCAGAACGTCGAGCCCCCCACCGCAACCCAGGTCTACCACGACCTCGCCAGGCTTCAGGCTCGCGAACGCCGTCGGGTTGCCGCAGGACAGACCCATGTTCGCTCCCGCCGGAATGGATCGGAGTTGCTCGGGCGTGTAGCCGAAGGCCTCCGCAACCGACTGTACGCCCCCGTGGTCGCCGGACAATCCGCTGGCCGCGACGGAGGCGTATTTGGACCGAACCACTTGCGTAATGGACTCCGACATGCTACTGCTCCTGTGAAACTAAGCGTCCGTGCTCAGAGCGTAGGCTCCGTCCCCCCAGTTACCCAGGACCTGAACCTCAATTGACCATCTTACCCTCGGTGCAGGCTCGGGACCCGCGCAAACCTGCGGGAGTTCATTGCCCGTTTACCGCCTGGGCCCCTATCATAAGCACAGGTGGAGTCGCATTTAGCGCGAAATTCGGGCGGCGGACGGCCCCCGGTCAGGGGTGCGCCCCGTCGGGGCGTGGCGGATTTCCGCCGGTTGACACAGCCGCGCGGTGGGGACACAATGCCCGACGAGCGGTTTGCCCCGAGCGGCGACCGGGGTACCCTGCCGAGGGTGCGGATACCGGCAACGCCATGGTTAACAGCAGGTTCCCTCACGCGTAACTCAGGGAGTTCCCCAGTATGGCAACAGTGGCCAGACCCCAGGTGGTGGGCGGTGGCAGTTCCGGACTGAAGGCCGCGCTCATCGTTTTCGTTGTGCTCACCGTCGCCTCATTGACGGGCACGATCATTCTCTACACCTACCAGGCAGACCTCCAGGCCGATGCCACGCGCGATGCCGAAGCCGCCCAGCGGGCCAGCGATGATGCACGCGAGGCGCGTACCGCCTTGAGCGGCTTCGCGAACGATGTGACCGGCGCCCCTTCCGAAGACTCCAAGGCCATACAACAGCAGCTCACGACACTTAAGACGACCATTCTTCAAACTCCGGGCATGACCGACGCGGGAGTCTCTGGCGCGAGCTTCCTCACCGTGGTCAAAACGCTTAACGACAAGTACTCTCAGGCGGCCACTCAGCTCTCCGAACTTCAAGCGGAGCGCGACAGTCTCAACGCACGCCTGGCCGACCTGACCAAGGCCAGCGAGGCCGCCCAGCAGGAATTCACCGCCAGGCTGGATGAGCTGCAAGCCAAATATCAGCAGGTGGAGCAGGACCTGGCCACGGCTCGTGAGGGCTGGAATAAGCAGGTCACTGACCTGAACAGGAAGCTCACCAGCGCAGGTGAGTCCGCCAGCGAACAGCTCCGCGGCGAGCGGCAGGCCCGTCAGTCCCTCGAGCAGCAACTCGCCCAGCGCGAGACCCAGATCCAGGAACTGCTGGCCACACTGGCCGCCTTCAAGCCCAGTGCGGACCAGTTTGCCGCCCTCCAGATCGCGGATGGCACGGTGGTTCGGACGGTGCCCACCGAGAAAATCGCCTACATCAGCCTGGGTAGCCGGGACCGGATCAGGCCCGGAATGACCTTCGCCGTTTATGCCCGCCACAAAGGCGTCTCGGCGGACGGCAAGGGCAAGGCCACGCTGGAGGTTACCCACGTATTCGACACCACCAGCGAGGCGAAAGTCCTGAGCACCACGCGGGGCGAGCCGATCATGGAGGGGGACGTGGTCGCCAATCCCGTCTATGACCGTTCCCGGCAGTTCAACTTCGTCGTGTCGGGCAACTTCGATCTGGACTTTGATGGTCAGGCGGAAGACCGCGGTGGACAGGAAGTCATTCGCATGATCGAGAGCTGGGGCGGTAGAATCGTCAAGGAGGTGGACACGCGCACTGACTTCGTGGTGCTCGGGTCGCCCCCGGCCGTCCCCACCAGGGCCCCCGACCCGGCCGATTCCACGGCCGTCGAGCACGCGCGCGAGGCCGACGCGGTCCGGCAAGCGTTTGAACGGGTCAAGAGCGAGGCCCGGTCGCTGTCCATCCCGGTGCTGACGCGGACGCAGTTCCTGCACTTTATCGGCCGGCCAGTCCCGCAGACGGCGACGGACAACTCGGACGCGATGTGACCCGGATGGAGTCCACGCCGCAGGGCTGCGTGCCAGAGAAGCTTCTCAAACCAAGACCGCCGGACTTGCGTTCTCCGGCCGCGCAGCTATCATATGCAGTTCGCCCCGGGGCGTAGCTCAGCCTGGCTAGAGCGCTTGGTTCGGGACCAAGAGGCCGGAGGTTCAAATCCTCTCGCCCCGATTTCACAATTCACGCTGCCCCAGATGGCAGTCGCTCCCGCACAGGATTCGGCTCGAAGAAGCCACCCGACAACCCTGAACTCTGGCTTGCGACCATACGACGGCCGGGATATAATCCGGCACAGGTACCACGGATTCGTGTGGGCCGGACGGCGTCTACCCCGCCTTCGGCCCCCGAGGTGGGAAAAGAAGGAGGACCCCGACTTCCCTGCCGTCGCGACCACCGCCGTTCTCGAGCCCGCTTCAGGAATGAATTGCCATGTGCTCATCCTGAACCGGAACTACATGGCCATCCGGGTCACCAGCGCCAAGCGGGCCTTCTCTCTCTTGTACCGCAACCTCGCCGAGGTGATTGATGCGGACGGCGGGGAGTATTCGTCCTACAACTTCGAGAGTTGGGTCCAGCTCAGCGAGTCCCGCAAACGCTTTGAGCCACACCGCCACGATTGGGTCCGGACAACGCGGTTGAGCCTGGCCGTTCCTCGAATCATTCGTCTCACGCTCTACGACCGCCTCCCGCGGAAGGATGTCAAGCTCAATCGTCGTAACATCTTCGCCCGCGACTCAAGCCGTTGCCAATACTGCGGGAAGCGGCACCCGACCAGTGAATTGAGTATCGACCATGTGATCCCCCGCAGCCAGCGGGGCAAGACTACATGGGAGAACGTGGTCTGCTGCTGTCTGAAATGCAACGTCAAAAAAGGCGGCCGCACGCCGGAGCAGGCCGGCATGAGTCTGATCACCAAGCCGATCAAACCGAAGCGGTCGCCGGTGATCAACTTACAGCTCTCGCTGCACCGCTACCGCTCGTGGCAGCAGTTCCTCGACCATGCCTACTGGAGCGTCGAGCTGAAATAGCCCTCAGATCGCACTCCCGATTTGCTCAGATTCTGAAGCCACCGGCCTGGAGTGCCGGCCGTTTTCTTATCACACCGACCGGCATTCCATGCCGCCGGTTACATCTTGCCGCGCTTGCGGACTGGAAAAGGGGCACTACCTCACGCACTACTTCGTCAGTTCCAGCCATCCGAACTCCATGGGCCGGTGATAATTGATCGCTCCGGTCGGCGCCCAGGCGCTGTACTCGTCCTTACCGCCCGCAGGCCGGTCTATGCGATAAAGGTTCCAGCGCATCAGATCTCCCGCTTTCGGCGGGTGGTGCCGGGCCAGCACCAGATCGTCGAAGGCGATCGCCATCTCGACGGTCCAACCGCGGTCATCCGGCGTCCCGGCCGCTTCGGCCACGGTACCATCCACCGCGACGGCCGTCTGGAGGTTGCGCGACTCGTAATCGCGCATGCCCTGCCACGGCCCGCGCCCGAGGTTCAGAATGTACATGTCCAATACGCTGTTGTTCGGGCTGACCTCCAGCTCCACATAGGATTTGCCGTCGCAGTTCTCGTCGATGAAAACCTCGACGACCTCCTCGTTGAAGATATCAGTGTCGTGGCCGTCCAGGCCGGCCCATACATCGTCATCGCGACAGTCAAAGGCCACCAGCAGATGCGTATCCGTCCAGAGCGCTCGCGCCGTCGTGGGCTGGCGCGGAGCTTCCCGGGTATGCGTCAAGACCAGGAACATCGGCTCCGCCTTCCGCCAGACGGCATCGTCGAGCCGGCCGTCGATGACCGGAGCCTCGGCCGTGTAGCGGCATTGATAGAACGGTTCTGCCCGGAACCTCAATTCACTCATCGTCCTGCCGGCGGTCGGGCTTGCACACCCGGCCGCTGCAAACAACAGCCCGCACCCGGCGAGCAGTGTATGACCAACGTACGTACGGGTTCTTCCGAAGGGCGTTGAAACACACAGAATCGCCCTCGGCTTGGAGTCGTGCCTCATGAAGCACCTCTGCTGTTGAACGAAGAACTCAGACGCGACACGCCGCGATGATCTCCCCTGCCCCGCCAGTCTGTAATTCAGCGATGAGCTGCTCCGCGAGTGCATTCGCCTCCTGAACCGGGCGGCTGCCCTGGGCGCGGACGACCTGCTCGCCTCGCGGATCGCTGACCATGGCGGTCGCCTGGATCTGAACACCTTGCACCTCAGCCAGGACGGCCACCGGCGCCCGACAGCCCGCGTTCAGCCGGTTGAGCACCGTCCGCTCACAAGTCACGGCCAGGCGCGTGGCCTCGTCTTGAACGGCGGACAGCAATCCGGCCACGCGATCGTCGCCTTGCCGTCCCTCGAGAGCCAGAGCCCCCTGTCCGGGTGCCGGCAGCATGACCTGCGGCTCCAGCGGCTGCACCACATGATGGGCCAGACCCGCCCGGATGAGGCCGGCCATGGCCAGCACGGCCGCGGCACAGTCACCCTGGTGCACCTTGCGGATGCGCGTGTCCACGTTCCCACGAAGCCCCACGAAACTCAGATCGCGACGGACCATCAGGAGCTGGGCCTGGCGCCGCAGGCTCGTGGTGCCCACAACACTGCCGGGAGGCAAGTCCTCGAGCAGTTTGCCGTCGGCCGAAATCCAGGCATCCCGCGGGTCCTCGCGCGGCGGATACGCGAGGATGGCCAGCTCCTCGGCCAGGTCGGTGGGCAGATCCTTACAGGAATGGACGGCCAGGTCGATCGTGCCCTCGATCAAAGCCCGCTCCAGCTCCTCCGTGAAGAGTCCTTTGCCCCCCACTTCGGGCAATGGACCTTTGATGCGGTCGCCGGTCGTGCTGATGATCTGCATCCGTACGTCGAGGCCGGGATTCGCCCTTTGGATTCGTTCGATCACCCACTGAGTTTGCGAGCGGGCCAGCAGCGAGCCGCGGGTGCCGACGGTCAGGGTATCTCTGGATTGACCGGTCATTGGTGCTTGGGAATGGGCCATGCCGCTCAGGCTCCCATCGCCTGAATAACCGCGTCCGTGAACTGCTGCGTCCCTGCGGTGCCGCCGATATCACGCGTCAGCCTGGCGGGGTCGCCCTGCTGGAGCACCCGGTCGTACGCATCGCGGATCCTGGCGGCTGCCTCGCGCTCGCCAAGATGGTTGAGCATCATGACACCGCTCATGATACACGCCAGCGGGTTGGCCAAGCCCTTGCGGGCGATGTCCGGCGCCGAGCCGTGCACCGGCTCGAAAACCGCGCAGTTCTCGCCGAAATTGGCCCCCGGCACCACGCCAAGCCCCCCGACCAACCCCGCCGCCAAATCGCTGATGATGTCTCCGTACAGATTCTCGAGCAGCAGCACGTCGAACTGCGACGGGTCGCGGACCATCTGCATGCAGCCGTTGTCGATGATCAGCTCGTTGTACTCCACCTTGCCGGTGTACTCCTCGTAGACCTTACGGGCGCACTTCAGGAAGAGCCCGTCCGACTTCTTCATGATGTTGGCTTTGTGGAACACCGTCACGCGCCGCCGGTTGCGGGTAACGGCGTAGTCGAAGCCGAATCGCGCAATGCGCATACAGGCCGGCTCGGTCGCGATCTTCAGGCTCTGAATGACGCCGGGAACGATCTCATTCTCGATGCCCGAATAGAGGCCCTCGGTGTTCTCCCGGATGATCACCATGTCAACGTTGTCGAAGCGGGTCTTGATCCCCGGCATGTTCCGCACCGGGCGGACGGCCGCAAAGAGGTTGAGCTGCTTGCGAAGCTGGACGTTGACGCTGGTGTGGCCGGTGCCGATGGGCGTGGTGACGGGCCCTTTGAGGGCCACGCCGTGTCCGGCGATGGCCGCCAGTGTCCGCTGGGGAAGCACGCTGCCGCAGAACTCCATGGCCGTCTCGCCGGCGGGCAGCGAGACCCACTCGATATCCACGCCGGCGGCCTCGATGACCTGCCGGGCCGCGGCCGTGACCTCCGGTCCGATCCCATCCCCCGGCAACAGGCATACCGTATGAGCCATTCCGAACACCGCTCCTTCCGGTTCGGCAGGGCTTTCCCGGAGACGGCGCCGGCCGCCGCGAAAGACCCTCGAAAGCCGCTTGAGGCCGCGATTATAGCCGGGCGGAGAGCATCGGCAACGAGTTGTCCCTCCCCTTGACGAGGCGACCAAGAGCCAAGGGCACTTCGGGAAGGCAGAAGAAGAGACGCAGCGAGGGAGAAATGGAGACAGGTTGAAAAACTGTGCCACATGCTGCCGGTGGTATAATAGGCCCCGTCTGGGGATTGACGACCATGCCCACAGCTCCGTTGGCCATCGTCCTCTTCGGCATCGCGTTCGGCGGGGCCGATCGGTTGTTCGAGGCGGCTTCGAGCTCTCCGGTCAGCGAGGCGGTGCAAGCGGCGTACGCGCCACTACGTGGAGCCACAAAGCCCGTCCAGGCCGGCCGGCTCCTGTGTGCCGAGCCGGTCCACGATTTCGGCGTAAGAGACGAGTCTCACGAAACGAGCCAAGACCCGAAATGCCGTAAGCAATCTCCTATCAAGAGGATATGAAAGCGGGCGATGGGATTCGAACCCACGACGTCCAGCTTGGGAAATCCTCTTTAACCCACTGAAAAGCTCCACAAAACCGCCTGTTTGCAGGTACTTTATCGAGACTGGCTGCGATTCGCGAGACGCTGCCAGAAGCCGCGTTTTCGCGCGAAAAGGAGCGGTAATCGGGTGTTTTACGGTAATTACGCGGTAGAGTACCGTCGAATGATCCCGCTGCCCCATGCGCGCCAGCGGACAGGCCGATCGCGTTGTACCTCGCTGACGCGCAGCCGCTGACTGAGCCCTTGTAGTATGCTCCTGGCGGCAGCTTGGGCATGCTGGTCTGCCCGGCGGACCACCTTTTTCAGTGATGATCCATGCCCCCAGCGTGTGGACCCCGCGATCCAGACACGCGTCAGACCTGCGGCCGTGGAGTTTCTCATGGTTCACGAGGCGCTTTGACCCGCCGGTCGCCTGGGGTACACTCCCCTGCCAGTGAAGCCTCTTTGAAAAGCATCGACGTGGGAGCAGCCAGATGATTCAACTCGGGCAGATGGACATCGTCTATCAGGTGTTTGGCGGCGCGATCCGGTTCGCGCTTGGCCAGTGGTGGCTGTGGGCATTCGTAGCCGTCGTGGTCCTGGGCAAGTTGATGCTGTTCCTGCTGGAGCGGCGGCGTCTGCTCCGGTCGGGGATCGGCGATATCGACCAGATGGACGGGCTCACGTTCGAAAAGTACCTGCAGGTCCTGTTCGAGAAGCTGGGCTACGTCGTGGAGCGGACGAAGTACCAGGGCGACTTCGGGGCGGACCTGGTCGTGCGCAAGGACCGGGAGAAGACGGCCGTCCAGGTGAAGCGTTCGCGACAACGCGTGGGCGTGAAGGCCATCCAGGAGATCGTGGCCGCGAAGGGCCACTACCGCTGTGATCGTGCCATGGTCGCTACAAACAGCGTGTTCACCCGTCAAGCGAGAGACCTGGCTCGCAGCAACCAGGTCAAGCTGTGGGACCGCAAGGACCTGATAGCTGCACTGCTGTCGATCGGTGGTGTGGCGGTGGATGCACCCTCCCTGCCGACCGCGCCCCACGGCACGGCGGCTCCGCCAGAAGCACCTTCGGCTCCGGCCAGGAGTTCACTCCCGGCCGTGTGCGCCACCTGTGGGCAGCCGGTCTCGCCGAAAGTCCAGGCGTACTGCCAGGAGCGACCGGGCCGGTTCGGCGGGAAGGTGTACTGCTTCGAGCATCAGCGGAGGGCGGTGGCCAGCACCTGAGACGGCCTACCGGTTAAGTTTCCAGCAGGCGGTCGCCTCCCGGATGGTGCGCCGGTCAATCGGGTGCAGTTCCCACAGGCGTTCAGCCGCTTGTTTGGCAAAGCGGCCCACAACACGCTTCACCTGCGCGTTGCTCCGATAGAACGCCGGATCGGCCTGCAGTACTGCCGCAAGCAGGTCGCCGTCGTAGTACTCCCCCATAATGAAGAGATCGGCCTCCAGCCGCTCGATGGCCAGTGGAACCAGGAACTCCAAGCCGATGCTCTGCCCGATCATGATTCGCAAGTCCGCGGCAGAAAAGTTCTGGAGCGGCTTTCTGTGGAGTGCATGGCAACGCGAGATCAGGTCGGATGAAACGTCGGGGTCACCCCAGACGTCGTTCTCCAGTTGCTCAAGGGTTTTGGACCGATCTGTCGCCCGCACGTGATCAACCCGCCTTTCATTTATTCTTCGCCGCATCCGGCACGGATGCCGCCCCACTGACCGGCAGCTTCGCGGCTGGCACCGGGCTTCCGCATTCAGAACACACGCCGGACGTGTTTCCGGTCAGGTTGTAACCGCACTGCTGGCAGTGGCCGGGTGGGACGCGGCGGTCACGCCAGAAGAGAATAGCGGTGGGGATGGCTACGAGCAGAGCGGGTATCCAAAGCGGCAGGTGGACATGCCACTCCTGCTCCTGTCCAGACGTCTTCAGCGATGGCAGCCAGCTCAAGCTGCCTCGCCATCGAGTGATGGTCAGGGTGGGGTATAATGGACCCCATGAATCACGCTCATCCGCCATCGCCGGGCGTTCGACCCGAAGGGCGCCCCATCCGAGTTTGACCTCAAGAACGTCGTCTGTTCCGAGCCCCTGGTGATAATCCCAGATCCACGGAACCGACACCGCCCAACCGACTGCGATAACCAGCAACAGCCCCAGGCCGCCCCACTTGATTACCCGCCGTATCCGTCGCCTGCAAGTCGTGGCCATGTTGCTCACCATTCGTGCGGCACTACCGCCGGTCGTCACACCTGCTGGCTGTCCTGCGTTGGCGGCACCGCTCCGGCAGAATCCGCCGTCCGCACCATCACCGGGGACCCGCACTCCGGGCACACGCCCGACACGTTGCCGGTCAGGTTATAGCCGCACTGGGCACACAGCTCCTTCGGAGGAACCACGCTGGTCCGAAGGTAATAGCGCACGCCCACCAGAACCCCAATCAACACCAGAGTGATGACATAGCCACACTCGAACAGTGTCGGCGCGGAGCTGACGGTCAGTTCCGGAACAAGTGTGCGCGCCAGCCCACTCAGCAGGAGATCTGTGAGCACCGCAACGAAGCACCCCATGAACGTCGATACAACCGCCCTGCCGAGTAGGAACCGGCGGGCTCTCATATCCGCTCCCCGCACTCCGGGCACCGCGGCTCGCTGATGCCACGGAGAATGTAACCGCATTTCCGGCAACGAGTCTCAATCTTGGACCAGGGGTGATCCACTGTAATCGGTCCCAGAATATGGTAGACCCAAATCGAAAGAATGATAGGTGGCGCATAATAGGCCAGCGGCATTGATACGATTTCGCCCAGAAAGGGCTTGAGCACTCCTTGAAATCGTTCGAGAAATCCATCGTGGAGCGGCACGATCAAACAGAATGTTCCGGTCACGCTCCCCACGGCAGTCGCAATTGTCGCTCGCCAGAACCAGTGCATGGATGTAGTCTACTCCGCCGCGTGTTCGTCGGACAGCGGGTCCGCCACGTCGGTCGAGGGCCCCGGAGCCGGGTCGCTGATTGCTCCCTGCGGCACCGGCGAGCCGCACTCCGGGCACACGCCGCTCACGTTGCCGGTGAGGTTGTAGCCGCAGGTATCGCACCCTCTGCCATTCCGAGTCCTGAGCGCTGCAGTCAAGAACCCTGCGATCAGTAATCCGAACCAAAAACGTGATAAACGAGAAGCCGATGGTCACGGCGAAGAAGCCGACCAGGCTCAAACACCAGAACGAGACGGCCGTCAATGCGCTTGGCCTGGCTCCCCAAGCTTCAGAGAGCACCATGCGCAGAACTACGGCCAGACCGGCCGCTGCTGCACCGGTAATCAGGACGCCTACGCCAGCTCCACTCGCCGCTCGCCAGAACCAGTGCATGGGCCGGTCACTCCGTGCGATCCTCGGATACCGTCCGGCCGGGCCTGGATGCAGTCACATCCGAACATCGATTGCTGCAACTCGCCTGCTGGCCGCTGCTCATGTGATAGCCCACCACGCGGCCGCACTCCGGGCAGACGCCAGATACGTTGCCAGTGAGGTTGTAGCCGCAGGTCCGACATTTCATTGGATCGCCAGGCGGGACGGGCTGTGGCGAAAAGAGCCAGGGAAATACTGCGAACAGAGCACTGTACACGCTCGCCATGACACCCAAATTGAAGTAGACTTCAGACGCATCTCCGAGTTTCACCTCACGTGCCCAGTGTTGGGAGGAGAGGCCGATCAGAAGCACTGATTGCAGGAAGCCATACACCCAGCGCGTAATGAAGCCAATCTCCTCACCGGCTCGGTAGCTGATGACAAAGCACCAGGCTATGGGCAAAAGAATGAGCAGGTCAGTCCATCGGAAGTGGGCTGGCACGAAAGGGATAT
>BTUC01000070.1:0-21490 GCA_045863575.1 Phycisphaerae bacterium
AACGCGGCCGTCGATTCGCAAGGAACATACAGCTATTTCCATCATCAATGAGCTTCAATCATGACGGATAGAACATCAACAAGCTCTACTTGTCAGGAAGCGTGCAGGCCTCTTATTCGACCATTGCGTCCCTTCGCAGCGGATGCGAAACGGCACAGCGAGAGAAGGTCTGGTCTTGTGGCAATGGCGTTTACCTTTGCGGTTGCCATCTCTGCCCATGGCCAGGTCGGCCCCGAGGAACACGCCAAGCACCATCCAGGGGCGAGTGGTCCTCCGGGCACGCCAGCAAGTGCTCCGGGCATGGGCGGCGAGGGCGGAATGATGGGCGGCGGCATGGGCAAGATGATGGAGAAGATGGGTGCTCCGAAGCCCAAGGAGCTTTACCCTTCTCTCATGGCCCTTCCCGACCTGCCACTGGAGCAACGTCAGGACATCCAGCGGCAGGCCCATGAGCGCATGAAAGCGGGGGCGGCTTTGATGTCCGAGGGACTCGAAGCGCTCTCACGTGCCGCGCCGTCTGATGACTACGCGGCCATGCAGGAAGCGTCCGCAACGCTCCGCGAAGGGCTGTCTCAGTTTGACAGCGGCCTGGCGGCTCATCGGGCCCTGGCCGAGGGCAAAGCGCCTCGCAATGTCGCGTTGCAGTGGTTCAAACGCGAGATGAACCTCCTGTCACCGGCCACCTTCGAGTCAGGGTTCCGATTCTGGGGAATGGCGCCGTTTCACACCTTCATGATGGCCATTTTAGTCGTGTTCGCCGCTGCAATGCTCTGGATGTACTTCTTCAAGATGCGCCGCGCCTCGGCGCTGCTGCGCAGTCTTGCCGAATCGGGCGTCGGGGCTTCGTCCGGTCCCGCAGTACCGGCTGTCGAACAGGAATCGACTCCTGCGATATCCGCCCAGCCTGCAACACAATCCACATCCGCCGGGACTGAAACGGTGTCAAAACCGGTCGAACCGCCAGAGTTTCCAGTTATGAAATCTCGGACGGAGCCGGCGCATAAATGGTCCGGCAAGCTGCGCGTCTGCCGCATCTTTGAGGAAACGCCGGGCGTGAGAACGTTTCGCCTGGCGGCCGAGCACGACGTGGCTCTGCCCTTCACCTACTACCCCGGGCAGTTTCTGACGCTTTCATTGAGCATTGACGGCAAGCCAGTCAAACGCAGCTACACCATCGCCTCTACACCCACCCAATCGCACTACTGCGCCATCACTGTCAAACGGGAGGACCAGGGGCTGGTCTCGCGCTTTCTCCACGACCAGATTAGCGAAGGAGACTTGCTTGAGGCCTTGGCACCGAACGGAAAGTTCATTTTCACTGGTGACGAAGCCGACAGCATCGTGCTCATCGGCGGTGGCGTGGGCATCACGCCACTCATGAGCGCGGTGCGCTACCTCACGGACATTGGCTGGCGGGGCGACATCTTCCTGCTCTACTGCTGCCGCACGACGAACGATTTCATTTTCCGCGAAGAACTGGAGCAACTCCAGGAGCGGCACCCGAATCTCCACGTCTTCGCCACTATGACGCGTACGGCTGGCACCGTCTGGATGGGATTGAAGGGCCGGTTCACGGCGGAGATCATCGGGCATCTCGTGCCGGACGTCGCCAAATGCCGGGTCCACGTCTGCGGTCCGCCCACGATGATGAGCGCCGTGCTCGACATGCTCAAGGCGCTTAACGTGCCCGATGAACAGGTGAAGACCGAAGCCTTCGGCCCCGCCAAGAAACCGTCTGCTGCGAGGCCTGCGGCAGCATCGGCGACAGAGACGCAACCCGCGGCAACAACCGCCACGGTTGCGTTCACACGTTCCAGCAAGTCCGCGCTGATCGCAGCCGACCAGACGGTGCTCGACGCCGCCGACATGATTGGGGTCGAAATCGACAACTCCTGCCGCTCCGGCCAGTGCGGGCTGTGCAAATTGAAGCTGCTCTCCGGCAAGGTGACAATGGACTGCGACGACGCCTTGTCTGACGAGGACAAACAACAAGAGCTCATCCTCGCGTGCCAAGCCAAGACGACCGAAAACCTTGAGGTGGATGCCTGATGAAGGAGCGCGAGCGCATCGTGGTGACCGGCCTCGTGGTGCTGCTGCTGCTCACCTGGCTGGGCTTTACTGTTCACAGGTCGCCTCGATTCGCGGGCAGTCTGTGGGGCGGGATCCTCGGTGTCAGCGGCGCGCTGCTCATGCTCGTACCCCTGGCGTATATGGTCGTAAAACGCAACGGTCGACTCCGCAGACGAGCAACGAAATACGTCTCGATGCGGACCCTACTGGCCTGGCACATTTATGCCGGTATCGTCGGCCCGATCGTGGTGCTCTTGCACACCGGCCACAAGTTTGAGAGTCCGCTGGGCATTGCGCTGACTGCGATGGCACTTGTGGTCGTGATAAGCGGCTTCATCGGCCGGTACTTGATGAAGCAATTCACCACGGAAATCCGCGAGAAGAAAGCGATGCTAGGCCGGCTCCAACTGGTCTATCAACAGGCTCTTGCGGAGCTTGGACACGATCCCGACCAAGCTCGTCTGCTTCGACCTTTTTCCGGGTTTCTTGGCCGTGTGGTGGGCGGATTCTTCGTTCGTGACGTCTCCACGGAACCCGCGGTGTCATCGACCGTCGAGGTAACCAGCCCGGCGACGTTGCTCCGCGTGTCGGAATCGATGGCCGACTTGGAGTATGCCATCAAGACGCATGAAACGTTCAAGACGTGGTTTGGCAAGTGGCTCAAGATCCACATTGTCATTTCCTTCATATTGTATGGGCTGATGAGTTTGCACATCTGGGCAGCGATCCACTTTGGGCTGAGGTGGTTCGAGCCCTCGAGCCTCTCGCAGGCAGGCCGAGGGAGTTACGTCACCGCGTCCACTTTCGTTAAGACACCGACGCCTGCACACTCCATTCTGGCACCGGCGAATGCGATCGACGAGTTCTCGTTCCGTTACGGACAACTCTTTCGACATTACTGGCGATCCACTGCCACCATCCGTGGAATCGAGACGACCGTCTTCGATTACGCTGGAATCGCTCGAGAAGTCGGACAGCACGATTCTGACTTTTCGAGGGTGGTGCGTGCGTTAGAGGACGTCGGCCCAGATCGTCTCGGTGGAGATGACCGCGAGAAAGCGTTCTGGATCAACGTCTACAATTTCGCAGCTATGAAACTGGCCGCGGAGAATTATCCGATCCCCTCGATCATCGACTCCAAGATCAGTTCCGATGACCCGTGGGGCATTAAAGCTGTTCAGGTCGGCAGCGCGTGGTACACGCTGAAGGAGATCGAAAACGCGATCCTGCTCCGAAAGTTCAACGATCCGCGGATTGTGCTCGCGATCAGTTGTGCCGCCGTAAGTTGTCCGGACCGCACCGGCGAGATATTCTCCGGCGAAGGGATCGACGGGCAGCTCGACTCGATTGTCCGCGGCTTGCTCGCCAATCCCACCAAGGGATTGAGCATCGATCGTGACCGCAAGATCCTGAAGCTGTCCTGGATTCTCAAGGCGGACCAACGGCTGTTCGAGGGCGGCGGAGACGACGGCCTGGTGAGTTTTGTCGTACGTTACGTGTCCCCGGAGATTCGGAGTTGGATCGAGTCTCACCGCGCCGAGATCACGATCGAATACTTCGATCATGACTGGGGGTTGAACGACATTGTCCTGGCAGACAAGAAGTCTGAGGCGCCTTCTCAATGGCAAAGGTGACCGGAAACAAGCGCATCTCCAGAACCGGCGGGGCATTGCTGGCGGTCGCGGCGGGCGTCGTCGCCCTGTGGGGCTTGACTCCAAGCGAATCGAGCTTCAAGCAGGCCTCCACTTGGCAGGGCCTGACCGAGCCTGGTGCCCTCTCCACTGCACACGCATCGCTCGAGAACAACTGCGCCGCATGCCACACGCCGGTTACTGGCGTCGAGCCTGCCAAGTGCATCGTCTGCCATGCGAATAATGAATCCCTGTTGAGACGACAACCAACATCGTTCCATGCGAGCATTGGCAGCTGCAAAGAGTGCCACCTGGAACACCAAGGGCGCGATCATCGCCCTACACAAATGGACCACGCCGCTCTGGCCAACATCGGCCTGCGTCAACTGAACGACGAAGATGTCGAGAGTGAGAACAGGGCGATGCGCACGCTACTACTCGATCGGCTCGGTCACGGTGCACCACCTCATTCACAGATCTCGCCGACAGAAGCGCTCCTGGACTGCGCGACCTGTCACGCCAACGACGATCGCCACTTCAATCTCTTCGGTGAGGATTGCGCCCAATGCCACCTGACGACACAATGGACGATCCCTGGGTTCCGCCACCCCTCTCCCGCTTCCATGGACTGTGCGCAATGCCATCAGGCACCTCCTAGTCATTACATGATGCACTTCAACATGATTTCCCAGAAGGTCGCGGGGCAACCTCATGCGCAGGTCGACCAGTGCTACAAGTGTCATCAGACGACATCCTGGCCCGACATCAAGGGAACGGGCTGGTACAAGCACCATTGAAACGGAGGTGGGCATGATGACTGTGACAGCCAGCCTTCTAGGTATCGGCAGGAGATATTCGAGAATACGTGGCTCTGCTTCCGATAGCAGTTACCCGAAGTTAAGGAGCGAGCATGCCGCTGCGACATCGCATCGAGAGGGTTCTCTGGATGGGGCAAGTGCCTGTACTTCTTTTCACGAGGGAGGGTTACGGATATGCAGCCAATAGTAGCGTGTGGAATGAGACTTGCACAGGTAGACTTGAGACTCGCTCCGGACCGGGGCGAACGTGGAGCACAATCATGACACAAGCGACTCTTGAAAAGGCGGGCAAGAGGATATGGCTACGTGTCTTAGCGGCCGCAGTCCTGGCATGGCTTCTTCCTCTGCAGTTATATAGCCAATCCCCGGGTATCGACGCGGAAGCATCCACCGCGATCGAATCGCCCGGCGGTCATGAGCATGCCGAGGAGCATGAGCAGTCGGAGGCAGACGATCACGATCATAACCTCCACGATGATGGCTCAGGTCAGAATGCCACTACAGCAGAATCGGCGTCGCACGATGTTCATGAGAGTGCGCACGACCAAGAACATTGCCCTGAGAAGTCTGACAACTTGTTGAGTCGGATTGTCAGCTACCTGGGCAGGTTTCATCCGACCATGGTCAACTTCCCGATCGCCATGCTGATTGGCGCAGCTCTGGCCGAGATTCTGTTCATGATCACCGGGCGAGTGTTCTTTGCGAATGCTGCTCGATACTGCATCTGGATTGGGGCCGTGGGTGCCCTGACGGCAGGTACCCTGGGGTGGTTCTTCGGGGGTTTCCACATCTCGGATAGCCGGTGGATCTTGACGATCCATCGCTGGCTGGGAACGACGACGGTCGCCTGGTCTGTTCTCGTGCTGATTCTGAGTGAGCGCACATGCCGGTCCGCCAATACAAAGAGGACGGCATACCGGGGCGTGCTCTTCGTCGGAGCGGCGTTGGTATCCGCAACCGGATTCTTCGGTGGCGCCCTGATCTACGGCATCGATCATTATGTATGGTAATCCCGGTTTCGAGCACACAGGAATGTAACCCGATGGCGAAGTGTGAGGTTATCCAATGAAGAAGGAACGACAAGATCCAGCACACAGGGATCCTGTCTGCGGCATGCTGCTCAGCCACAAGACAGCACCCGTTACGACCGAATACCGCGGCAAGACTTATTACTTCTGTGCCGACGTCTGCAAAGACAGGTTTGAGGCCGAGCCGGAACGCTATACCGGCAACCGAAAACACGACGGAGGCCGATAGCCGCATGCGTGATGACCCGGTTGAGGAGCGGCATCGCCCTGGTGGTGTTTGCGTGTACGGCAACCGCATAGTGCGGAGCGAGTCACCTGGGTATAGCATTGGAGTGTGGCATCATGAAAGAATCACGAAACAACGACCGGCATAATCACTCACAACATACGCATCACGATCACGGAAACAGCCAACACGTGGATAAGCCGCATCGGGAGCAAGGCCACAGGCACCATAAGCACGAGAACGACGGTGGAGGTCACGACCATGGCGGCCATCACGCCCAGATGGTGGCCGACTTCCGCCGGCGTTTCTGGATTTCGGCCGCGTTGACCATTCCGGTGTTGATCCTGGCCCCAATGATCCAGAGCTTCCTGGGCCTGCGCGAGACGCTCCGATTCCCCTTCGACAGTTACATCCAGGGGGCGCTGGCGAGTGCCATCTTCTTCTATGGTGGCTGGCCGTTCCTCAAAGGCCTCTTCGACGAGCTGCGCAAGAGGAACCCGGGCATGATGACGCTGATCGCTCTGGCGATCACGGTGGCTTACGTCTACTCCTCGGCCGTCGTCTTCGGTCTTTCCGGCAAGGTCTTCTTCTGGGAGCTGGCCACACTGATCGATGTGATGCTTCTGGGGCATTGGATCGAGATGAAGTCTGTCATGGGCGCGTCCAAGGCACTGGAGTCGCTCGTCCAGCTCATGCCCTCCGAGGCCCACCGGGTGACCGACTCCGGAGGTACCGAAGACGTGCCCGTTACCGAACTCCAGCCGGGCGACAGGGTCGTGGTCAAGCCGGGCGAGAAGGTGCCGATTGATGGTCAGATCACCGAGGGCCGAAGCAGCGTCAACGAGGCCATGCTCACCGGTGAGAGCAAACCGGTTGAGAAAGCCGAAGGCGACCAAGCCATCGGCGGCTCGGTCAACGGCGAGGCCGCTTTCACCATGGAGGTCCAGAAGACCGGCGATCAGACCTATCTCTCGCAGGTCATCGAGATGGTCCGTAAGGCGCAGGAATCCCGCTCGCGCACGCAGGACATCGCCAACCGGGCAGCGTTGTGGTTGACGATCATTGCCCTGAGCGTCGGAACCGGGACGCTGGTGGTCTGGCTGTTGCTCGGCGCGGCCTTCGAGTTCTCGCTGGAGCGGATGGTGACGGTGATGGTCATCACCTGTCCGCACGCCCTGGGGCTTGCCGTGCCGCTGGTGGTGGCCGTCTCGACGGCAATCTCGGCCAAGAGCGGCCTGTTGATCCGCGACCGCAGTGCCTTCGAGCGCGCCCGCGATGTCAACGCTATCCTGTTTGACAAGACCGGCACGCTGACCGAGGGCCGCTTCGGCGTCTCGGACGTGATCCCGCTGGGTGAGCAGGACGAAAATGATCTTCTCAAGCTGGCCGCATCGCTCGAAAGCCAGTCCGAGCATCCCATCGCCCAGGGTATCGTGGACAGTGCGAAGGAGCGTCAGATCGACTTCTCCGCGCCGAAGGAGTTCAAGGCCATCCCCGGCAAGGGCGCGCAGGCGACGGTGGAGGGCCGGAACGTCAAGGTCGTCAGCCCGGGATATCTGAAAGAGAACGACCTGAACGTGGACAACGAGAAGATCCGCGAGGTCGCCGGGCAGGGCAAGACCGTCGTCTACGTGCTGCTGGACGATACGGTCATCGGCGCGATCGGCCTGGCCGACATCATCCGCGCCGAGTCCCGCGAAGCATTAGCGCGACTGAGGGAAATGGGCATCCAGACGATGATGATCACCGGCGACGCTGAGGCGGTCGCCAAATGGGTGGCCGAAGAACTGGAACTGGACGACTACTTTGCCGAAGTCCTACCCGACCAGAAGGCCGACAAGGTCAAGGAGGTCCAGCAGCGGGGGTTGGTCGTGGCCATGACTGGCGATGGCGTCAATGACGCCCCAGCCTTGACCCAGGCCGACGTGGGTATCGCCATCGGAGCGGGCACCGACGTGGCCATCGAGTCGGCTGACATCGTGCTGGTCCGCTCCGATCCGCGCGACGTGACGGCCATTATCAAGCTCGCCCGGGCCACCTACCGCAAAATGGTCCAGAACCTACTGTGGGCGACCGGCTACAACGTCATCGCCATCCCCTTGGCCGCCGGCGTGCTTTACTCGGTCGGTGTGGTCCTTTCCCCGGCCGCCGGCGCGGCCCTGATGGCCTTGTCCACCGTCATCGTCGCCATTAACGCCCGCTTCCTGCACGTCGAGCGAGAAGAGGTTCTTGAGGAGCAATATCAACCTGTAGGAGAGATGAATTCCCCGTAATTCTCATCTGATGACAGTATAGCCGCCCCGAGAACACGATCTCGCTGCAATGACAGCGATAAGGAGTAACTCATGAGCGTATACGATAAACTGCATGAACTCCTTGGCGACAAAGAGGCCGAGGCTCTGCTGACTTACAAAGCAACCAGCGTCACCGCCGACACACTCCATCTGCCGGGGCACGATTTCGTCGATCGTATCCTTGCACCGTCGGACCGCTCACCGCGCGTGATGCGCAACTTCCAGTCCATACTGAGCACCGGCCGTCTGTCGGGAACCGGCTACGTCTCCATTCTCCCTGTGGACCAGGGAGTTGAGCATTCCGCCGGCGCCAGCTTCGCGCCTAACCCGCTCTACTTCGACCCGGAGAATATCGTCCGGCTGGCGATGGAGGGTGGCTGCAACGCCGTCGCGTCGACGCTCGGCGTGCTGGGTTCGGTCGGCCGCAAATACGCACATCGCATTCCCTTCATCGTGAAGCTGAACCATAACCAGCTCTTGACGTATCCCAATGCCTATGAGCAGATCATGTTCGCTCAGGTTGACCAGGCCTTTGATCTCGGGGCCACCGCCGTGGGCGCCACCGTGTACTTCGGATCATCGGAGTCCAACCGGCAGATCCAGGAGGTATCTGAAGCATTTGCGCACGCTCACGAGTTGGGCCTCGTAACCGTACTGTGGTGTTACCTGCGCAATGAAGCATTCAAAGGCAAGGATACGGATTACAGCGTCTCAGCTGACCTGACCGGTCAGGCCAACCACTTGGGCGCCACGATCGAAGCGGACATTGTGAAACAGAAGTCGCCGCAATCGAATCGTGGCTTCGCCTCGCTCGAATTCGGCAGGACGAGTGAACGGGTCTACGAAGAGCTCACGCCCGGCGACCATCCCATCGAGATGACGCGCTACCAGGTGATGAACGGGTACATGGGTCGGGTGCCGCTGATCAACTCGGGCGGACCTTCCGGGGATAACGATTTCGCCGATGCGGCACGGACTGCGGTGATCAACAAGCGTGCAGGCGGCATGGGGATGATCTCAGGTCGCAAGGCGTTTCAGCGCCCCTTCGACAAAGGCATCGCGCTTTTGCACCTCATTCAGGAGATTTACCTCGACGAAAGGGTTACCGTCGCGTAGCTCATCGAATGATGTCGAGCGGAACCATGGTAGACCGGACGCGAGTATCCACGCGGCGTTGTACGCATTATCAACTGGGGATACATGACTTACCAGGACTTGGTCCAGAACCCCTGGTGGGCGGCCGGCTACAATACCTGGCGACCCCACTGGCAGCGGGTGTCCTCGCCTGGGCGGGTTTCGTTTTGTCCCCCGCAATTGAGCATTGCTGATGTCTGTCTCCACGGTCATCGTCACCATCTACGCCCGAATGCTGGGACGTGGCCACGACGAGCCGGTCCGAGGTCGACTCTGATGAAAACACGTGAAAGTGGCATGCCGGAGGAACAGATGTGGGAGGGCTTCTTCAATCCTGAGGAAGCGCTTCGTTCGCTCGGCTTGCGCGAGAGCACTCAGAACGTGCTGGAATTCGGTTGCGGGTACGGGACTTTTACGATCCCGGCGGCCCGCATCGTCTGCGGCACGGTTTTCGCCTTCGACATCGAACCGGGGATGGTGGACGCCACGTCCCGCAGAACGCACGAGGCCGGATTGACCAATGTGTGCGTCGAGCAAAGGGATTTCGTCGCCGAAGGAACGGGCCTGTCGGATGGCAGCATCGATTACGTGATGCTCTTCAACATTCTGCATTGCGAGGAACCGCTGGTGCTGCTGGGTGAAGCGTGGCGAGTATTACCGGAAGGTGGTCTCTTGGCTATCATCCACTGGAACTACGACCCGTCTACACCGCGCGGGCCCTCGATGGATATCCGCCCGCGGCCCGAACAGTGCCAGGAGTGGGCCGAGCAAGCAGGCTTTCGAATGCACGACCCAGGTTGCGTCGACCTCCCGCCTTTCCACTACGGCCTGCTGTTGTGGAAACCGGGATCGGGTGGCCCCTTGGCCTGATCCTGTTTGACTTGTGGATGTGTGTCTGGCAAGTGCTGAATCACAAGCTGCCGCGGCTATGGAGATACCACGCCGTCCATCATGCGGACCGAGAAGTCCACGCGTCTACAGCGCTGCGCCTCCATGCCGATGAGATCATCCTTTTGCCGCCTTCCGGGCTAAGCTGTGTCGTGCGGGCCGCTGTCTGCCTCGACCTGCAAGGGGGCTCGTAGCAGAGGGCACTCTGGCACTAATGTATCGTGGAAGAGCCCACCAGCCACAACCCGCACGAGAACACGAGGCCAAAAACTGCTCAGCGATCAGTCCACTTGCTGTCTGACCCAGCGCGGCTTGCCTCCCCGGTTCAGTCTCTTCATCTTGTACTTCTTCTTTGGCCCGCTGTCTGAATCGCCTGTTACTGCCGTGGATTGGCGCTTAGGCGTGGCGCTGCAAGCCGAGACGCCCAGTACAGACGCGGCGACAAGGCTTCCGACCAACCACTTCACAACTGATCTCCGAGACATAGTAACACTCCTTTCGATCTATAAGCCACTCAGGCCAGTCCGCAACCTACCTGCGGCTGCGGTAGCGCCCCCTTCGGAGATAAGCGATCAACATGTCGCACTGCGTTCACTTCTCATGTATTCGCTGGGGCTTGGGTCGGCCGCCTCGCGAGTTGTGTGCCATCTATAGCGGCTGAGGCTTCTCATATACTGTCCTCGTCGCTGATCGACATGGCACTGGGCCACTCGACATGATTGGCGATCCGTATTCGTCTGCGCAGACCGAATCTTTGCCGTCACCACGAGATTGAGTGCATGCGTGTTCAGCCCAATCGGGTCATCGTCCACTGTGGTTGGCGGTACTGAGACGTCCTCAATATTCTCGTCCGCAATACAGTCGAGACACCGCGATTGCCAGTCGGAGTGACTACTTGCACATCCGCAACCTGAAAACAACAAAACCGAGCTCGCAATGCACAGGCGGCCCCATTTCCAGATCAAAGACCTACAGAAAACCATGACGCTTTCTCCTTTCGTCATATCAGATGTCCATGCTTTTTCTCTGTTCTTTGCCGAATATCCGGTAGAGCAATGGAAGAACGAACAGTGTAAGAAGGGTTGACGTCATGATTCCGCCGATGACCACCGTGGCCAGAGGCCGTTGGACCTCAGCACCGACACCTGTCGAGAGCGCCATGGGTAAGAACCCGGCGGCGTCGGTAATGGCCGTTGCCAGGACCGGCCTCAGACGCTGCTTGGCCGCTGTGACAACAGCTTCGGCGAGAGGTGTTCCGCTCTCCCCTAACGACCGGATCGCAGAAACAAGTATCTGACCGTTGAGAACGGCGATGCCGCCCAGAGCGATGAAGCCGACGGCTGCGCTCACGCTGAAGGGCAGCCCTCGATACCACAGGCCAAGGACGCCACCTATGGCAGCGAATGGAATGCCGGTATAAATGAGCAGCACGTCACGGAGGCTCCTCAAGCTGAAGTAAAGCAAGAAGAAGACGAGCGCTAGCGTGAGAGGAACCAGAAGACTCAGCCGAAGCCTCGCACGTTCCAGATTCTCAAACTGTCCTCCCCAGTCGATAACGTACCCTTCTGGGAGTTGTACCTCTTTATGGATGCGCCGCTTCGCTTCATCGACAAACGACGCGGTGTCTCGCCCAACCACGTTGCACTGGACCCTGATCAGGCGACGGCTCCACTCCCGGTTGATCGTGGCGGAGCCTTCGGTATCGTCGATGTCGGCCAGCTCACCGAGGGGAACACGAGGCCCTATTTCTGTCGGGACGAGCGTTTTCGCCAGGAGTTCACTGTCCGAACGGTACTCGTCGGGCAGCCGAACGACCAGCGGGAAGATACGCTGACCTTCGAAGACTTCGCCGACACGGCGGGTGCCGATGGTCTCGACGAAATCAAGAACGTTACGTGCGGGGATCCCATGCCGGCCGATGCCTCGCTGGTCAACTCTGATCCGCAGTGTGGGCTGACCGGTTACCTGGTCAACCGCAAGATCTGAGGCACCCGGCGTCTCCGCCAGGATGTCCTGCACCTGGGTACCGATCCGAATGAGCTCATCGAAATCATCACCGTAGATCTTGATCCCGATATCGGAACGGATGCCCGAGATCATCTCGTTCAGGCGCATCTCGATCGGCTGCGTGAACACCATGTTGAGCCCTGGCAGATCAGCGACTTCGGCCTGCATGAGACCGATGAGCTTGTCCTGCGAACGGGCCCGTGTCCATTGCTCACGCGGATTAAGCGAGATGAAGATGTCCGTCAGTTCGATGCCCATCGGGTCCGTCGCGACCTCGGCGGTACCGATCCGACTCCAGACCTGCCTGATCTCATCCGGGAACTTATCAAGCAGCATCCTCTCAATCCGTGTGTTGTATTTAGTCGATTGGTCGAGAGAGACACCTGCCAACCGGATCGTGTTGATGACGACCGAGCCTTCGCTGAGCCGCGGAATGAACTCTCCTCCCAGGCCCGAAGCGAAGTAAGCAGTGACCGCGAGGAGAACGACAACCGCCGACAGCACGGCCACTCGCAGTCGCATTGCCCATCTCAGCAGAAATCCGTACACGCCCACAAGCACGCGAGAGACAAGACTGTCCTTTTCCCGAACGCGCCTCGGCAGGAAGTAGAAACTCAGAATTGGGGACAGCAGCAGTGCGATCAGCAGGGCACCGCACAGGGCGAAGATGAAAGTCCAGGCCATTGGCCGAAACATCTTGCCTTCAATGCCTTCCAGCATCAGGATGGGAATGAAAACGACAACGATGATGGCCATCCCGAAGACGATAGGCCGAACAACTTGTTTGCCGGACTCCAGGATGCAGCGGAGACGTTCTTCTCGTGTGAGCTTTCTCCCCAGTTCGCGTTGACGCTCGGCAAGCGAGCGCATGTTCGCCTCCGTCATGACGACCGAGCCATCGATGATAATGCCGAAATCGACCGCTCCGAGACTCAGGAGGCTGGCCGCGATGGCGAAGTGATACATTCCCAGGACCGCAAACAGCATTGCGATGGGAATCGTGATCGCAACCAGAAGTCCGGCCCGAACATTGCCCAACAGAACGAACAGTACGAGAATGACGAGGATAGCACCTGCAGCAAGGTTGTGCTGAACCGTGGTAATCACCTCCCTGACCAGGTCGGTCCGGTCGTAGACGATCTCAACCGTCACATCATCGGGAAGTGCTTGCTTGACGTTCTCGAGTTGCGTCTTCAGGGCCTCCGTTACGACCTTGCTGTTCTCCCCCATGAGCATGAAGGCGAGCCCGAGGACCGCCTCCCCCTCGCCGGCGGCCGTCACGGCACCTCGGCGTATCTCGTGTCCGACCGTGACCGCGGCCAGATCTCGAATGCGAAGCGGCGTGCCGTCATAGGCAGCCACGACGATGCTCTCGATCTCCTCGATGTTCGTCACACGGCCCACCCCGTGGACCAGTCTTGACTCGCCTGAAGACGTGATCTGCCCCCCGCCAACGTTGTGATTGTTCTGCTCGAGGGCCTGAAACACATCGTCGAGGGTCAGGTCGTACTTGATGAGCGCCTCCGGCGACACGACGACGTGAAACTGCTTTTCGTGGCCGCCCCACGAATTGACCTCGGCGACTCCCGGGACCTTGCGCAGTTCCGGCTTTATGACCCAGTCATGGATCGTACGCAGTTCTTCAAGCGAACGAGTCGGGTCAGTCGAACGGACGATGTAGTGGAACACCTCGCCGAGACCAGTGGCGATCGGTCCCAACTCCGGCCGCGCTATGCCGTCCGGGAGCTCCACCCCGGCGAGTCGCTCGGAAACGTATTGTCGGGCATCCGTAATGCTCGTCGAGTCATCGAAAATGGCCACAACCTGGGAAAGGCCGAACTTGGACACCGAGCGCACGGCGGTGAGTCCGGGCAGGCCTCCGATGGACAGCTCAACAGGAAGTGTGATCTGCTGTTCGATTTCCTCGGGGTTGAGCGCCGGTGCTACCGTGTTGATCTGCACCTGGACCGGTGTAGTATCAGGAAAGGCGTCCACGGGAAGACGCAGGAGTGTCCAGGCTCCGAGTCCCGCGATCAACAAGAAGAGGAGAATCACCAGAAGCCGATTCTTCAACGAGAATTCCAGGAGATACCTGAGCATGGGCCTACCTCGCCTTCTCTAGTCGTCTACGCACCCGGCGCCGAGTCGCGACTTGAAGAACTCTGATTTCATCGTATGGCTGCCTGCGACCACGATGGGCTCATTCCCCAGAAGACCGGCCATGATCTCCGAAGAACGCCCATTCCTCTCGCCAACAACCACCCGGCGCAGTGCATACAGATCTGTGTCCAATCTAACGAACAGGTGTGGAGCCCCGTGTACCGTCTGAAGGGCCTCTGATGGAACACGGAACGCTTTCGCTGAGGTGCCCCAAAGGATCCTGACGTTGCCAAACATGTTGTTCCTGAACTTGCGATCCGGATTCTGGACCACTGCGCGGGCCTTCACCAGTCGATTGCGTTCGTCGACACTGGCGTCCACCCAGACCAGTTCCCCTTTCGCGGTGCCCCCCACGACATCCTTGATTGCGGCTTCCACAGACAGCCCCGCATGGACGTGATCCGCCTGGGACTCGGGGACAGCAAGCTCCAGCCACATGGTGGACAAATCGACCAGGGTGAAAAGTGGCGCGCCGGGCTCGACCGCCTCGCCGACCACGGCTGATCGGCTGACGAGCGAACCGGCGTAAGGAGCGCGGACCTTCAGGATTGAAGAACTGGATCGGGTCTTTTTGATTTCTTTAATGTCCTCTGCATCGAAGCCGTAATTCAGAAGGCGCTGCTGGGCCGTTGCGGTTACAATCTGTGCCATTTCGTACTCGGCTTCGGCGCGCTGGTAGTTCTGCTCGGCGGATATCTTCTTCGCGAGTAGCTGACGCTCACGCTCAAGCGCCAGGGATTTCACATTCTCGTCTACGAGGGCGATGAGATAGTCTCGCTTCGCTCCCGCGACCTCCGAAGAGGCGATTTCAACGAGGACGTCACCCTCCGATACATCCTGACCTACGTCAGCCAGAACCCGATGCACCACGCCGGAGGCAAGTGGGGTGATGCGGGCCAGGCGGTTCTGGTTGTAGCGCACTTCACAGAACACGCTAAGACCGGGGTTCGACGTGGTCGGTTCTGGCTTGCCGAGTTTGATGCCGGCCTTCTCGGCGGAATGGCGTGAAGGCAGTCTGATCTTGAGGTTTCCCCCTGCACCCAGGTTCTCGGCCAGTTCCGGATGACAGATGCCGCACTCCGCTTCCGGAACATTGTGTTCCTTGCACATCAGCGGCGAAGCCCCGCGTTCCGTCGGCCGGTCTTTCAGCTCAGGATGACAAATGGTGCATTCGTCTTCATAGACTCCATGCTCCTTGCACCACAGCCTGACTGCGGCGGAGTCTTCTGTCGACGAAGACTTCGGTTGAATCGATACCCACTTCTCCGCCGCGGCTGGGTCGCACTTCGCGCACTGCGACTCGGGGAGACCGTGCTCTTCGCACCAGTCGCGTTCCGCCTTGAAGGCGGGGATCAGGGCAGCGTTACAACGTGTACAGACAGCCTCCGGCACGCCGTGCCCCGAACAGAAGCCCAGCTTCTGGATCAAGTCCGGATTGCAGAAGGGACACCTGGCTTCCTCGATTTGATGTGTCAGGCACATATCCGGGTTGTGCTCCCCCGCTGCTTGATCAGTGCTGTCCTGCCCCAGCACCGTGAAGGGAAGCGCCAGTAGCGGCAGGATCATGAGAGTGTTTTGTGCGTTCATCGTCTTATCTCCGTGTGTGTTGTCATTCGGTCGCGATCCGCAGTCCGTCGGACACCGCTTCTCAAGGTCGGCAGAAGTGGGCGTTGGCCATGGAAGCTCGTGGTTGTCCAAGGAATTGTGGTTCATCTGGAACCACATCTTGTCCTCGTTTTTGATGTCGCGATCGTTTGGTGGACGGTCACGTATTGCGTTCAAAGGGCAGTTGTTGTGCGCGCACGTGGATGGTGGCGCAAGCTCGCACAACGCGCGTGCCTGCATGCTCACTGCCAAGTAGACGCGATCAAATCAGAAGAGGGCGGTCGCTTATCGGGAAGGGAAGATTCAGATCGTGATCGAGATTGCCGGTCGCCAAACTGGTGACATATAGCGGGAGTGATTCCGCATCGGCAGGCAAGTAGATATCCACGGGTTGTGCGTGCGGAGACTCCGATTGCAGTTGATCACACGCGCGAGCTTCGGGCCCCACGCACAGTGTGCCGCAAACGGCCGCGCAGGCGTCACATCCGCATTCTTGATCAGGCGAGTCGGAGCGGGCGTCCTCGCAACAGTCCGACAGGATGCCTGCTGGACACAGCGCAGGTAGGGCAACGAGACCCCAAACGCCGGTGAGAATGACTAACATACGGATCATGCCACAGATGACCTTTCCAGCTTATCCGCACCCATGTGGTTCAAGACCGACCGGGCGGTCTCCAACCAGAAGGGGTGCGCCAGTGTATAATACGCAAACTTGCCGGAGGTTCGATACTCGACTGCACCCAACCTGCGAAGCTCCCGAAGGATCTGGGACGTGCCCGACATCGACAGATCCAGGGCTGCGGAAACATCACACACGCAAAGCTCCATGCCATCCAGTGCTTCCAGGGCACGCAGACGATTGGGATGGCCGAGCACCTTGAACGCGTCGGCCGCCCTCTGTAGAAGCTCCTGCGGGAGGAGTTTTTCCTTCACGCTCTCCACTTTGGCGCTGTCGAATGACCTGACCTCACAAACACCTTGCTCTGCACGAGCCATGAATGGATCCTCGACTCATTTCGTCATTTTCTGAATTATAGGAGCGAACCCGGTTCCGGCAAGGCCATTCTCCGTCATTTGTGCGCCCGCAGGACAAGAAACGCAAAGACCATCATAACGTCTTGTGATCACAAGGGTTGCGATTGATGGCCGCATACGAGTTGGTGCAGGCCACCTTGCTGAGGATCGATGCCGGCTGCCTACAACATCAATGGCGGGTTCACTTACCTGATCACAGACAACCTGCAGGCCGACATCCTTGGCCGGGTTCGGCCTCAACGGGCTAGGGCACGGCGGCGGGATGCCTCCCTTGCCCCTCCCTGTAGGTAGTGCTCCTGAGCCTGAGGCCTCCTTGGCCATTTGACTTCGCCATCATTACATGATATAGTGTAATAGTTGTGATCCTCTGGACCGCAGGAGACTGAGCATGGCCAGGAAGAAGAAAACGGCGTGTTGCCAGCCGAAGCCGCAGCTGGGGAACCGTGCGCTGCTCTCGGGGCTCCAGGCGGTAGCTCTGGAGGCAACCTTCAAGACGCTTGCAAACACAACCCGGCTTCGAATGCTGCATGCCCTAGTGCGGGCGGGCGAGCTCTGCGTGACGGAGCTTGCCGATAGCCTCGGTATGAAGCCGCAGGCTGTCTCGAATCAGCTTCAGCGCCTTTCTGACCGCGGTATCGTGGAGGCCCGCCGGAACGGGCTTCAGATTCGTTACCGCATTGTGGACCCCTGCGTGGTCTCGCTGCTTGACCGCGGCTGGTGTCTTACGGAGGACGCGGGGCAACGGACGTTTGAACAAGTGGAAGACGAAAGGGCTGCATCATGAACAGTGGAACTATAGCCGTGACGCTTGCCGGGTTCGTGCTTGTTGCAGGCATCGCCTATGCGTTCGTTCGCGATAGCGGTGATGCGATTGCTGACGCGACTCTGGCCGCCGCGAGGCTGGAGACGCCATCCGTAGCGGCTCACGTCGACGACTTGGCCGACAATCCCCAGAAGTTCAAAGGCGAAATCGTTCTGCGAGCGGTCGTCTCGGCCGTCAACGAACCTCAGGGCGTTTTTGCCGTGATTGACTCTCGGGAGTTTGAGTCGTGTGGCGTGCTCACCTGTGCGAAGAACAACTTGCCGGTCAAGTTCAGCGGAGAGCTCCCTGGTCCGAGGACGCTAGTCGAGATAACCGGTGAGGTGGCCACGAGCGAGAAGGGCCTCGTCTTTGACGCAAAGCGTGTGGACCGGCTGCCATGAAGTGGGCTATCTCGGCTGTTTTTGTTGCGGTCCTCTTGGGGCATTTCCTCTATGTCACGCGGACGGTCGCGGTCTCGCAGGATGGCGGAGCGTGGGCTGCGTATGAGTTTGACCAGCCGCAAGAATCCAGGTGGGCCCGCTACACGGCCCCGGGTGAATACTGGCTTGGTCTTTCATACGGGCTTGCCGGAGCGTTTGCCACGTGGTGTTTTGCCCGGATTCTGAGGCTTCGTCGTGAAGCGTTGGCCGCCAACGCCGCTGGGCTGACGCTAAGTGGCGTCTTATGGGCCGCAGTGTGCTTCCTAACAGGCTGCTGCGGCTCGCCGATGCTTCCTGTTTACCTTGGGCTCTTTGGTCCTAAGTTCTTGAGCATCACGAAGCCGCTTACGTTCTGCATCACGCTTCTTTCGATTGTTGTGGGTTATGCGTGGATGCTGAAACGAGCACCGAAGGCGATAAAGAGAAATGTCAACACTAGTCTACATGAAGCTGCTAGAGCAAACCCCGGCGAAGTATGACCGGGGGATGCGGCTGCTGACGCTCGGACGGATTGACCGCATCAAGCGTGAAATCGCCTTGACGTGGGTCGAGGCCGATGACGCAGTGCTTGAAATCGGGTGCGGCACTGGTACGCTCGCGGCCCTGATGTCAGAAGGCGGTGCACGCGTGGTCGGTATCGACGTGTCTGAGCGAATGCTCGCTGTGGCCCGCGAAGCGGCTCCGAAAGTCGAGCTTCTGCATCTGACGGCGACGGAAATCGACCGGCTCGGGGCAGAGCGGTTCGACTCCATCGTGTCCACGCTCGCATTCAGCGAGCTCTCAATCGACGAACTCGCTTATGTGCTGCAAGCCTCGCATTCGCTTCTAAAAGCCGATGGCAAGCTCATCGTGGCCGATGAGGTTCTGCCTGCGTCTTGGTGGCGACGAATCCTCTTTTATCTCGTCCGCCTGCCGCTTGCGGCTGTCACGTTTCTGCTTACGCAGAACACGACGCACGCCCTACGGTCGTTTGAGAGCCGCCTCGCGGCCGCTGGCTTTCGGGTCCTGTCGAGCAAGCGGTATCTGCTTGGCACGTTGGCCCTGGTCGTCGCGGAGAAGGCCTGATGTGGAGCTTGCTCAAAGATATCTGGTTCCTGTTCGGCCGGCTCTTTCCGTTCCCAACGAAGCCGGGTCTTCGACGCGTGGGAACACCTGGCTGTTCTTCTCCGGTCCTGGTGACAGGGAATTTCGAGCTTACAGTTCGCAAGGTTATCGAAACGCTTAGGCGCGACAATATCGATGCCTGGCTCCTCGTTGCTCCGACGAAGGGCGTCAACGTATGGTGTGCCGGCGGTGCGGGTGACTTCACAGCGGATGCGGTTGTTTCGATTCTCAAAACGAGTGGCGTTGAAGGCCTCGTGGACCATCGCCGTCTGATTTTGCCGCAGCTGTCGGCAAACGGCGTGAACATCTGGGCGGTTCGCGAACGGACCGACTGGAAGCCGCGATTTGGGCCGGCCGACATCACGCACCTTGCGGAGTATCTGAGAAGCGGGAAGTCCAGGACGGAGCGAGAACACCGTCGCGTGAAGTTCCCGCTCAAGGACCGCTTCGTGATGGGGACAAATCTTGGCTTCAACGTCGCCCTCCTGCTCGTGCTGCCGCTGCTCATCGGGTCCGTCTGGATTCAGGGGCTGTGGTGGAAGACGCTTCCGCTCCTGTTTGTGCTCTCCGTGCTTTCCAGCACGCTCGCGTTCTGGCTGCCGGGAAAAGTGGGGGTTCAAAAAGGGCTCTCGCTCGGGTTGATGGCTGCGGCTGTGGTCGTTGCCGTCGCTCACGTGGCTTCGGCGTCCGCCCCTTGGTCGCTGATCGGCTGGAGCGGCTGGATTCTCCTCGTCTCAGCCTTTGTTGGTTACGACATGCCGAGTTGGTCGCCGCTCTGGCGGCAGGATGTCAAAGAACTTGTTCTTGGTGTGAAGAATACGCACGTCGAAGTCGTCCCTGAGCGGTGCATTAGCTGTCATCTGTGCGATATCGTCTGCCCGACGAACGTCTTCGCCCGGAACGCCGAAACAAAGAAATACGAGGTCGCGAATTTAGATGCCTGTGAAGCCTGCGGAGCGTGTATCGAAAACTGTCCGACAGAGGCCATTGTGAACAACTTCCGTGCTGGGGTTTGTTCATGCCCAACGTGTGCCGTTATCGACGGGGTCGGAGCTTTGAGGCGAAGGGCCGTAAGTCGTGAACAATCGAAAGTGACTCCCGAACCTTTGGAGGTTACCGATGGAAAAGAAGGTGAATGTGGAGAGAATTCGGCGAAGAGCGACGCGTCGATTGTATAGATGCGAGTCGATTCTTCGGGCGACGTGGCCATGAGCTTCTTTGTAGGGTGGATAACACACACCTGGCCGCCTCGCCACGGCTATCGTCGCCGGCTGTCTCATCAATCCGCTAAAAGAGTGGCCGGCGGCTTTGTCGAATGACGACGGGTTCAAGGCCGGCTGCACGGTTCGCCGGCTGCTGTTGACGAGGTGAGAATCCCCGCCCCGGAGAATCTAGCGGTGGTGTTCGACGCTTGACATGACCAGAGGCACGGGCCGAGAGTGGTCGCCCCCAATATGGCACAAAACACTGGGTTGCGTTGGGGCACGAAGGCCTATTGGAGATTTCAGGAGGGTGGCCATAAGTCTCATAAAAACAGTAGTTTGCGGCGTTTTCAGACCCGCGACCGCCGGTGCGGTGATGGACGCCGGGCAAAGTCCCCCTAACGAGGGGGCTACGAGGTTTCTCCTCCCTGGCACGCAAGATGCGATATTCTGATGTAAGTCTTTTCTATAGAAGAACATACGGAACCGGACCGAGTCCATGGACCGGTCGGCAGGTTTCAACGTGTGAGACTAACGAACGAATTGGGATTCAATGAACAAGACCTGGATCTCCGACATCTAAGCAGGGGGTCGGGCGCCATTCGCCGACAAGGTCGGCCCCCAGCGGTCACCGCATTCGGTTGCGGCAGGCCCCGATCCGCGGATCCAGACTGAGGTAGGGTCCGGTTGGGCCCGCACGTGGTCAATCGACCATGAGGAGCGTATAGTAGGCAGTCATGAGATCGAAGTTTGGCCTAGCTGCAAGTCTTTGGGTATTCCTGGCCGCCCCGATGCTATGCACGGGGGGGGTACTGGAACATCCATGCGAGGCATGCACGGAGGACTGCGGCAACTGCGATCAGCCAGTGTCTTCCTCATGCTCACATGAGGCGTCCTGCGAAGCCGATCCTTGCTCAGTCCTCGCTCCGTCCGATCCTTCGCGTAGCCCGGATTTCGTGCCAAACCCAGATGTTGACCGTCTCAGCGACAGTTGCCTGGATCCTGAGTCTCACACCGTGATCGCCTTCCGACAGGGTGGCTTCACA
>BTUC01000071.1:0-21435 GCA_045863575.1 Phycisphaerae bacterium
CTCGGCAAGCGGTTGGTGGTGGTCGAGGATTCGGTGGTCCGCGGGACCACCACCCGGGGCAAGATCGGGGCTTTGCGCCGCGCCGGGGCCAGGGAGATCCACCTGCGGGTGGCCAGCCCGCCGATTCGCCACCCGTGCTACTTCGGGATCGACTTCCCCACGCCCGAGGAGCTCATCGCCAACCAGCGCAGCGTGGATGAGATCCGCGACTACCTGGAAGTAGATTCGCTTCATTACCTCTCATTGGAGGGGATGCTGGCCTGCGCGAAACATCCGGCCGACAACTACTGCACGGCCTGCTTCTCGGGCCGGTATCCGATGCCGGTGCATGAGCCGGTGAGCAAGTTCGGGCTGGAGCGCAACCAGCTTCGCATGTTCGAATAATGTTCAACCGACGCGTTTTCATCGCGTGGCTCGTGTTTGTGCTGGTGGCCGGGACGGTCGGCGGCACGGTCACTTATGGTCTGTATGGGCGAAGCGACTGGTACCGGCGCAGGGTCGAGGACGCCCTGGCCCGCTTCTTCAGCATGCCCACCCAGGTTGGCGGGATCGAGCCGCATACACTGACCGCCCAGGTGCTGACCGACCTGCGGATGTGGCTGCCCGGGCGTCGTGACCAGATCTTCAGTTGTCCGCGGGCCGTGTGGGATAAAGCAGGTGCGGACGGCGGCGCCGGCACGCTGGTGGTCATTGCGGATCCGGTCATCTCCATTGGCTCAGAGGCCTGGGAGAAGGAGGACTACACGAAAGTGCTCAGGTCCAGCCTGTCTCAGAACTTCAGCCAGTTCAACATCCGGGCGGTTCGTCTGGAACGTGGACGGCTGCTGTGGCCGCGGAAGCTTTTTCGGCTGGAGGCGGATGGCCTCGACGGCAACATTCACTTCGATGCCGCCGGCCATGGCGACGCTCAGCTCACGTGCCGCTCACTCAACGGGGTGACAGTGACCGAGCCGGTGCAGATCTTCGCCCGGCTGGATCCGCATCAGGAGGACTTCATCCCCGAGGTCACGCTCAATGTGCCGACTTTGCCGCTGGGGGTCTTGCGGCTCGACGAGCTGGTCGGGGGGGCGGTGACCCAGGGGACCTTCGCGGGGAGGATCACCCTTCATCAGGGCGCCGAGGGCGACTGGGCTGAACTCACTGGGGCAATCCAGGCCGTGAAGCTGGAGGAGCTGACCGGTCGAATGCGGACGAGACCTATACCTGCGATTGTGGACCTGAAGATCGATCGTGCTGTGGTCCGTGGCCGTGAAATCGAGCGGCTGGTCTTCAACGGCCAGGTGCGGGCGCTGCAGATCGATCGCCTGCTCTCGCGGGCCGGCCTGTCCGCCGTCGGCGGGGAGGTCCGGCTTACCGTGCATAACGGACGGGTCAGCAGTGAGCGCATCGAGTATCTCGCGGCCACCGGCGAGTGGACCGGCGGTTCGCTGGACGCCCTGGCCCGGCTGGCCTTGGGCAGGAACGGAGCACAAGGCCAACTCCACCTGCAAGTGAACAGCCTGATCATCGAGAACAACCAGATCACCAGTGGCAACATCGACGTGACAGCCCTGCCGCCGCCGGGTAAGCCGGGTACGGTGGATCGCGATTTGCTGCTGGAGTTGGTCGAACGGCAGGCGGGGGTGACTCTGCCCGCGCTGCTTTCACGAGCCTTGCCGGCCACCGTCGAGTACAGCCAGATGGGCGCGAAGCTGCTGATCGATCACGGTCGTGCCCGTGTGCTCAGCTCGAGCGGTGCCGGCCAGCCGCTGATCACCATTCGCGTCCTGGGCCAGGACTTGCCCCTGCTGGCCGACATGGACCGGTCGTTCGACCTGGCTCCGCTGCTGCGCCAGGCCCGCGGCCGGGTGGAGGAGTTGCGTGAATCGGTCCGGCGGCGGATTACGCTTCCTGAGAAGAGTGATGAGTGATAGGACGGTGCTGAGTGCTGAGAGCTCAGTGCTGAGAGCTCAGTGCTGAGTGCTGAGTGCTGAGTGGGCGCGAAGTACCAGGTGTTGCGTCTCGGGACAACGCCCCGAAGGGGCGAGAGTTATAGCCGGGGGTGTAAACTCCCGGGAAGATACACGAGCATATAAGGAGATGAAGCCCTGATGGGGCGACAGATGGGCTCGGTCTTGTGTGCGGTGTGGCTGTTGCTCATCGGAGAGTTCTCTTCCTGCCCAGCCCCCACCCTGACCCTCCCCCGGAGTACCGAGGGAGGGAATTAGCTGCTCACCCCCTACGACCCACAACCAACAACCCACAACCCACGATTCACAACCCACAACCCACGATTAACAACCCACGATCCGATTAACAACCCACCATCCACGATTAACAAGCCACGATCCACGACCGATCCAACCTGCGAGCCAGAACTCCAACTGACCACTGACAACTACCTACTAACCACGTCAATCCAATCTCTCCGCCAGTATGGCGGTGGGCCGATCCTCGATGCGCGTCAGGAAAAGGACCGCCGCCTTGCGTCCGGCGGGCCGCAGGGACTTGAGGATGGTCTCTGGCCGCGCGGCAAAGCCTCGAGTCTTGATGTCGAGTCTGCCGATGTCATGCCGGGCCAGCCACGCTCTTGCGGGCTTGGCGGACCAGGGGGTCACGTCAACCACGCGGAACGCACGCACCATCGACGTCGGCGGCACTTCAGAGCCGACCAGCCACGAGATGTGCGGGTCGATGGGGGCCAGATCGTGCCGTCGCGCCAGGATGCCCACCAGGTCGGCGCGAATGACGGCCGGGTCCGGCTCCAGCAGGAGATCGCCAGCCTGCGGGAGGCGCGGATCGGGCCAACTGCGGTCCTCGCCGGCCGCGGCCTGGATTGACTCACCTGAGGGGAAGATCGTCGCGCGGCGCGCAACCTGCTGCAGGTTGCCGGTCCAGGCTACCGCCTGTTTGCACTCGCCATGGTGACTGATCAGCTCAATCTCCGCCTCAAAGGGCAGCACGTCGAACACCGCCCCCGGCGAGAGCTTGATGGCCACCTGCTGGTAATGTCGGACGATCCTCTCCAGGGTGGCTAAGCCGGGAGAGTATTGGTCCGGATCGTGGCTGCGGCGGCCCTGCGCGCGGCGGTCGGGGTCGACGTGGGCGGCGTCGGCTTCCGGCCACTCGAAAGCCACATCACCGGCGCACGTGCGCAGCGGACGGCCATAGACTCCAGCGTTGTGTGCTGCCATCGCGGTCCGGACCTCGGACCAGTCAACGGCTACCACTTCCCGTCCCCCCGCCAGGGCCAAGGCATCGCCCCCGATGCCGCAACACAAATCGGCAACCCGGCTGATTCCCGCCAGACGGCCGGCCTTGTACTCGGCGATCACCTCATCACTAGCCTGCTCGAGTCCCACGCGGTCGAAGAGCATGTCGTCGGCACGGGAGAACTTCGTCCGGGCGGCGGCTCGGAGGGTGACTTGGTTCCAGGCGGCGGCGACCCGCTCGGGGGCCAACCGCTGCCGCCAATGAGCAATGGCCGCCGGTGTGTCGGCCGGGCTGTCCTCCGCCATGGTCCGGCAGACCTCCCGCCCGTCAGGAGATTGCAGCCAGCCGATCTCATCCAGCGTCAGGCGTCTATCCTCGCGCACCCACTTTGCCGGTCGATCGAGGTTGCGTCTCATGATCGCCCATTGTAGTGGCCTGTACGGTATAATCCGCGTCCATGGCCGGGAAAGACCTGATGACAAAGGAACTGGAAGCGGCCGAAGGCGCCACCCCGGCTGAGCCAGCCGGCAGCGGGTGGGGCTGTCTGCCTGCCCCGGGCGTGCGCCCGATGCCCGTGTTTCCGGGGCTTCTGCGTGCGTTAGGTCCGGGTGTGGTCTGGATGGCATTGGCTCAGGGTTCGGGGGAACTGGTCTGGTGGCCGTACATCATCGCCAAGTACGGCCTGGGGTTCCTGTTCCTGCTGATTCCCGCCTGCCTGCTTCAGCTCCCGGTGAATTACGAGATCGGCCGGTACACGCTGCTCACCGGTGAGAGCATCTGGCAGGGCTTCGTGCGGTTGAACCGCTTGCTGACGCTGGGCATGTGGGTGTTGATGACTATTTCGTTTCTGTGGCTGGGCGGCTTTGTGACGGCCGGCGGCATGGATGAACTCACCGGCTTCCCGGCGGGGTGGGGTGAAGAGGGGCGACGGCTTTTCTGGGCCTACACATTCATCGCGGTGTTCTTCATGGCCCTGCTGCTGTCGAGGGTCGTGTACCGGATGATCGAGCGGGTCATGACCGTGGTGGCGGTCGTGACGGTGGTAGGACTGATGGCGGCGTGCTCACAGACGGCCGTGCTAGCCCGGCTGGGCGAGTTCGCCGGAGGTCTCTTGGGGCCGCGGTGGCCGGAAGGGCGCTCGTGGGACCCGGACGACGCGACCAAGCTGCTGACGGCCATCACCTTCGCTGGCCTGGGCGGGTTCTGGACACTGTTTTATTCGTACTGGCTGCGCGAGAAGGGCGCCGGGATGGCCGCACACATGGGCCGCATCACCAGCCCGATTACCGGCCGCCGGGTGGTCATTCCGCGGGCGGGCTTCGTACCTGAGCAGACGGGCGAAGGAGCGACGCGCTGGAAGCAGTGGCGCCGATATCTCGCCGCGGATAATGCGGTGGGTGTGATCGGCAACCTGTTCACCACGTTGCTGTGCTGCCTGCTGGCCTACGCGTTGCTATTCCCGAAAGGGCGCCTGCCTACGGACGCGGATCCGGTAGGGGCCCAGGCGGAGTTCTTTGGATCGGCTTGGGGACCCACGGGGGCGGCACTGTTTCTGCTGTTGGCCACCGCATTCCTGTCGGACACCTGGATGACCACCATCGACGCAGTGAGCCGTGCGCACACGGACGTGGTCTACGCCTATGTGCCCGCGGCCCGGCGGCTGTCGCAGCGCCGCTGGTACTGGATCTTCGTGCTGCTGGCCGGTGGGATCACGGTGGTGACGCTGCCCTACGCCCAGCCCGGCACCATGATCCTGCTGGCCTCCGTGGTGGGTTTTGCGGGGACGGTCACGTTCACCATCTGCCTGCTGATCCTGAACCACCGCGTCCTGCCACGAATGCTGCCGGCCGCCTACCGGCCGCGCCGGTGGGCGTGGATCGGCATCGCCATATCGGTGACCGCCTACGCCTGCCTGGCGGCGGCGTATGGTTATGTGAGCTGGAGCCGATAGACCAAGTCCGTGCCATGGCCCGAAGTTGTCTGGCGATGATTGCATCATCACCCCCGGTGATTACAATCTCCACATCGATTCCGATCCGCCCCGCTGGAGCCGGCACGTGGGGCTTTAACTAAAAGGCAAGGCCACAGGAATAGACATGCAGTTAAACAAATACAGTTCGCGGATCACGCAGCCCAAGTCCCAGGGCGCCTCGCAGGCCATGCTCTATGGCACGGGGCTCACCGAAGAGGACATGACCAAGCCGCAGGTCGGCATCGCCAGCGTGTGGTGGGAGGGGAACACCTGCAACATGCACCTGAACGAGCTGGCCGCCCGCGTGAAGGACGGGGTTCAGGCGGCCGGCATGGTCGGGCTGCGCTTCAACACCATCGGCGTGTCCGACGGTATCTCCATGGGCACCGAGGGGATGAGCTATTCGCTGCAGTCGCGCGACATCATCGCCGATTCGATCGAGACGGTGGTGGCCGGGCAGTGGTACGACGGGTGCATCACGCTGCCGGGCTGCGACAAGAACATGCCCGGTTGCATCATGGCCATGACCCGAGTCAACCGCCCGACCATCATGGTCTACGGCGGCACCATCCGGGCCGGCCACGCGGACGGCAAAACGCTGGACATTGTCTCGGCTTTCCAGTGTTACGGCGAGTACATCGCGGGCAAAATCGACGAGCAGACCCGGCAGCAGATCGTGCGGCATTCCTGCCCGGGGGCGGGCGCCTGCGGCGGCATGTATACCGCCAACACCATGGCCTCGGCCATTGAGGCCTTGGGCATGTCGCTGCCCTACAGCGCATCCACGCCGGCCGAGGACCCGCGCAAGCTCGAAGAGTGCGTCGCGGCCGGGGCGGCCATGCGCGTCCTGCTCGAGCGGGACATCAAGCCCAGCGACATCATGACCCGCCAGGCATTCGAGAATGCCATGGTCGTGGTCATGGCCCTGGGGGGCTCGACCAACGCCGTGCTGCACCTGATCGCCATGGCTCGATCGGCGGGCGTGGAACTGACCATTGACGACTTCCAGAAGGTCAGCAACCGGGTGCCGTTCCTGGCCGATTTGAAGCCCTCCGGGAAGTTCGTGCAGGAGGACCTGCACAGTGTCGGCGGCACGCCCGCGGTGATGAAGTACCTGCTGGAGAAGGGGCTGCTGAAAGGCGACTGCCTGACGGTAACGGGTAAGACGCTCGAAGAGAACATCCGCAATCTGCCCGGCCTCAAGGACGGCCAGCAGATCATCTCCCCGCTGGAAAAGCCGATCAAGGAGACCGGCCACATCCAGATCCTGCGTGGCAGCTTCGCCCCGGAAGGGGCGGTGGCCAAGATCACCGGCAAGGAGGGCCTGAAGTTCAGCGGTCCGGCCAAGGTGTACGACTCGGAAGAGGACATGCTGGCCGCCCTGGAACGCAAGGAGATCGTCAAGGGCGACGTGGTCATCATCCGTTACGAGGGGCCCAAGGGGGGCCCGGGCATGCCCGAAATGCTCACGCCCACCTCCGCGATCATGGGCGCTGGCCTGGGCAAGGATGTGGCCCTGATCACCGACGGCCGATTCTCCGGCGGCTCGCACGGGTTCATCGTGGGCCACGTGACACCCGAAGCCCAGGAGGGCGGCCCGATTGCCCTGGTCAAGAACGGGGACCGCATTACCATCGATGCGACGAAGAACGCCATCGATGTGGAGGTTGGCAGCGACGAAATGGCCCAGCGCAAGCGGGAGTGGAAACCCCCGCCGTACAAGGCTACCCGCGGCACGCTCTACAAGTACATCAAAAATGTGAAGTCGGCGTCCCTGGGTTGTGTGACGGATGAGTAGATAGCGGTCAGTGGTCAGTTGTCAGTTGTTGGGTCAGTGGTGCTTTTGTCAGTTGTAAGAGGACCGCGCGACGGCTGGATTGGTCTGATCGGCCGGATCCGTCCGATCAGTCAAATCAGTCGGATGGGTGATCAGACCGATCGGTCAGATCCGTCGGATCGGTCCGATTACTTCAATCGCTCCCTGCAACTGACCAAAGGACAACCCACCCAACAACTGACGACTGACAACTGACCCCTGACTCTTCAGGAAAGACCTTTGAACGGCTCTCTGATCAGGGACGATCTCTACGTGCGGAACATGGCCGCTCTGTTCCGTGCTGATCCTCGGTTGGCCCAACGCATCGATGAGCATGAGGAGGATGGCGGCGTGGCGGTCGAGGCCAGCCGCCGGGGGCCGCCCACGGTGGCCGTTGCGGCAGGGGGGGCGGATCGTCCGCTCTATCTGCATAGCCGCGTCGACCCGGTGGGGGAGGCCGAGCGTTTCGCCGAATCGGTCAAGATCGACGAGGATTTCTGCCACATCGTGGGCGGCTTTGGCCTGGGGCACCATGTTCAGGCACTGTACGCCCGGCTCAAGGGCGAGGCATTCCTGGTCGTCACCGAGCCCAACCTGGCCCTGCTGAAGGCGGCACTGGGCAGCGTGGATCTCGCGGATATGCTGGCCGGCCGGCGCTGCATCATTCTGACGCGGACGGACAAGGCCGAATTGCAGGCGCGCCTGGAACCCAGCAACACGCTGATGATGCTGGGGACACAGTTCGTCACCCATCCCCCCTCTGAGCGCGTGGCCGGCGAGTTCCACGCCGCCATGCGCAAGCTGGTCGCCGATCATATGACCTTCTGCCGCATGGGGCTGGTCACGCTGGTGGCCAATTCGCGGATCACCTGCCGGAACGTGGCCCGCAACCTGCCCCGATATTTATCCACGCCGCCGATCGACGTTCTGCACGAGCGGTTTAAAGGCCGGCCGGCCATCGTTGTCTCTGCCGGGCCCTCCTTGCGACGGAACATCGATCAACTCGCCGCGCTGAAGGGCCGCGCCGTGCTCATCGCGGTGCAGGCCACGTTCAAGACCCTGCTGGATCGCGGCATCGTGCCGGATTTCGTGACCTCGCTGGACTATCACGAGCTGTCCAAGCGGTTCTTCGAGAACATCCCCGATATGAGCCGCACGCACCTGATCGCCGAGCCGAAGGTGACCTGGCACGTGCTCGATGCCTATGGTGGGCCGGTGTCGCTGGTGGACAACAGTTTCGCCCGCATGTGCCTGGGGGATGCACTGGGGGCCCGGGCGGGGCTGAAGGCGGGTGCCACGGTGGCTCACCTGGCGTTTTACCTGGCCGTTTATATGGGCTGCGATCCCGTCATCCTGGTAGGGCAGGACCTGGGCTACACCAACCACGTGTATTACTCGCCCGGCGTGGCCATGCATGGCATGTGGCGGCCGGAGTTGAATCGGTTCTGCACCATCGAGGTGAAGGAGTGGGAGCGGATCGTGCGGACCCGGCGCATCCTGATGAAGCTCAAGGATATCCACGGGCGGGACATCTACACCGACGAGCAGTTATTCACCTACCTGCAGCAGTTCGAGGGCGATTTCGCGGCCGTTCCCGGCCGGGTGATCGATGCCACCGAAGGCGGGGTCCGCAAGGCGGGCACGCGGATCATGACGCTGGCTGAGGCAACCGCGGCGTACTGCCGGGAGGTGATTCCTCCCGAGCGCTTCGCCTACTTGAAGGAGCTCGACTTCTGCGACCGCTCGCGGCTGAAGGCCGGTGAGGCACAGATCCGTAAGCGTCTGGATGAGACCAAGGAGATGGCCAGGACGTGCGAACGGCTGCTTGCGGTGCTGAAGGAGATGGTGGAGCTGATCGAGCAGCCGACGGCATTCAACCGCCGGATCGCGGAGGTGGATGCGCTACGGATACGTATACGCGAGCAGGACCATACCTATCGGATGATCAGCGGCGTCGCGCAGTTGGCCGAGCTACAGCGCTACAGCGCCGATCGGCGGCTGGAGCTCGCCGGTGCAGAGGGCAAGACGCGGGCCAAAGGCCAGCTCGAGCGCGACATCCGCTTCGTCGAGGCGGTGCTCGAAGGGGCGGGTGCGCTGCGGGAGATACTTGCGGAGAGCGTGCAGCGGTTTGAGGCGATGCAATCAGTCCGTGACTCGAGCGTAAACGGCGGACGGTCATGAACGGAGCCCCGAGCGCAAGCGAGGGGTTTGGAGGTTGAGAGGATGAGCAGTGCAATTGCCCGCTCGGGAACGGACAACGCTGAACGTTCCAGCCGTTGCCTGCCACCCCGCCCCTCCCCCGGAGTACCGGGGGAGGGAGAGGAACTGAGAACTGTGGTCTGAGAACTGGGAACTGGGAACCGGGAACTGGAAACTGAAAACCGACAACCGATGAAGATCCTTGCCGCCATTGAAGCTGACTTTGAGTGGGGGGCATTGGGGACGCGCTCCCGGCTGGCTGATGAGCTCGGCGGCGAGACTGTGCTGCGCCGGACGTTGCGGCGCGTGCTGGCCGCCCGGCGCGTGGCCGGCGTTCACCTGGTCGTGGAACCGCGGCATGAATCCCTGGCCCGACAAATGGCGGTGGGTCTCGACGTGAAGGTGGAGACGCACGACGGCGGAGCGGTCCCCTGGCGGGAGTACGTGGCCGCGGCCCGGAAGTGGTCGCTGGACGCCTGGCGCGGCGGTCTGGGTGGGATGACCGCATTCGACGAATGCTGTAATCCCTGGGTGCTGGCGTCGCTTGCTCGACGGGAAGGGGCGGATGGCGTCGCGGCCGTGCCGGCCGGGGCGGTACTGCTTGATCCGGTCTTGCTGGACGTCATGATCGAACATTTTGAGAAAGTCGCCAATGACGTGCGACTGGTGTTCACTCAAACTACCCCCGGACTTTCCGCGGCCATTTACCAGACGGCCCTGCTGTCGGATCTGGCCGAGAATCGTCAGCCCCTGGGTCGGGTGATGGCCTACCGGCCCTCCGATCCACACCGGGACATGACCGTCCAGCCGTGCTTCTATCCAGTGGCCTCGTCTGTCGCGCACGCCGTGGGGCGATGCGTGGCGGACACAGACACGGCCATGGCCCGTCTGGGGGCCATGATCCGGGAGGCATCGGCTGGCGGAGCCGGCCCGGTATCCGAGACGGCCGGCGACGTCCTGCCATGCGAGCAAGTCTCGGAGCGTCTGGTGGGATCACTGCGCGACATCGATTTCCTGCCTGACGAAGTGGAAATCGAGCTGACGATCGAGGATTCGCTGCCTGAGTCCACGGTACGGCCCCGTGGGCGGGCGGTGCCCGCACGCGGGCCGATTGGGCGGGAGCTGTTCACGCGCATCATCGATGAGCTGGCCGATCGGGACGATGCCCGCGTGGTGCTCGGCGGCTATGGCGATCCGTTGCTGCATCCGGAGTGGCGGGAGTATGTCGCCCACTGCCGGCGGGCCGGGATGCTGGGGCTGGCCGTGCGCACACCCGGTGTGCACCTTGACGACGCGGCCGTGGCCACCTTGATCGAGCATCGCGTGGACGTGCTCAACGTGCTCATTGATGCCACCACGCGCGAGACTTATCAGCGCTTGCACGGGGCGGATCTCTTCGATCGCGTCCAGGAGAACATCCAGCGGGTCATCACCGCCCAGCAGGCTGCCCGCCAGCCCGTGCCCCTGCTCGTCTGCGAAATGGCCAAGACCCTGGATACGATGGACGAGATGGAGCGCTTCTACGACGGCTGGATCGAGCGCGGCGCCACGCCCGTCCTGATCGGCCCGAGCAGTCATGCCGGGCGCTGGCCGGACCTGGCGGTCATGCGAATGTCACCCCCCACACGCCTGCCCTGCGGCCGATTGTTCCGGCGGGCTTTCGTCCTGGCGGACGGCCGACTGGCCGTCTGCGACCAGGACTACCGGGGCGAAGCTACGGTCGGCTCGCTGGCCGTGGACACGCTGGGCTCCCTCTGGCAAGGTGAGCGGATGCAGGCGATTCGCGGCAGTCATCTTGCCGGGCGGTATGACGCCATGGCCTTGTGCCCGACCTGCGACGAATGGCATCGGCCGTGACCCAGCAAAGAGCGGGGGCGGATGTCCGGCGACCAATGCGCCTGCGCTCGGGTCCGTGGCAGTCCAGGCCGATGAGGCTCCTCAGAGCCCTGAGCGCAAGCGAGGGGCCGAATTGATTGGCCGCCCGCAGCAACCACTCCCCCTCGCTTGCGCCCACGGCTCTGGTAGCTCGCCGATGGTGTCACGGGCCCCCTGCGCTCAGCGATGGGTACTCAAAGCACGCTCCGCGCCTGCCGGGTTGGGCCACACCTTGACCTTCAATGTGCCAGGATCGACATCGGCAAAGGGCCCCGGAACGGGATCGGAGACGCGCCGCGGCCGACCGCAATAATCGGTATTCACTTGAATGCTTGAGCCGTCGGGCTGAACGTACGGCAGGTCTGGGACGGAGGCCCGCCCCAGCAGTTCGGTAGTCACCAGCGGGCGGTTGCGTTTGGCGGTCCAGGTTTCGTCGAGGGTGAGTTCCAGAAGCCAGCCGTCGACGTTCTCCATGAGTCGGGGCTTCGGATCCCTCTCCGAGCGGGCCGGCGACTTGGCTTCAAATTTGGAGGGTTTTGCACCTTTTAGGAACACGTTCCCGTCCATGTGTGATGGTACCCGCGCGTCGTAGACGGCGAGACCTTCAGGGTGCAGGAGAACATTGTTGTAGAACCGGTTGTCGCCGCCCTTGATGTTTTTGAGTCCGGCCACTTCCGTGGTGTGCGGCGGGTGGTAGGGGGTCGAGCGGCTTAGCTCAGATCGCGATATGAGCCGCCCTGTGAACAGGTTGTGGGCGTAGGCTCCGCCCTGGGACATATCCAGCAGGGCCGTGGGTGACAGGAAGATGTTGTTGTCCACCAGGAACGGCCCGTGGTTGACCTCCACGAACAGATCCTCGGTCTGGTTGTCGTGGAACAGGTTCCCCGTCACACGCGTTCCCTGGGCCATCCAGTCCAGCCACAACCCCCGGCACGTACGGTAGATGTGGTTGCGGCTGATCTCGACGTCAATGGCCGCGTGGAACTTGATGCCCGCCATCTCCGCGCCGGTGAAGAGCTGGCGCACGTGAATGTCATGGATGACGTTGCCGATGACTTTGCTGAAGACCGGTCCCAGGCTGCCGACGACGCCCGCCTGTTCGCAATGCGAGACCACGTTGTTGCGGACGACGTGGTGACCGATGTTCTCCTTGCTCCAGCCTTTGGCCAGGCCGCGCTCGATGGTCTTGACGTAGCCCTCGGCCGTGTTGGCCGAGGTGTTGTCAAACTCGTCCCCGTGCTTGCCCAAGGCAATACCTGAGCAGATCGAGTGGCTGACGCGGTTGTTCTCGATGATCCAGCCCTTGCTCCAGTGAGTGCCGATCAGGCCGATCTGCTCGGCCGTCGGAGGCGCCCAGGGCGTGGCCGCCTGCCGCATGGTGAAGCCGCGGACGGTGATGAAGTTGCGGCCCGGCCTGTCCGGGTAGAACACCGTGCGGCGGACGTTGATCTCCACGAGCTGCTCGTTGGGGTTGGCTGCCTTGAACTGGGCCCAGATGGTGGTGTTCGCCTCGTCGACGCGCGCAAACCACAGCGGGGTGGCGGCCACGGGCTGGAGGACCTCCTCCTGCTTCGCCGCTTCGGTGAGCCACTCACCATTCAGGTAGACTGCGCCGGTATGATGCTCGCGATCCTTGGGGTTGAACCAGTCGCCGCGGATCAGATCGCTGTAGGGGTTGAAGCTCCCGAAAAACGCGTTGGGCAGGATCACTTTCCACGTGTCGTTCTGGACCTTCTCCCAGCCGCGGATGGCTTCCGAGCCTTTGATTTCGACCTGCTCGCCGGGCGCGGCCTGGTAGGTGATGCGCTGGTCATCCGATGACCCGCCGCGCGGCGGGTTGATGCGTTCTCGGTAGATGCCGCTGTGCACGGTGATCACGTCACCGGGCTGGGCGCGATCCGCTGCACGCTGGATGGTCCGGAGTGGCGCGGCTTTCGTCCCGTCGTTGCTGTCATTGCCTTTGGGACTGACGTGGAACTCCGTGGCCCAAGCGGCGGCAGTGAACAGGAGAAGGTTCGCCAGGGCGATGAGTGTGGTCTGCATGGTGCGCGCTCCTCTGTTGCGGGTCACCGCCGGGCCCCGTTTGCCCGCCGGTTCGGTCTGCTCAGGTTCGGCCGACGAAGTCCAACCGGGACGCGCCCACATCCGGGATGCCGGCCGCCCGTCAGCGTTCCCGTCGTCGCTGCGATTGTACCTTCCTGGCCTCCTCGGCTTGTTTCTCGAGTTCCTTCCACTTCCGTTGTAGCCAGTTGTCTTGCTTCGGCGCGGGCGGTGTACCTGCTTTGGGTGTTTTTGGCGCGGCGCCGGGCGGTTCGGAGGGAGGCGGCTCCTCACCTTTTCTCGAGTCCAGCTCGGCAATGTGCTTGCGGATCCGCCACTGCTCGAAGATGGCGAAGAAGTTACTGGCCATGATATAGAGGTTCAAGCCCGAAGGGGCGCCGTAGAGCATGAGCACGAAGAAGCCGCTCATGAACATCATCATCTTGCGCTGCTGTTCCATCTGGGCGGCGGCGGTGTCGGACTGGGCCGCCCCCGGCGAGCTGATGCGGGGCATGTACTTGGCCTGGAGCAACTGCGAGACACCCAGCAGAATGGGCAGCAGGTTGAAGGAAAAAATGGGCCCGGCCAGCCAACTGATGATAGGAATGTCAATGCCCTGGGGATAGCTGTCGCGGAAGGAGATGAGCGCATCAGGACCGGCCAGGTCGCGGATCCACCAGCCGTCGAAAGGGGCGTGGCGCATCTCGATGGTGGAGGCCAGGGCCTGCCACAGCGCACCCCAGATGGGGATCTGCAGCATCATCGGCAGGCAGGTGAGCAGATTGCCGGCCGGGTTGACACCCTCTTCCTTGTAGACCTCCATGATGGCCTGGTTCATGGCCACGCGGTCGCCGGAGAACTTCTGCTTGACGGCTTCGATGCGCGGCTGGATGCGCGACATCTGCTTCTGCATCTTCATCATGTTGACCTGGCTCTTCTTGGTGATGGGGTGAAGGATCCCCCGCACCACGAGCACCAGGATGATGATGGCCACTCCGTAGTTGCCGAAGCCGATTTTCTGGAAGAAGTTCAGCAGCGTCATCATCAGCGAAGTCAGTCCTTCTGGCGCGCAGAAGTAAAAGCCTTCGCGGATGACCGAGAAATAATCCCGCTTGTCGTAGGCAGGGACGCCCTGGAAGATGGTCTTGGACTTGGGGCCGATGAACAGGTCGTAGTTCAATTCGGTGGCCCCACCCGCGGGAACCTCGAGCGGCTTGCTGACGAAGCTGTAGGTCAGGTCGGGGCCGTCCTGTTCGGTCGGTAGCAGGTGGCTGGCGGCCACGCGGGCATACAGCGGCTCGGCGGCAGGGCCGTCACGGCCGGCCGGTGCCGTGATCACGGCGAAGTACCGGTTGGCTTCGGCCACCCAGGCGATGCGCTCCTCGTCGCGATCGGCGCCCAGGGGCAGTTCGCCCGCCTTTCGGATGTCTTTGCGCCAGTGGCCGTCGGCCACGACTTCCCCCTCGCTCCAGGTGGCGCCGATGATGCGGCGATCCTCGGCGCGGGGGTCATCCTTCTGGAGGCCGACTGGACCTCGTTGCGTCAGGATCAGCCGGGCCGGTTCGCCCGAGAGGTTCTCGACTTTCAGCGACAGGCCCAGATCATACGTCTTGCTCGCCGGCGGCTGCGGTGCCAGGGTGTACGTCTTGATGACACGGGCCAGTTCCTCACCTTCGCCCGTTTGGATGGTGACGGTCCAGATCTTCTGCTCGTCCGTGCTGCTCGGGTCGAGTCGCCAGATGGCGTCCTCCAACGGCACGTTAAGACTGCGGTTGTCGAAGCGGACCTGGGGTGTGATGAACGAGCCGGCGATGCCGGCGTTCGGGAGCTCGACGGGGCGGAGAATGTGATAAGGCTCCGTCCGTTCGGGCGTTTCATAATGGCCGCGGATCCACGCGTTGGTGATGGCCGCGCCGCGCGGGGAAATCTCCACCTTCATGGGGTAGGAACTGTCGGCTTCGGCGCTGCCCAGCGTTACCGGTTGTTGAGCCTCGCCGCCGATGACTCGGAAGCCTGCCGGCTGGGTTGCACCGGCAGTCGGAGGTCGCTCGGCCACGCCGACAGGGGCCGGAGCGGTGGTCGGCCCTTCCGGACGGGTCGCGACAGCGCCGTCAGCGCTTTCTCCGGCCGGCTGCGTGGCCGGGTCCGGCGATCTGGGAGTTCCAAAAAACCTGGGGGCAATGAGGAGCCACAGGTAAAACACGGCCATAGAGGCCATGAGGGCGACGATCAACCTTTTGGTCTGCATCAGGTGGTCTCAAAACAAAAGCGAGGGGCACGCCAGCCCCTCGAGGCGAATCCTTTCCAGCCAAAGTGGTCCCACTCGTTACCTGACCGGGAGCTCTCGCGAGCATTCAGCTCAGGGCGGGACAGCCTCGCTTCACCGGCGAGGCGCTCGTGCCGCATCTTCCGTCGGCAAGACGACTGCGACACCGCATGACCGGCAAGATGTCGGTTTCCCGACGCCAGGAGCCGGTTCACCAGTAGAATTCCGGTGCCACATCATCACCGGCAGGAAACCGGCGACACGACCCGCACCCGCGAGACGCCAGCGGCACAGCGCGCCCCAATCAGCGGCCCTCCAGGAGCCGGTGGCCCAGGAAGTCATCTAACTCGGGAGTGCTAAGGATCTTGGAGACGGCCTTCTCGATATCGTATTCGAGGCGGATAAACTCCACCTGGCCGTTGTCGACGATCCCGTAGGCGGCCCGAGGGTCTCGGTCGCGCGGCTGGCCCACGCTGCCAATGTTGATGATGACCTTGTCGTCTTCGGCAATTTCATGGTACCCGGGTTCAGCCAGCTCATCGGGTGATTCAAAATAGGGGTCGTCCACGAACACGCCGGGCACATGCGTATGGCCCACGAAGCAGGCCTTGTGCTGGAGACGCTCGAAATTGGCCATCAGCTTGTGCGGGTTCGAGTAGACGTCATCGGCAAAAAGGTACTCGTTCACCGGGCGCCGGGGCGAACCGTGAACAAACAGCATATCCTCATAGATCACGCGGACGGGAAGCCGTCCGAGGAACTCCCAGCGACGATCGCGCAGCGTCTTCTTGGGCTCGTCTTCGAGCACCTGACGGGTCCAGTAGCAGGCCCGTTCGGCGCCCACGTTGAAGTTGTACGGTTCGTAAAACACGGCGTGATCATGGTTTCCGCACAGGCAGAACTCACAGCGCTCGATCACCAGATCGGTGCATTCCTTGGGACTGGCGCCGTAGCCGACGACGTCTCCGAGGCAGACGATACGTTCGATCCCCCGCGCATCGATGTCCGCCAGGGCGGCCTCCAGGGCCTCCAGATTCCCGTGAATGTCACTGATGATCGCGAACATCCGTGTTGTGTCTCTTCAGAAACTCGCCACGCCGTTGTCGTGCTGCTCGGAGCAGAATCCTAGTGGGTAAGCGCCCCGCGGGTCCAGCCGGACGAAAACGGTCTCCTATGCTAAGGAGAATCCGGCCGCTTAGCAATTGAAGCGGAGCTTCCCGATTTCACGGACTCCTGCGCGGACTCGCCCCGGACAGGCAGGGCCACCCGCTGGAGCAGCATGTTCTCGCCCACCGCTGAGCCATCGGTCAAGCCGACGAGTCGACCCTGCGGATCGATGGCATAGACGGCACCCGTCCGGAGGGTGCCGTCTCCACGGGCCCCGGCGACGTCGCAGGCGATGTACCAGACACCGTTCTCCTTGGCGCGGGCGTAGGTATAGGGCCGACGGCCGGTCGTCAGCTCTACTGGTTCGGTCCCATTGGCATAGGGGGCCAGGATGATCTCGGCGCCATTGGCCTTGAGAGCGGCACAGGTGGGCGGGTGGACCGACTCATAGCAGATGGCAATGCCCACGCGGGCTCCCCGGATGCTGAAAACGTTGGCGTCGCTGCCCTCGTCCCACCATTTCTCCTCACCGGGCGCGAGGCTGCTCTTGCGGTGTTTGCCGATAACGCCGGTCCCCTCGATCACCGCATGCGTGATGTAGGCCTTGTCGCCTTCCAGCTCGGTCATGCCCACACAGAGGGTGACGTCGAGCTCCCCGGCCAAACGGATGAGCTTCTGAATAGAGGGTCCATCGATGGGTTCGCCGGCTTTACGCAGGCCGTCGCGGTTCATCCACCAGGCGGTGAGAGCGGCCTCCGGGAACAGGATGACCTCGGCCCCGGCGGCGGCAGCCTTGCGGGACCAGTGCTCGATGCGGGCAAGATTGTGGGGTACGTCACCCAGCTTGGGATCGATGGAGACGGCCGCGATGGTCAGCGTCGTTGGCTCTGGAGCAGCGGCCCGAGTGGCGCAGGGCTCACATCGGGGGAGCTGGGGGGCGGCGCAACCGGGCAGCAGCACTACAAGGATCAGAGCGATGCAGGTGGAGCGACCGATGAGGCTGAACGCGCAGGAATACTTCATCGCCGTATTATGTGGGCGGACGGCGCCACAGGGCAAGCGGGGGGGCGAGACGGAGGGACAGAGAGACGGAGCGAAGGAGAGACGGAGGGAGGAAGACTGGTGACGATCGACAAGGAGACAAGGGGACAAGGAGACAAGGGGAGGGGGATCAGGGGTCAGGGGCTAGGGGTTGGGGATTGGATACCGGATACGAAAAACGGATTCCCGGATGCTGATGGCTGACCGCTGATCCGAGTCGCAGCCCGCGACCTGCGAGCGACAACCTACCACCCACAACCCACAACCCACCATTCTCGCTGATCGCTGACCGCCGAAGGTAGTTTTCTTGCAGCACGGCCTCTAGTTGTAAGACTCAGGGCGGGTCGGTAGAAGGTGGATTATGGCTTCGCTCGGATCGCGGGATACGAGTTCGTCCATCCTGTACGAAGGCGCCTCTCAGCACCGGGTATGCCCTTTATGCCAATCTCGGCCGGCTCGGGCCATGCTGTTGTATGCATGGATCTGCGATGCGTGCCGGACCGAGTTTCTCGCCCGGCGCGGGGTGGCTTTTCTCGTTGACCTGGGCGCGGCTGCCGGAATCTGCGGCCTGTTGCTCGGGTTGGTCGCGCTGTTCGGGCTGATCAACTCAGATCTGACGCCGTCTATCCCCATCACGATTGGGTTGCTGTTTCCGCTCAAGGACGGTTTCGCGGGTTATTCGCCGGGCAAGTGGCTGACGGACCTGCGCGTGGTCGATCGGCAGACGCGTCAGCCTGCCGGATTCCTCGCTTCGCTGCGCCGCAACCTGGTGCTTTTTGTTCCGTTCGCTGTGCTCGTCCTGCCTATTCTGCTGCTCGACGGAACCCGTCCAGGTGATGCCTGGGCCGGCGCGACCGTGATCTGGCGACGCCATGCGGGCCGGTTTCCATTCAGAGAGGTCAGTCGTCGCTGCATCCACTGCGGCTACGACCTGACCGGCAATCGATCGGGATACTGTCCCGAGTGTGGCATGGACGTTCCGGTGGAGACGCGGCGAGTGCTGTCCCAACTCTAAAGGCGCACAACGGAGGCCAGGAAGGCCTGTGGCCTGCTTAGCCCCCACCCCGACCCTCCCCCGGGGTACCGGGGGAGGGGGATGGAGCAACAGAGAGACGGAGGGACGGAGAGAGTTCGGCCGATCCATGAATCATCTCGTGACGGCAGGCGACGATGTACCGTCGGGTTATGGGTCCAGCATCTCCTGATTATGCCGGTCAACTCCTGCGCTCAATCTGGTCAGACTGACCGTGGATGCCTGCGGAATGCGCGGCTGGAGCGGGCGTGTATCTTCACGCTTTCTGCATTCCCAGGGTTGTGGTGACGGTTGGTGACCGATACTCCGGCGTACCCGATCCTGGTACGCGGATTGCTTGAGAAATCCCCCGTTCGGGCTTCGCTTGGGGACAATCCCTGTTTTCCAGGACCGCACTGGCCGGACTCTCCCGTGGGCGCGGAGGCAGCCGGTGCGCGCAGGAGGAGCGATAGTGGGCGACGATGCAGGCAAGGCCACACGAATTGAGCTGCTCAGTTTCGCGGCCCCGCACATGCGGACCTTCCACATGACGTGGCTGGCGTTTTTTCTCTGCTTTTCCTCTTGGTTTGCGATCGCACCGCTCATGCCCGTCGTTCGCGCCGAGTTCGGACTGGATAAGGCGCAGATGGGCCGGCTGGTGGTGGCGTCGGTGGCCTCCACCATATTTGCCCGCCTGCTGGTGGGATGGCTGTGCGACCGATTTGGGCCGCGGCGGTGCTACAGCGGCCTACTCGTGCTGGGTGCATTGCCGATCATGGGCGTCGGCCTGGCTCGGGACTATGAGACCTTCCTGCTGTTTCGTCTGCTCATCGGCGCGGTGGGAGCGTCGTTCGTCATCACGCAGTACCACACCTCGCGCATGTTCGCCGCCAACTGCGTGGGCACGGCCAATGCCACGACCGCGGGTTGGGGTAATATGGGCGGGGGCGCCGCGCAGATCTGCATGCCCCTGGTCTTCTCGGCATTCATGGCCATGGGCTGGACCGCGGCGTGGAGCTGGCGGCTGGCCATGATCGTGCCGGGCGTGCTCATGCTCATCGCGGGTGTGGCCTACTGGCGTCTGACACAGGACTCACCCGATGGCGACGCTAGACAGGTCCACGCAAAGCGTAAAGTACCGTTCTCCCAGTTCGAGCGGCCGCGCGGGCTGAAGCCCGCGGCTCGTGGCCTTCGGTTTTCGGTGGACCTGTTTAGCCCGCGGGACGCGGCTGGCTCAGACGCCAGACGGGCATCGGGTGCTTTCCGTTCTGCGTGCAGCGATCGGCGTGTGTGGGCTCTGGCCGCCATTTACGGGGCCTGCTTCGGCATCGAGATCACCATCCACAACACCGCTTCCCTCTACTTTGTGGACCATTTCTCATTGGGCGTGGCCCAGGCTGGTTTGGTTGTCGGCGGGTTCGGCATGCTGGCGATTTTCGCCCGAACGCTGGGCGGACTGCTGAGCGATAGGGCAGCGCGCATGTCCGGGCTGAGGGGTCGTGCCCTCCTCCTGGGCGTTGCGCTGGTGGCCGAAGGGCTGCTGCTGGTCACGTTCGCGAGTTGTTCGACACTGCCCATGGCAGTCGGAACCTTGCTGGTCTTTGGGTTGCTGGTTCATATCAGTTGCGGGGCGACCTATGCACTGGTGCCCTTCGTGAAACCGAACGCCGTCGGATCGGTGGCCGGCATCGTGGGTGCGGGCGGTAACCTGGGAGCCGTTCTCTCGGGTTTTCTCTTTGGGATCCAATCGTTGTCACTGCCGGGCACATTTCTGCTGCTGGGGGTGGGCGTGGTGCTCGCGTCGAGCGCAAGTGTGCTTCTGCGCTTCCCGGTGACACGTGATGCGGCAGCCGGTGCTATCGCCGAGGACTCCGAAGTCGTGACCGACGCGCTGCCGGCGGTGGTGTGAGATTGATAGCGGCCGGGCTGGAGTGCCGGCCGCCACCCGGCGCACCGACTAGGCGACGCGAATGCTGGCTCCGTGGTGTCCGATACCCCCCCTGCCCCCCCTTTAAAAGGGGGGGAGAGCTGAGGCTATGCCTCAGAAGAGGGGAGAGCTGAGGATATGCCTCAGAAGGGGGGAGAGCTGAGGATATGCCTTTAAAAAGGGCGGGGGCCTGGTGTTGTGGAATGGAGTTGACCGGAACCGGCATCGGGATGTTCGAGGAGGTACTGCGGTCATGATCATGCGAGAGGATGCCCTGAGCCCGCGACGGCTGGTGATCATCGGCAATGGGATGGCCGGGGCGCGCCTGGCCGAGGAAATCCTGCGCCGCGAGCCAAAGCACTTTCAGATCACCATGATCGGCGCAGAACCCTACGGCAACTACAACCGGATCCTCTTGTCCAACGTCCTGAACGGCTCGCAGGATGCCAAGGAAATCTTCCTCAATCCCCTGGAGTGGTACGAACGCAATGGCATCGAGTTGATTGCCGGCATGGCGGCGACGGGAATCGACGTTGATGGCCGTCGCGTGGAATTGGCAGACGGCTCACGCGTGTCCTACGACGCGCTGGTGCTGGCTACGGGCAGCCGACCGTTCGTTCCGCCGGTGCCGGGCACCGACCTGAAGGGCGTGCACCTCTTCCGGACGCTGGACGACTGCACGGCCATCGCCGACTCCGCTCGCCGGGCTCAATCGGCCGTCGTGATCGGGGGCGGTTTGCTCGGGCTGGAAGCCGCCAAGGGATTAACCACCTACGGCCCGGCCGTCCACATCGTGGAGCGTGGTCCGACGCTCATGGGTATGCAGCTGGACGCGGTCGGCGGTGAAATCCTCGGCCGGACCATTGAGAAGATGGGCATTTCCGTCCAATGCGGCCGGACCACGACGGCTTTCCTCGCGGATGGCGATGGCGCCGTGCGCGGCGTGCGGTTCTCGGACGGCACGGTACTGGCCTGCGATATGGTGGTG
>BTUC01000072.1:0-21374 GCA_045863575.1 Phycisphaerae bacterium
GGTCGTTCGCACTTTGGCGACGCGTCGCCCACCTTCGAGCTGGCGACGGTGTGGGACCCCACCGGCCTGCCTCAATCGCTGAAGGACCTGCTGGATGCGGCCGGCGTGGATACCAGCGCCTGGACGCGCCTGGCCCGCGTATTCGCGCTGTCGGATGACGGCACCGCCTTGGCCGGTTTTGGAATCTGGGCGGCCGACGGCACCACGCGCGGCTTCGTCGCCCGGCTGGACGATTTCCCCACCGTGGGCGCCTGCTGTGTAAGAACCGGTCTGGGCACCGGTACGTGCAGCGTGGTAGGCAGCAGTGAGTGCGCAGAGTTGAGCGGGACCTATCTCGGGGATGGCATGCCCTGCGGACCAGACGCCGCGAACTGCGGCGACTTTTGCCCCGTTCCGTTCGCGGACGCCGACTATGACGGTGACGTGGACCAGGCGGACTTCGGGATCTTCCAGGCCTGTTTAACCGGGGTCACCCCGGGCGTTCCGGCCGGGTGCGAGTGCCTCAACCCCATAAGCGACCAGGTCATCGACGACAGCGATTACCTCGAATTCGAGAAGTGCGCCACCGGCCCGGCGATTCCGTTCGACCTGGACAACCCTGGAGGCTGCGCGCTCTAAAGAGGCCCATGCAACAGGTAAAGTGCTGTTCTCCCGGTTCGAACGGCCGCGCGGGCTGAAGCCCGCGGCTCATTGCTTTGGGTTTTGGTGGACCTATTTAGTGGCAGCGCGGAACCAATCGTCGTGTGGGACCGTCAGCCCCGGGGATGGTCGCTCTTGGCCGGCGGGTTCGGGCGTTCCTGTCCCTCCGCCGGGAGACGGTCTTCGCTTACGCTGTATTCCGGCAGCGCCGGCAGCTCCAGACGGCTGCCGGCGAGGCCGGTATTGATTTGGGGATCGCGAAAGGTGGCGATGATCTCGTTGCCGTCCTGTTTCTCCACTGTCTGCACACGGATGGGCAAATCCAGCTTGGGATCGATGTAGAAGTGCACCTTGTCGTACTTCTTGGCCATCTCGGTGCCTGGCCGGGGAGTGGACTCCAGGTGGATGATGCCCGGTGGGTCGCTTTCTGCCCGCGGAACCAGGCGGACTTCAAAGTTCTTGAGGATATCTTCCTTCTTCTGACCGAACGGCACCGGGAAGGGGCCCTGGCCCAGCCGGAAGACCTCCCGCTGCTCGCCCGGCCGAAGGATCTCGTGCTTCACGATATTCTTCGTTTTCTCGCGGGCCTCGATATACCACCGGCCGTCGAAAACGTGCCACTCCTTCTTGTTCACCCGCTGCTGATCCTGAACGCTGTAGTCGAACTGGATCATGAACCGCGGGTTGGGCTTGTCTTCCTTGTACAGCAGGGTGCCTTCGTAACGCGTCTCCGAGTTGAAAACCGGATCCTTCTTGGCGTAAGTCAGCGGAGTGCTGATGTCCTTGATCGTCTTGCCCTTGGCTTCCAGACGATCAAGGATTCTGTCGACCTGAGGATCGGCGGCGCGCAGGCCGCCGGCCGGTCTGGTCTCTGGCTGAGCGCCAGGCTGGGCAGAGCCGGTCCTGGGATAGCCGACGAAGGCCAGGGCCAACAGTATACTACCTGTGCACACGCTGCTCAGTTGAGATATCCGGTTCACGAGTTCATCCCCTGTGTTGCGCTTCGGGGCATTCTATGGACGCTTGTGGACACGAACAAGCGGCCAGTCCGCTGTCGACGTTGTCGGACAGCTGCCCCCCGGCTATCGTGAGAACGTCAGCAACACCGCACGGGTGAGCTGCAATACTCCATTTTGGATCAGGCATGATCGACGCGCATCGTCTTCATCATCTGACCGGACTGGTTGGCGATCTCGAACCCGGGACGGTCTGTCTGGTCGGCGCGGGCCCCGGGGATGGTACCCTGATCTCGGTTCGCGGCGCCGTCCGGCTCATGCAGGCGGACGTGATCCTCCACGACAAGCTGATCGCGCCGGAGCTGCTCGACCTGCCCACACCGGAGGCTCAGCGCGTTTTCGTCGGCAAGTGGCGGGGCGAGAAGAGCTGGACCCAGGAGCGGATTAATAGGGCCCTGGTCGAGCACGCGCGGGCTGGACGGCGGGTTGTGCGGCTGAAAGGGGGGGATCCCTTCGTGTTTGGCCGAGGCGGCGAGGAGTGCCAGCATCTGGCGGCCGCCGGCGTGCCATTCGAGGTGGTGCCCGGGATTACGGCCGCCTTCGGTGCTCCGGCCACCGCAGGTATCCCCTTGACGCACCGGGGGCTGAGCCGCTCATTTGCCCTGGTCACAGGCCACGCCGATCCAAACGAGCCAGAACGACTCGATTTCGCGGCCCTGGCCCGCATGGAAACAGTAGCCCTTTACATGGGCGTGAAGAACCTGGCCGCCAACTGCCAGGGCCTGATGGATGCCGGCATGGCCGCCCACACCCCTGCGGCGGTCATTCATTGGGGCACGCGTCCGGAGCAGCGGACGGTGACCGGCACGCTGGCCGACATTGCCCGGCAGGTCGCTCACGAGGCGATCGCGCCGCCGGCTATGATTCTGATCGGGCAGGTGGTTCGCTTGCGCCAGGAGCTGGAGTGGTTCGAACGCCGGCCGTTGCATGGCCAGGTGGTGGTGGTGACACGACCCCGGGATCAGGCGGCCGGCCTGGCCGGGCCACTGATTGCGGCCGGCGCCCAAGTCATCGAGGCGCCTACCATTGAGGTGGCCGACATGGAGGATCCGTCGGCCATAGACGCTGCCTTGCGGCAGTTGTCCGCCTACGACTGGCTGGTGCTGACCAGTTCCAATGGTGTGGACGCCCTGTTTTGCCGTCTGAGCACTCTGGGGTTCGATGCCCGGGCGCTGGCGGGCGTTCGAATCGCGGTGGTGGGCTCGGCGACGGCCGCTCGCTTGCAGGAACGCGGTATCCACCCGGACCTGGTCCCCCCGGAGGCGGTCGGTGAATCGCTGGCGGAGGCAATGATGGCCCAGGGCGTCAAGGGTCGGCGGGTTCTGCTGTTGCGGGCGGATATCGCACGCGAGCAACTGGTGACCGATCTGAAAGCCGGCGGGGCGCTGTGCGACGATGTGCCCGCTTATCGCACGGTTTGTCCGGAGTCCCTGCCCGCGGATTTTATGGCTCGCTGGGACGCCGGGGGAATTGATTGGATTACGTTCACCAGCCCGTCCTCGCTGGTGAACCTGCTGGCGTTGGTTGGGGATGAGCGGCGTGGAGAACTGCGGCGGTTCAAGCTGGCCAGCATCGGACCCGTCACCACGCGGGCCATCCGCCAGGCCGGATTCGAGGTATTGGCCGAGGCCGATCCGCACGACGTGTCCGGGTTGGTGGCCGCGATCCGGGCGGTGGTCAAAGGGGAGGCAGACGGCCGGCCTGATCCCTGCGGCAGAACGGGCGAGCCATGAGCGTTGATTACAGCGTGATCAGTATCGGAGCTTTGAGCCGAAACCGCTTCTGGAACGAAACTCAGCCGCGGCGGGTCGCTCACGCGACGACGACGCTCATCCGTGATGGCACGACGACCATTCTGGTGGATCCCGGGCTACCTTCAGAACTGCTGGTCCAGCGCCTGGACGAACGGTCGGGCCTGCAACCGTCGGATATCCAGGCAGTCTTCCTGACCACCTTCCGGCCGGTGCATCGCCGCGCACTGGCGCTGTTTGACACGGCGACGTGGCTGATGCACGAGCCGGAAATCGCGGCAGTGCGTGCCCACCTGGACGAACTGGGCGACCGTGCTGATGGGCAGGACGTTCGCCGACTGGTTCGCGAGGAGCAGGGTCTGCTCTCACGTGTGAAGCCGGCGGAAGACCGACTCACGCCCGCGGTGCACCTGTTTCCGGCAGCGGGGGTGACTCCGGGTTCGGCGGCGCTGCTGCTGGCCGCGCCCTCACGCACGGTGGTGATTGCGGGGGACGCAGTGGTGACCCGGGACTATTATGAGGCCGGGCGCATCTTCGAGCAGGTAGCCTCGGTCGCGGAGGCGCAGGAGGCATTCGCGGAGATCGTCGAAATCGCAGACGAGCTGGTGCCGGGCCACGACAACGCTTTCCGGGTATACGGGCGCTAGTGCCGCTTCCACTTGCCGACTTTCGCGTTCGTAGCGGCCGGCCTGGCCCACGAGGCTCCCGGGTCTGGGTTTCAGATCTGGCGGCCATGAAAGATTGTCTGGATGGATGTTTTTTTGAGGCGGCGGGCTGCCGCCGGCAGGGGTAGCGACCTGTGCAGCGCGTCGGCCGATGCGGTTCGCGCGATCGTTGGCGGGCTTCGCTTGACACCCCCCGTGCAGGCAGGTAGTCTCGATTCGCAATCGGGAGCGCAAGCATGGAAGTCCGAATGGACCTCGCCCGGATCGTAATCAGCGATACCAGCGAGCAACAGATCATCGTGCTGAAAGAGCGCGGAGGTGGCCGACAGTTTCCGATCGTAATTGGCATGTCCGAGGCCTGGGCGATCGATCGGCGCGTGAAGAATATCACTACCCCCCGACCGCTGACGCACGATCTGCTGGCCAATGTCATCCGGGAGCTTGACGCGGAACTGGAGAAAATCGTCGTTCACGACTTGCGGGATCATACGTTCTATGCCAAGCTGGTGATCCGGCACAACGGTTCACTGCTGGAGGTGGACTCCCGTCCGTCAGACGCGATTGCGCTGGGTGTGGCCAGCGATACCCCGATCTACGTAGACGACGGCGTTCTCCGACAGGTGTGCGACGCGTCTGAAGCAGACGAGATCTGAGGCAGACCGCCGGCGGCCGGCGGATGAGGGCAGCTGTGAGTGTGACCGACATTGTCAATGGGGTCACGGCCGGCATGGAGAGCTTCCTGCAGGCTTGTGAGGGGTACTGGCCCAGTGGGCAAGGACGACCGCGCGTGCTGACCCGCGCGCCGGGGCGGCTCGACTGCATGGGCGGCATGGCGGACTTCAGTGGCGCTCTGGCCCTGCAGATGCCCATCGAACGCGCTGCCCTGGCGCTGGCCGGCCGTAGGGACGATCAGAAGATCGAGGTGCACTCGCTCGGTTGGAACGGGTCGGCCTGCACCTCCTTTCAGTGGCCGCTTTCCCTCTTCTATCAGCCCGACGGGCAGTTCACGACTCCCGCCGAACTGAACCGGGCGTTCACCGAGGCGCCCTGGGTCCGCCACGTGGCCGGTGTCTGTCTGATGCTGCTGGAGTCCGGCGAGCTCCCGCACTTCGCGGGGGGCTTCACCCTGATGATCTCCAGCGACATCCCGCCGGGCGCGGGGCTGGCCTCATCCGCCGCCATCCAGATTGCCGCCGCCAAGGCGCTGGCTGCCCTGTTCGACGTGGAGCTCGAAGCTGAACCCCTGCTGCGCACCTGCCGCGCCGCCAGCACGGAGGTGGTGGGCGCCGAGCCGGGCCTGGTCGACCACGTGACCTGCCTGCTGGGTGAGTCCGGAACGCTGTTGCAGATCCGCTGCCAGCCGGGTGAGGTGCTTGGGTCGCTCACGCTGCCGCGTGACGTGACCATGGCGGCCGTGGACGTCGGCTGCCGGCTGCCCATTTATGCCCAGCGTTATGCCGATAATCGCGTTTCCTGCCTGATGGGCCGGGCCCTCATTGAGGGGCTTCTCCGGGCTTCCGGTGACGAACGGGATCCCACGGGTGGTTATCTGGCCAACGTCACGCCGGCCGAGTTTGTCCAACGTTTCCGCAACGAGTTGCCGGTGAAGATGCGGGGGCGGGACTTCTTCGAGCTTTACGGCACGTCGGAGGAGCTTCAGGAGGTGGTCCGGCCAGACCAGGTCTACAAAATCCGCTCCCGGACGGAACACCACATCTATGAAAATGATCGCACGCACCGCTTCCTCGAGCGGCTGGCCCGGGCGCGCCGGACCGGCGAACGCGATGCGCTGGTGGAAGCCGGCGAGCTCATGTACGCTTCGCATTGGAGCTACGGGCAGCGCTGCGGCATGGGCAGCATTGAGACGGACATCCTGGTCAACCTCATCCGCGAGCGCGGGGCGGCCCGTGGGCTTTATGGGGCCAAGGTCACTGGCGGTGGCTGCGGTGGCGCCATCGCGGTGCTCATGGCGGACAACTCGCCTGCCCGTGCCGCGCTACAGGAGGCCTGCTCGGCCTATGCCGCCCGGACGAAGCGCGAGCCGGCCGTACTCCTGGGCAGCTCGCCGGGCGCCGCGTCATTCGGGCATCGCCTGCTCGACTGAAGTCCCTGACTTTCTCGTGGCCGCAAGTCGCCAGGGGGACGGGGGCCCTGCGGAGCGGTTCCTGCCCATTTCGGCCTTGCCTTGCCCGGTTGCCTTGAAACGCCTGACTTGCAGACCTTGTTGCCTGGCGGGCATCTATGATAATCTGTCAGCCCGTTTGGGCGCCGCTCCCTCGAGCGGACGAAGTGAATGGGAGGTACGAATGTCACACTACATCGCCGAGCCGTGCATCGGCACCAAGGATACCGCATGCGTGGCGGTCTGCCCCGTGGACTGCATCCATCCGACCAAGGAGGAGGAGGATTTTGCCACCTCCGAGATGCTGTATATTGATCCGGACACGTGCATCGACTGCGGTCTGTGCGTGGATGAATGTCCGGTCAAGGCGATCTTCCCGGAAGAGGATCTGCCTGAGGAATGGAAGCGGTTCATCGAGATCAATACCGCTTACTACAAGAATAAGAAGTGATCCCCGCGCTCGGCCGTTTGGGCCGGGAGGGCGGATCGGGTCAGAATGCACAATGGGGCAGCGAGCCTTGCGGTTCGCTGCCCCTGTTTGTCGGCAGGTGCATGTGTCGTGCTAGTGGGGCCCGCTAGGGCTCTTCGCTGTCAGCGGGAGCGGTCGGGGGGGCATCGGCCGGCTGTGTCGTGCCGGCGGTGGGGCGGGTCACTTCCACGCGCGTGGCGATCAACGGCCCCCGCTCACTGCCGCCGCGTTTTTCCTCGTAGCCGGTGACCTGCACGACGTCGTCGATTTTCACGTCTTCCAGCCGGGCGGTCTCACCGTTGATGAGGATCTCCGCCGTGGGCGAGAGCCGGCCGCTGATGCGCCGGTAATCCTTCATGCCTTCAAAATAAAACTCGCCCTCGACCTCGCCGGAGGGATCGATCCGGGTCACGCGCCCTTTGAGCACGCGGGTCTGCGGTGTGTCGCGGTCCTTGCCGCACCCCGTAGTCGGCAGGGCGGAGGCCATGACTGCGGTTCCCAGTAAGCCGATCCAGAGTTTTGTCCGATCCAGCTTTCGCATGAAACGATTCCTTGTTATTGAATTCCGCGCCGTCGCGGTGAAGGACGAATGCTTCTGCAGCGCGCAACAGCATGAACTCGTGAGCGATCGGCGGGGCCACCTGCCTGCCGTGGCAATGTAGCCGTCAGCCGGGCGAAAATCAACGCGTCAGCCCAGCACGCGGTCGAGCCCCGCGTCGATCCATTCCGGCCGGATGTCGTCGCATAGCGCCGCGTGGCCGAGGCGATCTGCGAGGACAAAGCGGATCCGGCCCAGGTCCACCTTCTTGTCCGCCGACATGAGCTTGAGAAGTTCCTCCCGGTGTGCCAGCAACGGCGCATGAACAGGCAGCCCATAGGCCTTGAGCAGGTTCACGATCCGTTCGGCGGCCGCGCGCTCGAGGCGCCCGGCCACCGCGCTCATCTCCGCGGCTGCGGCCATGCCGACGGCCACGCATTCCCCGTGCCGCCACGGCTCGCCGCGCCGGCCCATCGCCGCTTCAACGGCGTGGCCGATGGTATGGCCGAAATTCAGCAGGGCCCGCATGCCGGTGGTTTCCCGCTCGTCGCGGGCGACCACATCGGCCTTGATGCGCACGTTCCGTTCGATCAGTTCGCCCAGAATACCGGATCGGAAGGCCAGGACTTCATCGCGTTTGGCTTCGTGCCAGTCGAAGAACTCCGCATCAGCGATGACCGCGTGCTTGATGCTCTCGGCCAGGCCGGCGCGGTAATCGCGCTCCTGCAGGGTGCGCAAAGTCAGCGTGTCGATGATCACGAAACGGGGCTGATAGAACGCGCCGATCATGTTCTTGCCGCTGCGATGATTGACGGCCGTCTTGCCGCCGACGCTGGCGTCCACATCGGACTCCAGCGTCGTCGAACAGGTGGCCAGCGGCACCCCGCGCATCCAGGTCGCCGCCGCGAAGCCTGCCAGATCGCTCACCACGCCTCCGCCCAACGCCACCACCGGGCAACCGCGGTCGATGCGTGCATCAGCGAAGGCGTCGTAAAGTGTTTCCAGACGCGCCAGCGACTTGCTGGACTCGCCGGCCTCGACCTGGATCAGCGCGGGCTCAAACCCCGCCGCCCGTAACGAAGCCAGCACCTGTTCGCCGTAAAGAGTTCCCACATGGTCGTCGGTCACGACCGCCGTGCGCCGGGCTTTGCAGGATTCCGCTAGGCAGGGTCCCAGCGAATCGAGAGCACTCGGCCCGATGATCACCGGATAGGGCCGGGGCTCCGTCTGAACGCGCACTATTCGGGTTTCAGAGGCAGCGGACATCGAGTGAAGCTCTCCTTTGTACCCCTCTCCTGATCGTTGGCTCTGGTGCCTCCTCCGGTTGAACGGCTTCCGCTACGGTGCTGGGGAACCGGAAGGGACACTAGAGTTCCGTGTTCCGCTCTAATTCCCGCGCGGAAACCTCCATCCAGTGGCGAGCCTGCTCGCGGCGCCGGTCGTCGGCCAGCCGGTCGACTACTTCCTTAAGATGTTCCTGGGCTACTTCGAACTGGTGCAGATCGCGGGCATAGATGATGCCCAGGAGCAGCTTGACGTGGTCCGCCTCGGGCGAGATGGGGTAGGCGCTCAGATATTTCTCGTAGGCCGCCGCGGCCTGGGGCAGACGGTTCAGCGTGTAGAGCTGGTTGGCCACGTCGAGCTGCTGGGCGCGCCCCAGCACCTGGCGCGGATCCATCTCCAGCACGCGTTCGTACAACTCCGCGGCCGTGTCGCGGTCATTGCGGGCCAGTGATTCGGCGATCTTCACCCGCAGGTCCGTGATCTGGTCCATGGGATCGGGCGTGGCCCGCACATCCACGCCGTCGACAGGTACCGGGCGAGCTACCCGCCCGAACTGAGCCCGCGCCCGGGTGTTGGGATCGGCCAAGGCCGCCTGCATTCCGCGGCGCTGCAGTGAGCGCCGCCAGATGGCCACGATGTCGAACTGGTCGCGGGGCAGAAACCGCAGCGCCAGCATGCCCGCCGCGGCACTGAATCCGAACGCATAGCCCGCCAGGTGAGCCCCAAAGGCCACGTTGCTCTCGCCGTGGGCCACCCACATGGGGCCGAGGATGTTGTCCCACAGCACCATTTTGCCCAGGATCATCCACATGCTGGGCAACTCGAAGGTCCCGATGAAGAAAAACCAATACACAATGGTGATGTGGCTTCGCGGGAACAGCGCGAGATACGCCGTCGTGACCGCGGCGATTGCGCCCGAGGCGCCCACCATGGCGTTGTCATTGAAGAAACCGTAGCCCGTGGCCGCGAACACGCCGCCGGCCAGGTAGAAACAGATATACGGGCCGTGGCCCATCTTGGCGTTGACGGGATTGCCGAAAATCCACAAGAACAGCATGTTTCCGGCAATATGGGCGAAATTCGCGTGCAGAAACTGGTAGGTGAAGAATTGATAGAGCTGGGGATCAGAGCCGTCCAGCACGCTCAATTCCACCCACCGGCCCAACTGCCGGGCGGCCTGCCCGCGGGGTTCATCCACACCGCTGGTGAGCAGAAACACCAGCACGTTCACCAGGATGAGCCCGTAGTTCACCCACGGGGTCCGGCGAATCGGCGTATCCGTCGAGATCGGGAAGAATAGCATGCCCGTTCAGTGCCCGCGCGTCAGGTCGGCTCGTTGCCCGGTTCTTCCTCCGGCGCTCCACCTTCACCGGGGCGGATGCCGGCCACCTGCACGAACGCCATCCGCAGCTCGTACAGAGTTCCCTCGATGATCTGCTGCTCCGTCTGGTCGAGGCGGCCTTGCGTTTTCTTCTGGAGCAGCTCCAGCAGGTCGATGTAATGCTTGGCCAGCGGCAGATTGGGGGGGATGGGCTGGCCGGTCTGCGGATCCTGGAACCCACCCAGGCCGATGCTGGCCTGCAACACGACCATCTGCACAAGTTCGGCCAGTTGCGGCTCGGGGAGCCCCTGTCGGGGCATCTCGCGCGTCTCGCGATCCAGCTCTTCCTTCTCCCGCCGGGCCTGCTCCTTCCAATCGGAATCAACGAAGATTTTGGGGGCGTCGTCGCCCTGATCGGCCATAATCTGCTCCGAAAAGGTGATTTCCCGCGGATCCACCGGCCGCCACGGTCGACCATCAGCTTCCGCTCCGGGTACGGCTGATGGCAGATCATATCACCCGGAGGCCGGCAGCGGTAGCACAAGGCGCTGGCGGGCCGCAGAGGCTCTTGCAGAACCCCGGCAAAGGAGGGGGGGATCGCCAGGGGCCCCGCCGCAACCGAACTCCCTCGCTGGCGCTCAGGGCTCGGATGGCCCGCTGATGGTATCAGGGATGCTCGCGCCCGGGAGTCTCCTGCCTGTTATAATAGCGGAGCGAGGTGCTGTCCCTCAGGAGCGATACCATGCCTACGCGGACGCGTCCAGGTTCGTGCAGCTTTGCGGATTTCCTCGAATTGATCCAGGAGGACCAGAAGGCCGACCTCATTGATGGAGTGATGTACGTGGCATCTCCTGAGAACGTGGAGGATAACGATTTGGTGGGATGGCTGAGTGCGGTGCTGCGACCCTTCGTGGAACGACGCTGTCCGGGCAAGCTCACCGTGAACAAGGTCGCCTATCGGTTAGGCGACGCGACCGCACCCGAGCCGGATTTAGCCTACGTTCGGAAGAACCGGCTTGGGCTTGTGAGGAAGAACTACGTGGCGGGAGCACCGGACCTGGCCATCGAAGTTGTGTCACCCGATAGCGTCGAGCGCGACTATGAGAGCAAGCGAAATCGGTATGAGCAGGCCGGCGTAGAGGAGTACTGGATCGTTGATCCCGACGAGCAGAAAGCCGTCTTCCTCATCCGGGCGGCTGGGGGGTTCTGTGAGGCTGAGCTTGAAGGACCCATCTACTCCAGCCGTGTGCTCGGTGGGCTGAGGCTGGATACGGGCTGGCTGTGGCAACGACCCTTGCCGGACACCTACGAGACCGTGACGGCCATCCTGGCCGGCACGGGCACTTCATAGTCGCTCTTCACCATCCCTCACGGAGACGTTCCGTCAACCACTCCAGCCGGTCTCGTGGGTGCAGACAGTAGAAATACTCTCGGGAACGCGCCGCGGCATTACTTTCGAGTTCATCCCGGACTCGATCGATATCGGCCTGAAGGCGGTTGGCGCGATCGGGTGCGACCCGGGTGAGTTGCTCGTTCACCGCTCGAATCGCGTGGTGCACCTGGCGTCTCTGGCTTCGCGGACCCAGGTTGGCGCGAAGCCCTTGCGAGCGCTGAATGAGCCGCTGCCGTTCGGCCATCAACTCGCCTGGCGGGGCTTCGAGATAGCGTTGCGGGTTGTAGTGCCAGTCGCGCAGCCGCCGCCGCGCTTCCCGCCAGGTCGCTTCGTTCACGTCGAAAACAGGCAAAGGCAGTCGCAGGGTCGCCGATACGCAGGCATACGCCGGGGGCTCACAGGCGTAGTATAGTCGGATGATTCCGTCGGTGATGCGGTCGTACTTGGCCCCGCCGATCCCATGCACGAAGAAATCGCAGGCCAGCAGCCGGGCCCACAAGGTCAGCGTCAACGCTCGTGGCCGGACCACCCACGGCCGGAGAGCCTCCAATGAAGCATCGGTCTGCAAACTCAATTCGCGGGCGCCCAGCGTGCCGACCGAGCTCTGGTCCGCGAAGAGCTCCACGCGATCGTGCACCATTCGGACCCATAGTCGGCGACGGGGATGCAGAGGCTGATAGATCCACAGTGCTGTCTCGATGCGGTCTTCATGGCGTCCCAGATCAGGCAGGGGCCGGTTGGCGCTGGTCACGTTCTGCTCGCGCCGGTAGCTGGCCAGCGCCGCGTTGTAAGCGGCCGCGAACCGCTCAGCGTTCAGCAGCAGGTCGGCCAGGAAAGGACCACCAAACGCGCGGCTGACACGGGCCTCGGGCAGATGGGCGCCGAAGATGCGATCCACGGCTTCACGCCCCGCGATGTGCTGGTCCACGGCGTCTCCGACGGGGCGGCGCGAGGAAAGGCCGTCGACATAGGTGGCGAGCATGGACGTGACCCTGCGCTTACCGAGCGCCTCTTCGAGCTGTTTCCGGATGCGCTTCAGATCCGCGGTAGACATCGTGGACCGGCCTTCGTAGGCCGAGCCGGCCGGCGCGTCCGTGAAGAGGATCTCCCGTGACCTGACCTGGCCATCGGTCGTGACGGTAGGAACGGTGAGCCCCGAGGATCGCGGCGCATCATTGTCTACAACGAAGTCCAACCCATTCACGCCCAGTTGCTCATCGGCGTGGCGGACGACCACATGCTTGGCCCAGACGCCGGGATGGACAAACGCCGGTTGATGCCCGCAGGCCACGACAGGCTCGTCCCGCAGGCTGGACCGGGTGGCCGCGATGGCCGCCTCGGCCGGCTCCCCTGCCAGAAAGAAGCTCCACTGGGTGCGTCGCTTGACGTTCTCGGCAATCAGCACCGGCCATCGGTCGGGTGGTGGCTCGATGAGGAAATCACCGTCACCGGGAGGGGTCTGCAACCTCTGAAAGTTCAGCATGGCGGCTCAACCGGTGGATTACCGCCGGTCGCGCTCGCAGCGGCAGGGCTCCACCATCCGCCCGCGGAGGGGCTCCGCTCCCGCCTGCGGCCGGCTCAGCTCGTGGATCAGCACATCGTAATAGTACAGCAGGCGGGCGTCCGGGTCATCCAGAGAGCCGCCGAACGTCCGGTTGGCGTCAGTGTACACCAGCCGAACCGGAATCTCTTTGATGCGCAAGCCCACCCGGACGGCCTGGACCCAGAACTGCATGGGCATGGCATAGCCTGGAACGGTGATGTTCAACCGCCGCAGCGTCTCCACCCGGTAGGCCTTAAACCCGCAGAACGAATCAGTCAGACTCAGCCCGAGCACTTCGTTCAGCAGATCCGTGATCTTCTGGTTGATGGCTCGCCGGTCCACTGGAGGCAGCGAGTTCCCGTCGAGGTCAGTCAGGTAGCGGGAACCGCTGATGATGTCCGCGTTGTCCTCGGCCGCACAGCCCAGGAACTCCGGGATCCATTCCGGGTCATGCTGCTCGTCGCAGTCGATGGTGATGAGCCAGTCGTAACCGTGGTCGGCGGCATACCGGAATGCGTCGATGAGGCTCTGGCCGTAGCCCCGATTGGAGTGGTGACGGATCAGGTGAATGCCCTGCTCCGCGCGGAGCAACTGCGGCGTCTCGTCCGTGGAGCCGTCGTCAATCACCAGGATGTCTGAGGCAAAGCGGCGGACCTGCTCCAACACCCCGCGGACCGTCTGGGCCTCGTTGAACACCGGGATAGCGACGAGATACCGCATGCGTTGCTCCCCACGGCTGGCGCTGGCATTTTCACGGGTGCCGGCTCGCACGAAAGAATCCTAGGCCGCGGGAAGGCAAAAGCAAGAGTTGCAGCCCGCGCCTCCAGGCCAAGCTTTCTCCATCTCGCCAGTGCTACAGAGGCGGCAGACGCCAACCGGGAGGTTCACGAGCCCCGACTCGCCCCACGCCTCCTGGTTGCTCCCCGTCGGCGCCGGGCGGTATAATCCCGCCACATGAGGGCAACGCGCCGGCGGACCGCCGGTCGCGTCAAGAAGATTCGGCGCGGTCACCGATACGATAACCATGCAGTTGTCACGTAATAATAGCCCAGTGCTGGTGGTGGGGGGCGTGGTGCTTGCGCTGCTGGCGGGCTGTACCCCTGAGCGCGAATTCACACCCTTCGCGGCCCTCCGTGCCGACATCGCCATGCAGCGGGGCGAGCAGGGGCTGGCGGCCGACGACCTGGATCAGGCCTTGAAGGAGTTTCAGACGGCCGTGGACATGAATCCCCGGCTGGCCGTCGCCCACTCCAAGGTGGGTCAGGTCTATCGTCTCAAAGGCGACCTCCAGGCCGCGGCCAAGGCCTTCGCCGAAGCAGTCCGGCTCAACCCATTCAACTACGACGACGCGTTCTCCCTGGCCCAGGCCTACCACCAGTTGACCCGCTTCGCAGATGCGGTGCGCGCTTACCTGCATGCGTGTGAGCTCAAGCCCGAAGATTTCACCGCCCGCCTGAACCTGGGGGTCTGCTACCATCAGGCTGGAGAGTTGACCGACGCCATCGACTGCTACACGCGCGCGGCCCAGATCAACCCGGATGCTCCCGCCACCTATACCAACATGGGCGCTGCCTATGACGCCCAGGGCAAGTACTACGAAGCCATCCACGCCTACAACGAGGCGTTGGAGCGGGACCCCAACCAGCCGATGGTGCTGGTGAATCTCGGGACCACGCTGCTCAAGCAGGAGCGATTCTCCGCAGCTCGCCGGGCCCTGGAACGGGCATTGGAGATGGATGACCGGCTCGCCGCCGCCTGCGAACGGTTGGGTTACTGCTGCTTCCGTGAGCGGGCTTACTCAGAATCGCTGGAGTACTACCAGCGGGCCGTTGTGCTCGACGAGAAGATGCCCGAGGCCCACGCCGGCCTGGGGGTCGTGCGCATGGCCCTGTTCCTGCAAGAGCCGGCGAATGCGGAACTCCGCCGCCAGGCCCTGGAACACTGGCACCGCTCTCTGGAGTTGAAGCCTGACCAGCCCAAGATCCGGCTGCTGCTCGAGAAGTATAAACAACCGGTCGAAAATGTATTTCCCCTCTTGTCAGGAGCACCCTGAGATGATGCGCGAGTGGAAGCCCGAAGGCAGTCTGTACTGCCGAGCATGGGTCGTGGCCGTGGTGCTCTGCGTGGCGGCGCAGGCGGGCGGAATGGACTGGTCCCGCCGGGCGCGTGAAGTTGCCGCTGCCCGGTTGGCCGCTGATGAATCGCCGGATGCGGACCACCGCCAGGACCGGGGCACCGCTGCGGCATCTCTGCCGCTCGACGCTCCCGCCATTCGCCTGGTCGCGGACGAGGCGGACGCCGTTCCTGAGACTCAGCCGGTCGACGGGGCCGAGGAGTGTCCGCCCATCGAGCGCGGTCCGCTGCCCGGCCTGTTCGAGACCATCTCCCGTGACGTGAAGGAAGCGCCCGGTCTGCTTTGGGAGGACACCAAGGCCGTCTACGGAAATCCGTGGAACCTTCTCTTCCTCCTGGGTGCGGGTGGAGCTTCCGCCGCTTTGCGGCCGGAGGTGGACGACGATATTGAGGATCACTACCGCACGAGCAATACCTTCCGCGGCAATGCCGACTGGAATGATGTGTTTGCGACCGCCGGAAATCCGGCTACCCACTTCGGCGTGGCCGTTCTCATGTATTACGTCGGCCAGCAGATGCAGCACACCAAGACGTACGAGGTCGGCAAGCGCATGATCAGTGCCTTGGCCATTACCGGCGCCAGTACCATGTTCCTCAAGGTGGCCGCTAACACTGAGTCGCCCAACGGCGAAGAACTGGCCTGGCCCTCCGGCCACGTCTCCAGCACCATGGCCATCGCCACGGTGCTCAACGACGCCTATGGGCCACTGGTGGGCGTGCCCATGTTCGGGCTCACCGCCCTGGTGGGCGTCGAACGGCTGGACAGCGAAGAGCACCACTTTTCAGACCTGATCTTCGGCGCGGCCCTGGGCTGGGTGGTTGCCGAGACGGTCATGAAAGAGCATCGCCCCGAGATCTTCGGCGGCGAAATCGTTCCCTACGTGGACCCCGCCGGCCGCCATGCGGGCGTCGCCTGGGTCAAACCCTTAGGTCAGTAACCTCCGATTGGAGTTGAGGTATGAGAGAGGAAGTCCGTAACCAGATTGCCCGGCCGTTGGGGCAGATCCCCAGCGGCTGCTTTGTGCTCACCGCCCGCCACGCCGATCAGTCCACGGGGATTCTGGCTTCGTGGGTCCAGCAGGCCGCTTTCGAGCCCCCGGCCGTTACTGTGGCCGTGAAGGCCGGTCGGCCCATCCAACCGCTGATCGAAGCCTCCGGACAATTCGTCCTTAACCTGATCCCGGAGGATCGTGGGCCCATGTTCCGCCATTTTGGCAAGGGCTTTGCTCCCGGAGAGCCCGCCTTCGAGGGCCTGCCCATCCGCCAGGAATCCGCCGGAGTGGTCATCGAGAGCTGCATCGCCCACCTGGGCTGCCGCGTGGTGACCACTGCGGACATCGGGGACCATCGCATCTACGTGGCCGAGGTGATCGGCGGGGCCCTGCATGCGGATGCCAAACCCTACGTGCATCTGCGGACCAATGGCTTTGGTTATTGAACCTGGCCCGACCTCTTGCGCTGCCTGAACTTACGCTGCCGCCGGGGACGGAGAGCCCGTCCCCGCAGGCTGTGGCCCCGGATTTCCACCGGTGTACGCAAGTTGGCAACCTGTGCCCTATGCGGCCCGGCCGGGATGGGTTCTTATGCGCGCTTGCGACTGAGCCGATAAGACGTCCGGAGAACCGCGCGCATGAAAGCGACCGCCGCTGTGTTCAATCTGCTGCGCACGATCGAGAGTCCGGCCGCCGATCGGGCTCTGGTCGCCGCTCTCAGTGCTGCTGAACCGGCCGAACCCGCACAGATCGATCCCATCGTGGAGACGCTCGTCGCCCGTGACACTCGCGAGGCCCTGTGCGGCCTGATCGCCTGCTGGCACAAACTGTCAGACGCTCGGCGTGCGGACCTGCTGACTCAACGGGAGCGACTCTTTACCGTTCTTCGTGAAACCAGCAATCATCCGGAGGAGCAGATCCGGTTCAACATGATCGAGGTTGTTCGCGTCGGGCGGCTGTATCGGGCGGCCTACCTGCTCGATTCGGCACTGCACGATCGCTCCGTGCGCATCCGGCAGACGGCCGCGGCCGCACTGCATGAACTCACCGACGCGTTGCTCAGCTCGGCTCCGGTGGCGCTGCCAATTGCCGCTGATCCGGTCCAGATACGCGCGCGCATGGCCGACCTGGAGGCGCGCCGCGAGGATCGACGCCAACTCGCCGCCGCGCTTGAGGCCGGACTGGTCAATTTCGACCTGCATCAGCAGAGCCCTGTCCTGGAGGCGGCCATGTGGCTGGTGGAGGATGCGGGAGGAGCTCTCTGGAAAACCGCCTCGGTTCCCGGCTCCAAAGCGGCCAAGGCCGCCCGGGCGATCCTTGAGAAGGGGCGACATCCGCGGCTGGTGCCCTTCATGATGATGGCGTTGAACTACAACGAATTTCGGGCATACGTCCTGCAGACCCTGGCCACCTGCACCGACCTGGCGTTCCTCACCGAATGGTTCCGTCAAGGCTGGCGCTTCACGCAGGCGCGTATGGCGCGCGGTCTGGCCACCGTGAAGGAACTGGCGTGCGCCGGTGCGCAGGCCGCCGCGCTGCTAGCCTTGCCCGAGGACGTCCAGCGCCATCTGTCGCGCAGCCTGCTGAGTACCAATCTGCCCGCTGAACAGAAGGCGGAACTCCTGAAGGAACTGGCCCGGCGCGCCCAGCCCGCGGGCCGACGCGCGGCCGCCTGGGGCCTGACTCATCTATCCGTGGAGCGGGCGACGGCGCTGCTTCGCTCGATGGCGGCTCAGGCCGACTCTGAGCTGGCTGCCATCGCGCGGTATGAGCTGGCCCGGCGCAAACCGGCCGAGTACCCGCCCCGCGTGCTGCGCCCGGCGGCGCAGAGTACGGCAGGCTCGTCCGCCGCCGAGCCGGCGGTCATCTCCACCTTCGACGAGTATTGGCTGGCGTTCGACCGGCTGCCCGACGCGCAGCGCCTCCTTGCCGGTCAACAGTTGATGGCCCAGGATCGCCTGAACCGGGCCACTCTCGGACGGCGTCTGGCGGGGCCCGAAGCCGCCGACCGCGTTCGAGCCTTGCGGATCGCCCGGCTGCTGGGGCTCACCGCCGAACTGGAAGACGCCATTTACCGCCTCAGCCACGATCCCGACGCCGATATCCGCAGCGCAGCCATAGCGGCCCTGGGCACCTTGCCGACGGCCACGAGTCGGCGTTTGCTCCGGGCAGCCCTTTACGACGCAGACACGCGTGTGCAGGCCAACGCCGTCGAAGCCGTCGGCGAGCTTGATCCGGCCGCCGCGGGCGCAGAGCTCATGCCCAAGCTCGCTTCCACCGATAACCGCGTGCGGGCCAACGCCGTGCGCGCACTGCTCAAGCTGGGCGTCCGCGAGGCGGCCGAAACGCTGCTCCATATGCTTCGTGATCCGAACCGCGCTCAGCGGGTCAGTGCCCTCTGGCTGGTCGAGCACATGGGGCTGTTCACGCTCGCGCAGCGGGTGTTCATGATGGCGGCCACGGACGATGATCCGGACGTGCGCAGCCGCGCACAACAGCTCGCCGGTCGCCTGCCGGCGGACAAGCCGGACTCGGCCGTGCCGGCCAAAGCGACACCGGAGGCGGTTCCATGTTGATGTTGCTCGGCCAGGCCGACGCTCCGCGCACGGAAGCGCTCCGCAGCATGCAACAGCGCTTCAGCGTCCCGGTGCCCGACATCTGGTTCCAGATTCTGCTCGGATTGGTGATACTCGGAGGTCTGCTGGGTCTGGTCTGGACGATGGGCCTGCTCCAGCGGCGCCGCTCGGAACCCGCCCAGCTCCAGCCGGCCGCCCTCTACAGGAGGGCCGTGCGCTGCCTGAACCTTCCTTTGACGGATGCCTGGCGGCTCTGGCGTCTCGCCCGCATCACCCGCATGCCCCATCCGACATCCATTCTGCTCTCACCCGTGCTCTTCGATACGGCCGTTCAAAACTACTGCGCCACCCGCGGCTGGCTGCGCTCCCGCGCCGGCGCTGAGCCCCACTTCGCAATCCTGCGCCGAAAGCTCTTTGAAACATGAACACGCGCCGGCTGCGTGCTGCCCATTCTGAGCACCCCTATCCCCGCGTCGCTCTTTCGTTAGCGTGAGTAGTTGGTTGTAGGTTGTGGGTTGTTGGTCGTGGTCGGGTATCCGTTCACCTTCACCATGTCACCGTGTTACCTTCTCTCCGTCGCTCTATCTCTCCATCGCTCCGTCTCTCTGTCACTACGTCTCTGCATCACTCCGTGTCCGTGTCGCCGGGTTCCTTGTCCCTTGTCCCGCCGTCTCCCGGTCCCCTTGTCCCAGGGTCCCACCCCTCACGTTCCCTCTTTCGCACCTTATCACTTTCCCACCTGACCCCTCAGTTACACCCCTTACACCCCCACTTTTTGATCCGCGGCTTGGCCGCTGAGTCGCTTTGAAATGGCATCAATCCGCTTCGCGAACTCCGCCGCTGCCGCGCGGTAGCTGTCCAGCGACAAAGGCCGTGCCTTCGCGGCGGCAATGAGCACATTCTCCGCCTCCACGAATTCCGCGCACGCCCCGGCCACCTGATGGGCAATCTGAAACGGAATCGTGGTCACGCCGTTCGCATCTCCGTGCAGCAGATCGCCGGACCTGACGCGCACGCCGCCGATGGTCACCGGCTCGCCGATGGACAGCACGCGGCAATACGAGTGCGACACGCACACGCCCGCCGCGAAGCAGGGGAAGTTCAACGCCCGCACCTGCAGGATGTCCCGCGCGTAGCCGTTGGTCACCAGCCCGACGCATCCGAATGCCTGGCACACCGTGGCTACGATTTCGCCGTACACCGCGCCATCCGGCGGATCGTCCAGATCCTGAATGACCATCACCCGCGGTTCGGGCACCTCCTGCCAGGCGGCGATCTGCTCGATAAGCCCCAGAGATCGTTCGTCCGGACCGGCCTGTGTGCACGAGCGAAATGTGGCCGTCACGGCATGACCAACCATGGCGGGGAGCTCCGGGTAGATCGCCCGAATCCGCTCATTCATGTACCCGCTGTTCCGCGGCCGGAACCCGCACTGCTCGATGACGTTGCAGATGGTCGGGCTGTCATACTGTGCCAGCGTACGCAGCACCTCGGGTGATACGGCATTCATATGCTCTCCTCGTGACCTGTCGCTGAATAGCACGCGGCCTGGGGCGCCGGCAGTTCCCGCATTCAACCGAGTTGTAGCGGCCGACCTCCAAACTGGCCGCTTTCTCGTGCGACTCCATTGGAGAAAAACGGCCCCGTGTGCCGACCGTTCCGCGCTTTGTCCCACGTAACAGCCAACCTCCATTCGGGTCGTGCCCGCAATCGGCATTGAACACCCTCGCCAGTGTCGCCGCTGGGCTCACACAATTCAATGCCAACACGCGGCAGGTGCTCGCGCACTCGCGCAAGACTCCCGAAAGGGCTGAGGTCAAATCCGGGCGGCGTCAGCTTCCTGGGTCGGCTTGTACTCCTGGGGAGGAGGAGCAATGTTTCCACATCTCGTTATCCTGTGACAGTGTCAAGTAGAGGTATTGCGTGCCGCATTCTCCCTCCTCCCGTACGCCCCGGGGGGGGGCGGGGTGGGGGCTTGCCGAGCAACGGACCTTATGTGAGTTGTCAGTCGTCAGTCGATGGCTCTGTAGTTCTTTGGCCAGTTGCAGGAATGCAGGTTGTTGGTCGTAGGTCTTTAACCGCGCCTCTCTCCATCTCGTTGTCGCTCCGTCTCCCTTCCCCATGTCCCCTTTTCACCTTCCCCCTTGTTCCTTTGTCATCCGGTCCACTTGTCCCTCAGGAGCGCATAACCCTTCCCTCCCCCCGGTGCGAGGACGAAAGATCAGTTTCTCCTGCCTGATACCTCCACAGTACTCCATTTTGTTTGGGCGGCCTGGCAGGTGAGGCATCTACGTGAATCGCCAACCGTCAGTTGTCCGGTGGCAATCAACAGGCCGATCAGTGAGCTCATTAGTCACCCACCGCTCGCTACTGTCTCGTGCCGGGGGTGCCGCACTGAGGCAGGTCCTTTTCACCACGGCTGACACGGATAGCACGGACCATCTGTGCGTACACACTTCTGACCTCCGTGCAAGTCATTATGGTTGACTGTCAGTGACGGAGAAGCGTCTGGGGCTGCCGAAGAGTTTTTTATGATTTTCTCAAGTTTTGTGCTTGCAACCCGCCTGGAGCCATGTATGATTCTGCCTAGAGTTCATTCCCGGCCATAGGCCTCAAGGGTGGGGACCCCTCGTAGGGCCGTCGGCCGAAGATGCAGTTCTGAGAAGGCGGTTGTGACTCGTCATGGCCGCGGTTGCCCCTTTGTGTGACGCTGGGGCGTCACGTCTGTGTTGTTTCCTGTAGTCCAAGGCTTGCGTTCCAGCCTTGAATTCCGCTGATCGTCTGCCCTGACGCATCAGCAACGGTAGCTGTCCGCTGAACAGGTGAAGTGCGCGCACATGCCGCTGCCGCGTGAACGGAGATTCTGCGCGACCATGTTGGAGAGAAGGAGCTTTCTGTCCCGCGCAAAGGGTTGTGCCGCACGATGCGATTT